>JBEKPV010000014.1:0-35432 GCA_049520395.1 Tepidisphaeraceae bacterium
GCGGATGTTTCCTCGGAAGGAATTCCACGCGACGGTGCATAGCCGGCGGCTGGATCATTCGATTCCCGCGCATCAGGAGCCGCGGCTGAGCCTGGCCCTGCGCGATCTGTCGCTGGGCGGGCTGTCGGCGATCACGGATCGTCCGCTTTCTGAAGGCGAACACCTGAGCGTCTTCTTTCCGCCGCAAGGCACGCTACGCGGCTGGGATGCGTTCGGCCGAGTCATCCGCTGCGACCCCAGCGGGATGGGATACCGAATCGCCGTGGAATTCGATCCACTTCCGGCTGCTTAAGCTATCTTAATCCCTTAATAGAGACAAAGAGACGGGGAGATCCCGGTGCGGCGGGCGGGTAACTGTGCGCGCTCAGCGGCGCCTATCGCCGGCAAGACGCAAAGACACAATGAAAGTCCGATCCATCTCGGGCGCTGCTTCGCGCGGCGTCTGGCCTTCAGCACGATAATCTGTCCGCACCACAGCGGCAGAAATGCGTTGACTTTTGTGAGCAAAGAAATATAAGGGGATGATGTAGGGTCGGGCATCCTCTGAATGGTTGCGCCGCTGGCCTGGGTTGGTAAGCGTGCACCGTGACGGGGTAGAGGCATTTCCTCCTGGGTCTTTTTTTCCAGCCTGACAATTAGTGTGTTGCACTAACGGCTTGTCGTTGCTGCCGTCGATGGCAGATCGGCTCAGCGCGTCAAGTGTTTCGCTTAGGGCTCGTCAAAACTGCTGGAAAGCAGCGGGAGCTTGGGGTGCGCTCCGCGTTTCATTGACGGCCTGGTGACGCTGCGCTGATCGGCGACGGATTCGGCGCTGGGATGGCTGGAAAGGAGGTTTATCGAGGTTCAAGATCACACGACTTTTGCGGGCGGGCTTACTAAGCGCTGACCAGGGAGCGATTGTCGGTGTTGCGACGTGAGAGACTGCCATTGGCGTAGTCTGGACGCTGGTTTGGTACGCGCGGGAACGTTCTTGCGCGGAGAGTTCTTCGGCATAAAGAGAAAGGGAGAGCGACGATGAGAGATGATTCATTTGGCTTCAAACGGTTGGTGTCAGGGTTGGCATTGTGTTCGACGGTGATTCTGACGAGCCCAAGATGGGCGCAAGCGCGGGTCTCGGTGGCACAAGCGGGGATCACCGCGGTGGGGGAGCCGGATGTGGACAGAGCGGCGGGGGCGGCAATGCCGACGGTGCTAATCGAGACGTTTACCGGCGTTTCCGCGGGGGCTCAGAATCTGGTCCGGGGCGGGGACGCGAACCTTGTGGTTCCGGGAAGCACGGCCTATGTAAGCGGCTCATTTGGCGTCGCCGACCCTGCTGGCGGTGGCGCTGCCGCCCTTATGTTCGGCAACGTAAACGCCCGCACCGACAAAATCTATGAGACGATCAACACGGCAACGCCGCCAACTCCGCCGATTGCCAAGCCGGGGAAACTCTATTTTTTGACGACGACGGACAACGCGACAGCGATAACCGATTCAGCCACGGGATATTATTATCCCAAAGGGGCGTTTATTGCGCCGAACGGTGAACGACTGGCGGCTCAGGTTTTGATTACGCCCAAAGCGCCGGCTTTCACGATAACGGGCGCTAAAGTCATCGATCCGTATCCGATCGTGGCGGTGTCGGGGGAGGATAATTCGAATAGCTTTAATACGTACGCGTACACAGCCGAGATTGGGGGACAGGACGCCACAGACCCGGACAACATCAATTCAGATGATCCGACCACGACGCCGACCGCGCTCTCGGTCGGCGGGACGGGGCAGGTGACGTCGATGGAATATTTTGCCGACGACAGTAACGATCCCACGTTCAATACGACGCAGTCCGATCCGATCTGGGATTTCGCGATATCGCTGGACACTATGAACGGGGCGCCGGAGTTGGAGGCGTCGTTCACGTATGATCCGAGCCGATTGTCGTTCGATGGCCCGGCGCCGACCGCCGGCGAATTGCTGAGCGACCTGCTGGCCGATGAGAACGTTCTTGACGCCAATAATCTTCCCGAGGTCAGTTACACCACGGACGGCGTGGACTCGGCGGCATTCTGCATCAATGACGCGATCGATTTGTTCTCTGGAACCTATACGGCACTGGATAACGCGAATTCGATGGATTCGAGTATTTCGAGCGACATCGACTTCAGTTTCGGCGATGCGGCGGCGGCGACGGTACCGGAGCCGGCATCGGCGAGTTTGTTGGGTATCGGGGCGCTAATGCTGGTTCGGCGGAGGCGGGCGGGGGGAACGAGCCTTGAATAGAGACGGAGAGACGCAGAGAGGGAGTGCGGATCGCCTTGTAAAAGCTGCCGTTCCGCGCTCCGTATCTGCGTCTCTTACTCTCTTCGTCTCTTCCCCATTACAATTCGGGGATGCCGCCGGATGCTTCGGATTTTGATCCGACCCAATTCCAGATGTCGATTGGCGATCACCTGGAGGAGCTGCGCCGGCGGATTTTGCTGGCGCTGCTGGGGATCGCGGTGGTAGGGGTGGGTTGTTTGGCGGTGGGGCAGAGGCTGGTGGGTATTTTCTGCCGGCCGCTTTTTGATGCGCTGCAGAAATCGGATTTGAATCCGCAGATTTTTACCGAACAGCTTGCCGACGGGTTCATGGTCTATTTGAAGATCAGCCTGATCGTGGCGGCGGCGCTGGCCTCTCCCTGGGTTATTTATCAGCTTTGGCAGTTTGTTTCGGCAGGGCTCTATCCGCACGAGCGGCGGGCAGTGACGCGATATATTCCGCTGAGCATTGTGCTGATGATCAGCGGGATGCTGTTTGTTTATTTTTTGGTGCTGCCGTGGTCGCTGCAATTTTTTATTCGATTTACGGTGGGAATTCCGCTGCCGCCATTGACGCACAACTATTCCGGGACGCCGGACGCGACTCAGCCTAGTTTTGTGCAGACGCTTTCGGGTGATCCGGATCGGCCTGTAGAGGGGCGGTTTTGGTTCGATGCGTCAGAGAATCGGCTCAAGATGTTCAGCGGGGGGAGAATCCGAGTGATACCGTTCGGTTCGGACTCACTGCTGTCGACTCATTTTACGCTGCCGGATTATGTGGATCTGGTTTTGCAGCTTTTGCTGACGTTTGGACTGGCGTTTCAGTTGCCGCTGGTGGTGATGGCGCTGGCGAAACTGGGGATCGTGGATATTGATACCCTCAAACTGTGGCGGCGTTATGTCTATTTTGCGCTGTGTGTAATCGCGGCGGCTTTGGCGCCGGGGGATGTGGTGACGGCGACCATCGCGCTGATGATTCCCCTCATTTTGCTCTATGAACTGGGGATTTTCCTCGCAAAACTGAACCCGCGGAAGGTTGATTAGTAGGGGCTGGTTTTCAGAGCGGGGAATGTGCTACAGTCGGGCGGGTGAAGCGCCATTTTAAGATCATTTTTCGGGATTTTTTGGGGCTTTGGTCGGTGTGCGGGCCGGGGGTGGCGCTGCATTGGCTTTGGGCGGTGATGACGCATTTGCCGGCGTGCCGTCGGGCGGGAAATTTGCAGCCTGCGGATGCGGCGGTGGGAGATGGGCCGTTTCGGCTGACACTCGGCGGGGCGCGGGCTAGTTTGGGGGGGAGGCGAGTGCTGACGGGGATTCGGGAGCTTTGGGTGCGGAATGTTTATTTGCGCGGGCCGCTGAGTATTCCGCCGGATGCGAATGTGGTGGATTTGGGTGCGAACTGCGGGACGTTTACGGCGCTGGCGCTGGGGCATGGGAATGGGGTGCACGTGGTGGCCGTGGAAGCCGATGGGGCCGAATGCAAAAAATTGGAGGCGATGCTTTCGCTGAATCGGTGGCAGAGCCGGGTGAAACTGATTAACGCGTTTGTGGGGGGGAAGACCCATGTGCAGGAGGGGATGTCGCCGGTGAAGTGGATCACGCAGAAGGAGATTGTGGAGGCGGTGGGCGGGGGCCGCGTGCATTTGCTGAAGTGCGATATCGAGGGGAGCGAGTTCGAGCTTTTTTCGGGGGAGAATCCGCTGCTGGAGATCACGGATCAGATCACCATGGAAGTGCATCCGGATTTGGGGGACGCGGCGGCGCTGCTGGAGAAACTGAAAGAGGCGGGGTTTGAACTGACGACGGATGAATTTCCGCCGACGATTGTCGTCAGGGCACAGAGGAAAAAGGGGAACTGATGGAGAATGAGGCTGGAGGAGATTGCTGTTCTCGCCCGGCGCTCGGGGCGCTTTTTCTGTTGCTTCTTGCGTCGGCGGGGATTTTGGCCGCGAATTTTCCCGGCAAATTTGATCTGCGCAATGGGGATGAATCGTTTTATGTGCACAGTGGGCTGGCGATGTGGGAGGGGATTACGCCGAGTGCGAAATATGCGCCGGCGGGGCCGCAAACCTGGATCAGTTGGGTTTATGCGGCGGGGTATTCGGCGCGGGATTTTATTCGGCCGGGGGCGGAGGTGCGGGCGGCGCCGGGGGTGCTGAAGCCGTTTGTGGCGGCGAATCAGGCGCTGTTTGATATTTACCGGGATTGGCACGTTTTGCGGGAGATCGAAGTTGGGGCGAACGATTTGGTTTTTCTGGCGGCCGTCGCGGCGGGGTTTGGATTGGGATGGAAACGGGCCAAGGGGTTTCCGCTGGCGGGGGCAATTTTGGTGGGGGGGATGACGGCGGCGCTGCCGCTGTTTGTCAGATTGAGCGGGGAGGCGCGCCCGTATGTGATGGCGTGGAGTTTTGGGATTATCGCGCTTTATTTTTCAGCGGGGCCTCGGCGGCGGGGTTGCGCTTCGGCGATTGCGCTGGGACTGGGGATCGGGTGCCGGGTGGATATGGTTTTATTACTGCCGCTGGTGTTCGCGGATTTGGCCGAGGGGGATGGGACAATTGGAGTGCGTGTGGGGAAATCGGCTCGGTATACGCTGGTGGTGGCGCTGGTGGTTTATCTGATCGCGCCCTGGTCGGTGACAAATTTGATTGGGAATTTACGGTCGATTGCCACGGTGGGCCTGGCGCGGCCGAAGGGGGGATGGGTTTCGATCTCCAATACCCTTCGCGAGATTTTTTGGAGTAATGGGCTGGGAGTGGTTTTGGCGCTGGGTGTGGCGGGGCTGATTTTTGTGAAGCCTTGGGGGCGTAAAGTCGCGGCGGTTTATGTGCTTTTGCTGGCGGCGAGCATGCTGAAAGCGACGGCCTGGGGGTTGCAGCACCAGGGGGGGCCGGTGGTGGCGGTCATTACGTTTTCAGCGGTGGGGTTGGCGATTGTGGGTGAGCGGTGGCCGCGGGCGGTTTGGTGGGTGGTGGGGGCGGCGATTTTGTTGCCGATGATTCAGACGGTGAGGGATGTGCATCAGCGGCGGGCGGCTTACGTGCAGGATTATGCAGTCGCCTGGCTGCAGCGGCATGTGCCGGCGGGGACGATCGTTTATACGACCGAGGAGATCAAGAATCCGCTGCCAACGGCGGCGGCGGCGGATGCGATTTGGGATGAGGTGAATCATACGGGGGCCTGGACGCTGAAGGTGACGACGTCGCTGAAGCGATTCAATGTGGGTGCGGTGAATTTGCCGCGGGCGTTTTCGGAAGAGGATATGATTTTGGAGAAAGGGATTCGGCGCGGGTGGTATATTCTGGGGAGCCGGCCGACGCTGGATGTGCCGCGGTATGATATTCGGATTTTTAACGATTCGCCGATTTATAGTATGTCGCAGGATGATGTGGCGGAGATGTATCGGAAGGACGGCGGGGTTTTAATTGATTACGACAATCATGGGCCGCCGCCGAAGGATGTAGGGGCGCCGGTGATTGAGTGGGTTAATGCGCAGGGATACGGGTGTCATATTTATTGCTCCGGGGATGTGATGGCGCATTTGATCGATGCGCAGAATATTTCGGCGTGGTGATGTGGAAATAAAAAACCCACGGCAGCGCCGTGGGTGTTCTGGACGGGGGATTTTCTTGTTGGGTTAGACGATCACGGGAGGGTGATGGTCTGGCCGATTTTTAGTTTGCTGGGTTCCAGGCCTGGGTTGGCGTCGACGATTTGTTTCCATTTGTGGCCGTCGCCGTAGTGAGTGGCGGCGATTTTCCACAGGGTGTCGCCCGGCTTGACGGTGTAGCTGCCGCCGGTGATGGGGGCGGCGCTCATGTTGGGCGTGGAGACGGCGGCTGGGTCAGGGGCCGCGGTTTCAACCGGGGGAGCATAGGCTTCCTGAGTGGGGGCGGCTGGGGGGGCGGTTAGGTCCAGGGTCGACGCGTCGGCCGAGGGTTTGCTGGTGTTATCGCTCTGACAGCCTACGACGCCTAGCAGGGCCAGGCCCATTAATCCGATCGCCAGTTTCACAGAAGCCTCCAATACTTAAATGACACCTCAAACTCAAGTTTGTTATCGGACGGGGTGGGGGTTGGGCTTGAATCTTTGGGTATCATCGCGGTATGTCGAGTCCGCAGCTTACTTTGGCGGGGATTTTTGTTTTGATCGGCGCGGGGCTGGCGATGGGGCTGGTTTGGCTTGTGGCCCTGATTCTGCTGCGGCCGAGGCGGATGACCGATGCGCGGGCGCTGGTGCGGCTGCGGAGGCTGTCGCCGGCGGATTTGGGGATGGAATTTGAGGAGCAGTCGTTTGGGGTTTTGGATGAATTTTCAGGAAGGAAGATCGGGATCGCGGGATGGTGGATTCCATGCCCCACGGGTTCGAATCGGTGCGTGATTCTCTTGCATGGGTATGCCGATGCAAAAGTCGGTGCGATTGCCTGGGGGCCAATGTTTCAGGCGCTGGGGTTTCACATCTTGGCCATTGATCTTCGGGCGCATGGGCAGAGCGAGGGAAAATACTCGACGGCGGGGTATTTTGAGCGCGAGGATGTGAGCCAGGTGATCGATCAAATCAGGGCGCGGAAGCCGGAGAAGACGGCGGAGATCGTTTTATTTGGGGCGAGTCTGGGGGCGGGGGTGGCGGCGGCGACGGGGGCAATGCGGGAGGATTTGATGGGTGTGATATTGGAGTCGCCGTTTGCGGATTATGAGCATGCGGTGATGCACCAGGCGGATCGGGTCGGGATGCCGGGGAAGGGGTTTCAGCGGGCGGCGCTTTGGATGATGCAGCGGATCGCGCGGTGCGATTTTTCGGCGGTGCGGCCGGTGGATACGATTGGGAAGATCACTTCTCCAGTCATGGTGATCGCTACTTCGGATGATCCGTTTGTTCCGGCGGAGGATTTGGCGGCGCTGCGGGCGGCAGTGGAGGGCCGGCGCGGGTTGGGAGTTTTTTGGGAGATCGCGGAGGCGCATCATTTGCTCGGGATCTTGCGCGATCCTGAGGAATATCGGCGGCGTATCAGTGAGTTTCTTATGGAGTCGGGGCGCGTTGTGCGTCCGGAGTCTCGGCTGTAGTATCCGGGGCGACCGGCCCCTTTCTTGTCTTTTCTCAATCTCACGATGCTGGACGGGCTTCAATATTCCATTCTCAAGCGACTGGCGCCGGTGAATCCGACGGCGGCGGGGGCGGACCCATACCAGGGGCGAAATAAAACCAAGGTGCTCCTGGGCGAAAAAGTTCTGGAACAACTCCGCGGGAAGACGGTCCTGGATTTTGGGTGCGGGGATGGGCATGAATCGATCGAGCTGGCGCAGATGGGGGCGGCGCGAGTGATCGGACTGGATAATCGGCAATCGGTGCTGGAAAAGGCGCGGAAGAACGCGGCGGCTTCGGGGGTGTTGGATCGGTGCGAGTTTGTCACCGATACATCTGAGAAAATCGATGCGATCGTCAGCCTGGATGCGTTTGAACATTTCAGCGATCCGGCGGGAGTGCTGAAGAAGATGCACCAGCTTTTGCCGGCGGGGGGGAGGGTTTATATCAGCTTTGGGCCGACGTGGTATCACCCGCGCGGGGGGCATCTTTTTTCGGTGATCCCTTGGGCGCATGTGATTTTTTCCGAGTCGGCGCTGATTCGGTGGCGGAATGACGTACGCAAGGATGGAGCGAAGCGGTTCAGCGAAGTGGATGGGGGACTCAATCAGATGACGATTCGGCGATTTGAGAAATTGGTGGCGGAGAGCGATTTCTCGGTGGAGTCGATTGAGGCGGCGCCAATCCGGAAGCTGCGGTTTTTTCATAATCGGCTGACTCGGGAATTTTTTACGGCGGTGGTGCGGTGCCGACTGGTTAAGAAGGGTTGAGCTGGAAAAGATCGGGCTGGTCGGGGAGTCGGAAGGATGCGGTGGAGAGTTGGGGAAAGCGTCCGATACCGGCTTTTTTTCTGGACATATCGAAGATGGATTTGAGTTGGTCGGCCCAGATTCCCTGGCCGCGCATGCGGGAGTGGAAATTGGGGTCGTTGAGTTTGCCGCCGCGGAGGTCGCGGATGCGGTTTAGGATTTTTTCTTTTCGATCGGGGAAGTGGCGCTGGAGCCAGTCGGAGAAGATTTGAGAGACGGCGTGGGGGAGGCGGAGGATGGTGAAGCCGGCGCAGATGGCGCCGGCTTGGGCGGCGGCGTTGAGGATGGCGGGCATTTCGTGATCGTTCAGGCCGGGAATCATGGGGGCGGCCATGACGCCGGCGGGAATTTTGGCGGCGGCTAGCTGGGCGATCGCCTCCAGTCTGTCGCGCGGAACGCTGGTGCGCGGTTCCATTAATCGGGTTAAGCCGGCGTCCAGCGTGGTGATCGAAAGCAGCACGGCGACGGCCTGGTGCTCGGCGAGGGATCGCAGGATGTCGATATCGCGGCGGACTAGCGCGTTTTTGGTGATGACGACGACCGGGTTGCGGAATTCGGCGAGGACTTCGAGACACTTCCGAGTGATTTGGAGTTTACGTTCGACGGGTTGGTAGCAGTCGGTGACGCCGCTGATGGCCAGGGTTTGGGGTTGCCATTTGCGGGAGGAGAGTTCGTGGCGGAGGAGGGCGGGGGCGGATTCTTTGACGAGGATTTTGGTTTCAAAGTCCAGGCCCGCCGAGAGGCCGAGATATTCGTGGTAGGGCCGGGCGTAGCAGTAGGCGCAGCCGTGTTCGCAGCCGCGGTAGGGGTTAATGCTGGCGGAGAAGCCGATGTCGGGGCTGTCGTTGCGGGCGATGATGGAGCGGGTGGTGTCTTTCAGATAGATGGTTTTGGGTGCGGGGGAGTCGGGATCGAACGATTCCGGGTCTGGCTCAACGTCCATGGTTTCGAAGCGGTTGGGGGGATTGGCGGCCGCGCCGCGGCCGCGGATGGAGAGCGGGACGGGAGGGATGGAATCGAAATTGTGCATGGTTGGTCCTGGCGATTCTAGGAGGGGAAGGCCGGTTGCAAAGGCGAAGATTTGAGACCCGGGCGGATTTGTTCAATGAATAAAAAACTGGGCGATGTGGTTTTGCTACAATCTGGGCTTGCATGGCTACCTCGGTTTCGCTGGATCCGCAGACGCTTTTGTCCGCTTATACGCGGGGGTTTTTTCCGATGGCGGGGCGCGACGGGCGCGTCGGGTGGTATACGGCCGATCCACGCGGGGTTATTCCGCTGGATTCGTTTCATGTGCCGGGGACGCTTCGGGCGCTGGTGGCTAAGACGCCGGAGAGGGGAGGGTTTGAGATTCGGATTAACTTTGATTTTTCGGGGACCATGCGGGCTTGTGCGTGCGATCGGAGCGATGGAACCTGGATCAATGAGGCGCTGATCTCGGCTTATACAGAACTGCATCAACTGGGTTTCGCGCATAGCGTCGAGGCCTGGAAGGATGGCGAGTTGGCGGGGGGGCTTTATGGCGTCAGTTTGGGGGGGGCTTTTTTTGGGGAGAGTATGTTTCACCGGGTTCGGGACGCGAGCAAAGTGGCGCTAGTGCATCTGGTCCGGCGATTGCAATCGCGCGGATATGAATTGCTGGACTCGCAGGCGACGACGCCACATCTTCAGAGATTCGGGTGTCTCGATATTCCGGCGAAACAATATTTACAGAGGCTTCGGTGGGCGCTGAAGAAAGAATGTGATTTTGCCATGGAGGATTGAACCGCCGAGACGCGTCTTGGCGGCTCAAATCCTTCGTGCTTTAGCTTGCGTCGGGCTCGATGGTGCAGGTTAGACCTTTGGATTCGAATTGGTCCTTGTAGAGCTCGGCGCGTTCTTTGTGTGTCGTGAGGAGGAGGGCTACGCCGGTTTCGTGGGCTTCCAGCATGCGCTGTTTGGCGTCCTGTTCGTTCAGGGGCGTTAGGGCGACGATGGTTTGGATGACGAAGACCATGTCGTTTTTGTCGTCGTTGTGCAGGAGGACTTTCCAGAGGGGAAGATGCTTGGGGGGCGGTTTTTTGGGGGTGGTCTTCCGTGACTTTTTGGGCTTGGCGACGGCGGTGCCGGCGTCGCCGGGTTTGCTTTTCTCCTGATCGGGCATGATCACATCTCCAAGAAAGTCGAACGAGTGTAATTATATAGCAAAATGGGCGGCAGGGTTATTTTCAGGAGGGGAAGGCCGGGGGTGAATCGAGTAAATACCAGACGTCGGTGTTGTTTTGGCGGCGCTTTTCGGCGAGGGCGAGTCCTCGCCAAAGGGCGGGAGCGATGGGATGAAAATTGTGATAGTCGCGATAGTTTTGCAGTGTGAGCGATTCCCAGGAATTTAGAAACGACTGGGTGTCGAAGTCGCGGGTGTGGCTCCAATTGGCGAGCTTCTGGCGGACTTCGTCGGGGGTGCGGCCCCAGGAAAAGTGGAGCAACATGAGGGGGGAGAGGACGGGATTTTGTTTGGTTCGGCGGGAATAGTCGTATTGGCCGCGTAACTGGGTGGCGATGGGAGGCGTTTCTGACGGGGGGTGGATGACCAGGGCGCGATCGCCGTAGACTTTGAAGACGGAGAACCAGAGGGCGTGGACGCGTTTTTGGGGGTCGCAGTTGATGAGCCAATCGCGGAATTCGCGGGCGTTCATCAGGGTTTCGTCGCAGTCGATCTGGACGATCCAGTTTCCGGGGGAACATTGAAGCGATAATTCGGATCGTTCGTTCGTGTCGTTGTCCATGGGACGCTGAGAGGCGTGGAAATTTCCCTCCACGAGGCGCAGCTTGTGGGCGATGTCGATTTGTTTGATTTGGGAGTGAAGCTCGTCCATGTCGATTTGAAAGGGGTGTTGGGACCAGGTGAGTCGATCGGCGTCTAGGCCGAGGATGATTTCGCCCGCGATGTCGTAGTAAGAGCGAATGGCGGTGAAGGCGTAACGGTAGTCGTAGGAAAGGAGGGTGATAAAACTGAGCCCGGGTTTTTGGGGGGCGGCGGGAGGCATGAATCGATCTTACCGGCGCGCGACTCATAAGTGTGGGTGAAACTTGGCGCTGGGGGGGTCATAATGGGGGAACGATGGACGGGAAATCGCGGCTGATCGCGGGAGCCATGAGCGGGACCAGCGCCGATGGCGTGGATGTGGCGCTGGTGCGCGTCGAGGGGCGGGGTTTGCAGATGTCGGTCTGTCTGCTGCATGAGCATCATCGGGCGTATCCGGCTCAGTTGCGGGAGTCGATCGGGAAAATCCGGCGGGACGGGGCGGCTCCGCTGGCGGTTTTGGCGGAAATGGGGAGGGAGATTTCGCTTTGCCACGCGGCGGCGGTTAATGAGGCGCTGTTAGCTGCGAATTTTGGGGCCGGGGCTTTGGATGCGGTGGCGGCGCATGGGCAGACGATTTTTCATGAGCCGCCGAATACGATTCAGTGGCTCGATCCTTCGCTGGTGGCGGCGGAAGTGGGGGCGGTGGTGGTGAGCGATTTTCGGAGGGCGGATTGCGCGGCGGGGGGGCAGGGGGCGCCGCTGGTGCCGCTGGCGGATTATTTGCTTTTTCGAGATGACAAAAAGAATCGGCTGATGCTGAATTTGGGGGGGATTGCCAATGTGACTTTTTTGCGGGCCGGGGGGACGATCGAGGAGACGATCGCTTTTGATACCGGGCCGGCGAATTGTGTGAGCGATTTTTTGTGCCGGGATTTGGATCCGCCGATTGATCTGAACGGAGAGCAGGCGGGGGAGGGCCGGTCGATCGAGGAGATGGTGAAGCGGGTTTTGGCGGCGGAGTATTTTTCGAAGCCGCCGCCAAAGTCCACGGATGGGCCGGGGATGATTGAATTGTTTGTTACGGCAGGGGAGTCAAATACGCGGCATCGGCTGGAGGATTTGCTGCGCTCCGCCTGCGAAGTGGGGGCGGAGGCGGTGGCGCGGGCGGCGCGGGAATTTCTACCGGGGCCTGCGGATGAGGTGATCGCCAGCGGCGGGGGGACGAAAAATCTTACGCTCATGCGGCTGCTCGCGGAGCGGCTGGGGATGGAGATAAGAACGGTGGATGAGTTTGGAATTCCTTCATCCGCGAAGGAGGCGATCGCGTTTGCCCTGCTCGGGGCGGCGACGCTGGATGGGCTGCCGGGGAATGTTCCCTCGGCCACGGGGGCGCGGCGCGGAGTGGTGCTGGGATCGATTACGCCTAAACCTTGAGAGTTTTGTGAATCAGAAAATATCCGATCGATCTGGTTTGCTGACGGAGCGGCGATTAGCCGCATCGAAGAATCTGGATCGGATGTCGATTGAGAAATCACTGGCGCTGATGAATCGACAGGATGCGCTGGCGGCGGCGGCGGTGGCGCGGGAGCGGAGCGCCGTGGCTAAGGGCGTGAAAATGGCGGCGGCGGCGCTGCGGAGCGGGGGGCGCGTGGTTTATGTGGGAGCGGGGACGAGCGGGCGACTAGGCGTGCTGGACGCGACGGAATGTCCGCCTACTTTTTCGTCCGATCCGCGAAAGATTCTGGGGATCATCGCGGGGGGAAGGGGGGCAATGTTTCGCTCGCGCGAGGGGGCGGAAGATCGCGCGGCGGATGGGGCGGCGGCGATGGACGCAAAAAAGATATCTGGCGGGGATTTGGTCATCGGGATTGCGGCGGGGGGGACGACGCCGTTTGTGCATGGGGCGATTCGGCGAGCCAGGGAGCGCGGGGCGAAGACGATTTTTGTTTGTTGTGTGCGGAAGAATGTCGGGGAGCCGAGCGCGGATTTGGTGATTCGGCCGCTGGTGGGGGCGGAAGTTCTTACCGGATCGACCCGGCTGAAGGCGGGGACGGCGACAAAGCTGGTGCTGAATCAGATCAGCACGCTGGCCATGGTGCAACTTGGGAAAGTCTATGAGAATTTGATGGTCGATCTTCGGGCGACCAATGCGAAGCTGCGCGATCGAGCGGTACGGATTGTGATGGAAATCGGAAAGGTCTCGCGCGGGCGGGCGGCGGCTCTGCTGAAACTAGCGGCCGGGGAAGTAAAAACGGCGGTGGTGATGCATGTGCGCGGAGTCGAAGCCCGGGAGGCGCGGAAAATTTTGATCAAAGCGCGCGGGCGGCTGCGGGGAGCGATCTAGATGATTTCGACCATCGGATCCTGTAGGGAGACCATGGGCTGAAATTCATCGAATGAGACATCGGGCAGGGCGCGAAGGCGGGGGAGTTCCAGATTGTTGACCGAAGTGTATTTGGCGGGCATTTGGGGGTCCCATTTCTGGATGAAGGCTTCGTAACAGGCCTGGACTTTTTTCATGCGCTCGGCGTGGACGAGGCGCATGTCGATATTTTTGGACGCGGCTTCGTCTTTATAGGCGCCGGCGCCTTCGTGGTGGAGCCAGGCTCCTTTGGCGCAGACCATTTTGAAGCCGGCGCGGAGGGTTCGCAGGCCGAAGTCGATGTCGGAGAAATACCCGAAGGGGAAGCGCGTGTCGAAGGAGCCGATTTTTTGGAAGAGGGATCGCTTGATGAGCATGGAGTCGCCGGTGAGGAGGAGATCCTCTGCGTGGGCGAGGGCGTGATATCGGGCGATGTAGGCGGCGAAGTGCGCCATGTCGTCGAGTCCGCGCGTGGGGAAGGGGGGGATGAATTGATATTGGGGGAAGCAATCGACGTATTGGCTGGTGCCGCGCACCAGTCCAAAGGTGTCGTCGAGGGCGGCTACCTGGGTGAGGGTGCGGACGTAATCGGCGTTGATGCACATGTCGTGGCTGACGAAGAGGGCGGAGCTGCCTTCGGCCCAGGCGAATCCGTAGGCGCACCCCCAGGCGTAATAGCGGCGTTCTCGGAAGCGCGCGATTTTGACGGGAGCGGAGGATTGTTTTCGGAATTCGCGGAAGAGATCGAGAATGCCGTGCTCGGGATCGGAATTGTCGTCGATGAGGATATATTCAAAATCGGTTTCGCCGCCGAGTTGGCGGGAGGTGTAATTGAGGCTTTTGAGGCAATTGGTGGTGGTCAGTCGGGAATTGCGGACCGGAATGACAACGGAGATCATGGGATTGTCTCCGGTAGCATTTTATCGCTGGTCGATGGGGACGACCTTGCGATCGAAGGGGCCACGATAATCATCCTGGGGTCGGATGATGCGATTGTTGCTGTGCTGCTCCATGATGTGGGCGGTCCATCCGGCGATTCGGGCGATGGCGAAGATGGGGGTGTACAGATCGATCGGAATTCCCATCGTGTAATAGGCGCTGGCGCTGAAGAAATCGACATTGGGGTCTTTGTTCTTCGTTTCCTTGACGATGGGGATGAGCCTCTCGGACATTTCGTACCACTTGGAGTTTCCGGCGGCTTCGCCGAGTTGCTTGCTCATTTTTCTAAGGAAAGTAGCGCGGGGATCGACGGTGCGATAGACGCGGTGTCCGAATCCGGGGATTTTGTCTCCGGCGGCGAGCATGGAGCGGACTTTGGTTTCGGCGGTGTCGGCGTCGCCGCATTCGAGGAGGAGTTCCATGACGTCCTGATTGGCGCCGCCATGGAGAGGACCTTTGAGAGCGGCGACGGCGGCGGTGACGGCGGCGTGCATGTCGGCGAGCGTGGCGGCGGTGACGCGGGCGGCGAAGGTGCTGGCGTTGAACCCGTGCTCGGCGTGCAGAACCAGAGCCGCGTCGAGAACGCGCGTCAGGGTTTCATGCGGAGCTTTGCCGTTGAGCATGTAGAGGAAATTGCCCGCGATGGAGAGGGACGGATCGGGATCCATCGGCTTCTCGCCCTTGCGCAGGCGATGGAAATTGGCAACGATCGTGGGGAATTGCGCGGTGAGGCGAATCGCTTTTCGCAAATCGGCGGCGGGCTCGTTGCTGCGGGTTTCCGGATCGAAGCTCGCCAAGGCGCTGGCCGCGGTTCGAAGGGCATCCATCGGCTCGGCGCCGGTGGGGAGAGCCTTGAGAATCGCCAGTTTGTGGGCGGGGAGGCCCGCGTGTTCGGATAATTGCGCCTTGAGATCGGTTAGCTCGGAGCGTTTCGGGAGGCGATTGTTCCAAAGGAGGAAGGCGGTCTCCTCGAAGCCGACGTTTTCAACGAGGTCGGCGATTTCATAGCCGCGATAGACGAGGCGGCCGGCGACGCCGTCGATGAAACAGATTTCGCTGGGAGCGGCGACGACACCTTCGAGTCCGGCGTTGCTTTTGGTCGTGGAAGGAACGGCTTGAGTCATGAGATCCTGTGATGTCCTGGGATATCTTATGCTTGGGTCGCCGGGCGGAAAACAGCGGTCCAAAGTGTCACGGATACGGCTCGCGCCGGACTATAGCGGGGCGGGAAATAGCCGTCAATCTCAATCCGGACGCCCGGCGGGAAGCGCCGCGAAGCGGGCGGGCGGAGGCTCTCCAAATAGGACGAACCAGTTCTCGGAGGCCTGCCGCGCCGGGTCCGGCTGTGTCCATTCTGGTGCGTTACCAATCCAGTGTGCCGCGCCAGGCGCCGGTGAGTTCTTCGAGGCCGATTTCAAGGGAATCTTTCTGGGCAGTGGCGATGGTGAATTTGCGGGATTGCTGAACTTCCGCGAAATCGGTGGCGCGGGCGGTGGGGGGGAGATCCTTCGTCAGATCGGCGGTTTGGAGTCCCGGGGAAAGTTCGAGGAGATATCGGCCGGCGGATTCGGCGAAGGCGGATTCGGCGAAGAGGGTTTCGCCGATGACGAGGCCGAGCCCGGAGGCGATGCACATTTCGGCCGCGGCGGCGGCGAGGCCGCCATCGCTGAGGTCGTGACAGGCGGCGATTTTTCCGGCGGCGATCCATTGCGCTACTGCACGATGAGTCGCGGCGAGGGCGCGCGGGTCTTGGGGGTCGGTGGTTTCGATGAGTGCGACTCGGGAGGAAGGGGATTTCAAATCCATGGTGATGCAGCGGCGGACGTCCTGGATGACGCCGATGGCGCTGATCAGGAGCGTGCGCGGGATGCGGAGGATTTGGCCGGTTTGCTGGTTGATGAACTGGTTGTGGAGGGAATCCTTGCCGCTGATGAAGGGGATGCCATAGGCGAGGGCGGCATCTCGACAGGCTTCGCAGGCGCGGACGAGAGTGCCCATGGTGGCTTCGTCGTCGACGCTGGGCCAGCAGAAATTGTCGAGGATGGCCATTTGGTCGGGATCGGCGCCGACGGCGACGGTGTTGCGGATGGCTTCGTCGATGGAGGCGATGGCCATGTCGTAAGGGTCTTCGATGGCGGGGACCATGCCGCAGCCCAGGGCCACGCCGCGATGAGTGGTGAGCTTGGGCCGGAGCACGGCGGCGTCGGAAGGGCCGATTTGCAGCGGGCCGGTGAGGGGCTTGATGACGGAGCCGCCCTGGACTTCGTGATCATACTGGCGAATGACCCAGTGTTTGCTGGCGATGTTGGGCAGGGCGAGTGTGGCCAGGAGACGCTGCTTGAATCGATCGGGGGAAATCGAGCGAGCAGGCGGGGGCGCGGGCTGGCGATCGGCGACGGTGACGGTGGCGCGGCGCGTGGGGGTGGGGATACCGTCGTGGACGAATTTCATGGAGAGTCGGCCGACTTCGCGCGCTTGGTATCGGAGGATGAGTTCGCGGCGCGGGGTGCCGAAGCTACCAATGACGGTGGCTTCGACGTCTTCACGGGCGGCAAGTTCCAGCAATTTTTTCACATGGGTTTGCGGCACGGAGAGGATCATTCGCTCCTGGGCTTCGCTGATCCAGATTTCGTCGTAGCGCAGTCCGGCGTATTTGAGGGGAACTTTTTCAAGATCGACGGTAGCGCCGATGTGTTGGCCCATTTCGCCGACGGCGGAGGAGAGGCCGCCGGCGCCGCAATCGGTGATGGCGGTGAATAGTCCCAGATCGCGCGCGGCCAGGAGGATGTCGGCGACTTTCTTTTCCGTGATGGCGTTGCCGATCTGGACGGCATGGGAGAATTCATCGGCGTGGGTGTCGGTGAGCTGGGCGCTGGAGAAGGTTGCGCCGTGAATTCCGTCGCGGCCGGTGCGGCCTCCGAGGAGGACGACGGCGTCGCCGTCGCCGGCGGATTTTTCGATTTTGTTTCGGGGGATGAGTCCGACGCAGCCGCAGAATACCAGGGAGTTTCCGAGGTAGCGGTCGTCAAAATAGACGGCACCGTTGACGGTGGGGATTCCCATGCGGTTGCCGTAGTCACGGACGCCGGCGACGATTTGCTGGAGGACGCGTTTGGGATGAATGACGCCTTTGGGGAGGGGGGCATCGTAGTTGGAGTCGGCGACGCAGAATATATCCGTGCTGGCGACGGGTTTGGCGGCGAGGCCGGTGCCCAAGATATCGCGGATGACGCCGCCGGAACCGGTGGCGGCGCCGCCGTAGGGTTCGATGGCACTGGGATGGTTGTGGGTTTCGACTTTAAAACAGACGGCGTCGGTTTCGTCGAAAGCGACTACGCCGGCATTGTCTTTGAACACGGAGAGGCAAAATCCCCGGGATTTTTCCATCAGTTCCATCGTGCTGGCGAAGAGGGTTTCCTTGATGAGATTTTTGTAGTGGCGCTGGCCAATGATTTGGCCGCGGGCATCGCGGATTTCCACGTCGACGGCGCTTTTAAGGGTTTTGTGGACGCAGTGCTCGCTCCAGGTTTGGGCGAGAGTTTCCAGTTCGATGTCGGTCGGCTCGCGCTCCTGGCGGCGGAAATATTCCTGGACGGCGCGCATCTCGGCGGGGGATAAAAATAGATGGCCTTCGCGACTGAGCTTGGCGAGCTGGGCTTCGTCGAGATTTCGCAGTTCGACGCGGCGAATGGTCAAGGGCTGTTCGTGGGCGGCGGGAAAAGCCGCGGGACAAAAGGGCAGGAAATGGACGGACTCGACGACGCCGTTGGCCAGCACACGGTCGGCTATGCGCTGGAGCGTGGGTTGATCGAAAGCGGCGTCGAAAAGAAAGGCGCGGCCGGTGCGGACCTGGTGCGCAGTAAAGCCCATGTCGCCAATGGCCATTTCGGTGCTGGCGGCGACGGGGTCCATCACGCCGGGCTTGAGGTGAACTTCGATGCGGCTGCGGCCGGCGTCATCGATGGAGCCGGAAAAAATCTCGGCGGTCTCGACGATGGGGTCGGCCAATAGCTCCCCGGCAATCTGGCGCAGGGCGGAGGCGTCGGCTTCCGTGTCGATTAAATATATGCGGCTGGTGGAAATGGGGCCGACGGAAAGGCCCATCTCGGCAATCTGTTTCCGGACGGCGGCGCCGGTGGGATCGGCTCCGTCACGGCATTTTACGTCGATCCGATGGATCATGATGGGATTCTAGAATGTGGGAGTCGCCTTGGCGAGGCGTTTGTACGATTCGTATACCCGGAGATCAAACGAGTTAGGGACACTTTGCGGCGAAATCTCGTCGGCGGTGATTTTGAGGGAGAGTAATTCGCCGGGCATTTCAAACCACTTGAGGCGGAGCGATAGCGGCGCGCTGGGGAAGCAGAGATACGGCGGTTTCGAAAACCATGGCGGGAGTGACCCGCGTCATGCAGCGGTGGTCGAGCGGGCAGGTTTTTTTTTGGCATGGGCCGCAGAAAACTTTGACGGCGACCTTGCGCTCTTTGGGGAAATAGATTTCGGTCCATTCGGGATGGGTGGGGCCGAAGATAGTGACGACGGGGACGTCAAAGGCGGCGGCCATGTGGCGCGGGCCGGTGTCGTTGGTTACCATCAAATCGCAGCGGCGGACGATCTCTTTGAGCGCGCCCAGGGTTGAGCCCTTGGCGAGCAGGTCGATGGGAACGCGCTTCATCGAGCGGAGAATCGCGTCGACGATGGGGCGCTCGCGCGGGGAAGCACTGATGAGAACATGCGCGTTCAATTCATCCATGAGTCGATCCGCGAGGGCGGCGAAATTTTCGGGGAGCCAGCATTTGGCGGCTCCGAATTGGGCGCCGGGATTGAGGAGGATGAGCGGCGGGCCGCCAGCGGAGGCGGGACGATGGATGTTGCAATCAAGGCCGGAATGGGTGAGGACCTCGGCGGCGAGGCGTTTTTCGGGGCCGGTGACGAAGAGCTGCATGTTCAGCTCTCGCTGGGCGCTGCCGAGGTATTGCGCCAGGCCCATGTAGTATTTCACGATGGGGGTGGGGATGAATTTCCCTTTTTCTTTTTGTGGGAGAAGTTTGTCGGATAAAAGAAATCCGCGACCGTCGCGTTCGTAGCCGACGACGCGGGGGATGTTGGCCATCTTGCAAATGAGGGCGGCTTGAAATGAATTGGGGAAGAGAATCGCCAGATCGAATTTGGCGGAGCGAAGTCGGCGGCCGAGATCGAAGAGTCCCTTTCCGGCTTTTTTCTTGGTTTTGCCGGTCCGATAGGTGATGAGCTGATCGGCCCAGGGCATGCCGGTGTAGAGGGGTTTGACATAGCGGCGCATGAGATAGGCGATGTGGGCGCTGGGGAATTGCTGGCGGAGGGCGCGGAGGGCGGGAGTGGCCATGACGGCGTCACCGACCCAGTTGGGCTGCACGATTAGAATCTTTTTTGCGTCGGTCATTCGATTGGGTTGTTAATTTTAGCCGGGGGGTGCGTCGGGCTCCGCGTGGGCGGTTTTTCCTGATTTTTGCAGGACTTGGAGCTTTTCCACGACCAGGTCCGGGAGGACGGAACGGAGCTGGGTGACGTCGCCGCCGAGGGCGACGATCTGGCGGATGAGGCTGCTGCTGGTGAGGGCATATTGATCGCCGGTCATGATGAAGACGGTTTCGACGCCGCCGACGGAGCGGTTGGCGAGGGCGAGTTGGAATTCGTGGCGGAGGTCGGAGACGTCGCGGATGCCGCGCAGGATGGCGGTGGCTTTGGATTTTTTGACAAAATCGACAGTGAGTCCGGTGTACTGGGCGGTGCGGGCGCCGGGGATGTCTTTGGTGAGGGCTTTGACCATGGCGACGCGCTGGGAGTGGTCGAAGAGCTCGCGTTTGTCGGGATTGACGCCGACCGCGACAATGAGTTCGTCGAAGAGGATGACGCCTCGGCGGATGACGTCGAGGTGGCCGAGGGTGATGGGATCAAATTGACCGGGAAAGACGGCGATTTTTCGAATGTGGGCGAGTGTGGCGTCGGAACGGCTCATGACGGTGGCATGAGGTTAAATTGCCGCCGCCAAAAGTAAAGCGGGCGTTTTACTTCCGAAGAGGGTCGGCGTACCTTTGGCGGGTGTGCTGAAACGTCGAATCGGCGGCAACTCGGCGGTTTTTTACGTATCTCCGGCGCTGGAGGGGGTGGGCGTGCCGCATGCGTTCAGCACTCGTTTGGGGGGAGTGTCGCCGGCCCCGTTTGATTCGCTGAATCTGGGGAATCCGAGCGGTTCGGATATTCAGGATGAGCAAGGTCGAATCGAGGCGAATTACCTGCGGCTGATCGCAGACGCCCGGTGCCCGGATGCGGAATTGCTGCGGGTGCATCAGATTCATGGGAATCGAGTGGCGGCCGTCGAGGCGGGAAAGGTGTTTGATCGTTCACAGCAGGCGGATGCGCTGGTGAGCGACGATCCGGAAAGGACGATTTCGGTGCGGGTCGCGGATTGTGTGCCGATTTTGATCGCCAGCGGGGATGGGAAAATGGTGGCGGCGGTGCATGCGGGGTGGCGCGGCATTGTGGGAGGTGTTATTCCGGCGACGCTCGCGAGAATGACCGGCGGGGGGAAAATGGCGGGGGAATTCGTGGCGGCGATTGGGCCGTGTATAGGGGAGGAGGCGTTTGAAGTGGGAGGTGAAGTCTTGGCGGAATTTGAAAAGGTGTTTGGTCGCGCGGCGCCGGTTCGACGCATGGCGGATGGGAAGGGACGGGTGGATTTGCGCGCAGCGGCGCGAATGCAATTGCTGGCGGGGGGATTGCGCGAGGGGCGGATCGATTCGACCGACCGGTGCACGTTTGAACATCGGAATGAGTTTTTTTCGCATCGGCGGGATCGCGGCGTGACCGGACGAATGGCGGCGCTGATTGCGCCGGCTGCTTAATGGCTTCATCTCCACGACGACGGGCCGTCTCCCGCCCCGCGATTGAGCGCTTGGGGCCAAATCTTTGGCCTCTTCGGTTGCTTCTGCTGGCGGCGATTTTGGCGGCGTATGGGCGGGCGATTGGAAACGACTTTGTCGATTGGGACGACAGCCAACTCATTTATCAGAATCGGAATTTGAATCCGCCGACGGTGGTGGGATTGTTTCATCATTGGAATCCGCTCAGCCCGGATAACACGGGGATGTACGATCCGATTGTCTACACCGTTTGGTGGGGTCTGGCGCATGGGGCGCAACTGGATTCGGCCGATCTCCTGGGAGCGAAACTGAATCCGATGATTTTTCACGGGGCTAATCTGGCGGTGCATTGGCTGACGAGTTGTTTGGTGCTGGAGATTTTGGTGAAACTGAAGGTGTCGCCCTGGGCGGCGGGGGGCGGGGCGCTGATTTTTGCGGTGCATCCGATTCAGACGGAAGCCGTTGTCTGGGCGACGGGGATGAAGGATTTAATCTGCGTTTTTTTTTCCATGGCGCTGATTTTGGCGCATTTGCATGGCGACGGCAAAAAAGGGAGGTGGGTGGAGGGGGCGCTATTTTTGTGCGCGGTTTTGTCCAAGCCGTCGGCGGTGGTTTTGCCGGTGATCGTGGTCATGCTGGATGTTTTGATTTTGGGACGGGGATGGAAGCGATCGGCGATGGCGGTTTTGCCGTGGGTGATTTTGGGGACGGCGGCGGCGATTTTGGCGGGGATGTTGCAGCCGACGACGTATATCCAGCGGGCGCCGATTTGGGCGCGGCCGCTGGTGGCCGCCGATGCGCTGGCGTTTTATATGGGCAAGCTGGTTTGGCCGTTCAATCTGTCGTTCGACTATGGACGCTCGCCGGCGAATTTGCTTGATGGTCCGACCATGCATTATGCGCTTTGGTGGACTTGGATTTTTCCGGCGGTGGTCGGAGCGATACTTTGGCGATACCGCGAAAACCGGAGATTAATTCTGGCGGCAGGAATTTTTGTGGTTGGGCTGCTGCCGGTATTGGGGCTGACGACTTTTATCTATCAATATTATTCGACGGTGGCCGATCGCTACGTTTATATCTCCATGCTCGGCGCGGCGCTGGCGGCGGGGCTTTTTATTCAGCGGATTCCCCGGCGCGTCGCGGTGGGGATCGTTTCGGCGGCGGGCGTGCTGATGATCGGGCTCTCCTTTGCGCAAGCCGGGGTTTGGCGGGATAGCGAGACGCTTTATCGAAGCGGTCTGGCGCTGAATCCCCGCAATCTGAATCATTGGGTCGTCTTCGGCGAGTACAACGATCGGCAGGCAAATGTTTTTCTGCGGCGGGCGCAGGATGCATTACTGATGGGCGACGCGGCGCAGAGCCACGATGACACCCGGCAGGCGCTGGATCATCTCAATACCGCGATCGACAGTTATCGCAACGCGATCAAGATCGATCACCGAACCGTCATGGCGTACGACAAACTCAGCTATGATCTCATCCTCGAGCAGCATACGGATGAGGCAATTGCCGTTCTTTGGCAGTTGATCGATTTGCAGCCCAGTTTGCCGCCGCGGGCGCGGGAAGACCCGGCGGCGCTGCAATTCACGCTGGGGATGGCGTGCTACAGCGCGGGCCATTATGCCGATGCGGCGGCGGCGCTGCAGAAATCGCTGGAATTGAAATTTGATCCGAATGTGGAAAAACATCTCGCGCTAGCGCGCGCAAAAATGGAATTTGAGACCCGGCCATGACCAGCAAAAGCACCGCTGGCGAAACACTGGTCATCCGGCTGCTACTGGCGGCGGCGGTTTTGCTCGTCTTCGGCAGGACCCTTGGGCACGATTTTGTGGATTGGGATGATCGGGCGCTGATTTACGGCAATCCCAATCTGAATCCGCCAACGCTTTGGGGCCTTTCCCGGCAATGGATTCCCAGCGATCCGAATAATGACATGATGTATGACCCCATCGTTTTTACGGTCTGGTGGGGGCTGGCGCATGTGGCTCGCACGGCCGCGCCCGATCTTCTGGGGGCGACGCTTAATCCCGTGTGGTTTCATGCGGCGAATGTGGCGGTGCATCTGGGGGCGGTGCTAGTGGTGTTTGAGATCCTTTTGAAATTGCGGCTGCCTCGGTGGCCGGCGGCGGGGGGGGCGATGGTTTTTGCCATTCATCCGCTGCAAGTGGAGGCGGTGGCGTGGGCGACGGGGATGAAAGATCTGCTGAGCGGATTTTTCGCATTGGCGGCGATCTGGCGGTATCTGGCGGCGGGGGATTCGAAGAAGCCGACGGTTAATTATCTGGTAAGTACGGGGCTGTTTGTTCTGGCGCTGCTTTGTAAGCCATCAACGGTGGTGGTGCCGGTGATTGCGGGGGTGCTGGACGTGATGGTGCTGGGGCGATCCTGGAAGCGGGCGGCGATGTGGCTTTGGCCTTGGGCGATTTTCGCGGCTGGGGCGGGTGTGGTCGCGGCGATGATTCAGCCGGCGCAGGGGTCGCCGGAAAATGTTTGGTATTTGCGGCCGCTGATTGCGGCCGACGCGCTGGCGTTTTATCTGGGAAAATTAGTTTTTCCGGTGGGGATGAATTTCGATTACGGGCGGACGCCCGCGATGGTTTTGAGCGATCCGGCTCTGCCGCTGTATTGGATTTGGGCATTTCCAGCGGCGGTGGCGGGGGTTATCGCGTGGCTAAAACGGCCGATGCTTTCGGCGGGAGCCTGGGTTTTTATGCTGGGCGTGCTGCCGGTGCTGGGCTTGACCCCGTTTATTTACCAGACTTATTCGACCGTGGCGGATCGGTATGTTTATGTGTCGATGCTGGGGGCGGGGACCGCGGCGGCTTGGGCGCTGGGGCGGATGTCGCCGCGGTCGGCGGCTTTTATCGCGGCCGTGGTACTGGTGATTCTTGGGTCGCTATCCGTAGCGCAGGCGGGCCGGTGGAAGGACACGCGATTGCTCTTTGAATATTCGGAGCAGATCAATCCGAATCGTTTCAATCCGCTGCATTTGGATTCATTGGGGAGATATTACGATCGACTTTCGGGCGGACGGGCGGATGAGAATTTGAATCGGGCGATTGCCTGCTACCAGCGATCGATTCAGCTCGATCCGCTTTATCCGCATGTCTATGACGTTTTGTGCGACGAATTGATTCGCGCCGGGCGGTTTGATGAGGCGATCGATGTGGGGAAGAGTTTGATGGAAGTTCAGCCGCGATTGACGGATCAGCAGCGGGAGAAGCCGGAGGTTTTGGAGTATCGGTTGGGGATGCTTTATTTCCGGGCGGGGCGCTATTCGGAGGCGGAGGAGGAATTTCGGGAATCCATTTCGACGGGGCCGACGCCGGATGCCGGGAAAATGCTGAAAATTTCGCAGGATCGGATCGCGGCGACGCAATCGTCAACGCGCGGCTGATGGACCGCTGAAATGCTGGACTTCCAAATTTCGCAGATCGGATAAATCGAGGATCGTTTCGGGATGGACGGTGCCGTCGCGAATGATGGAATTGTCCTGGGCCTGCAGATCGCTGTCGCGCTGGGCGGCGATCCAGCGGCCGGCTTGATATTCGTAGGTCGTTTGACAATGGATGGCCTGAACGTGCTCGTCGAATAAAAAATTATCGTCGGTTTGCGCGTCCCATTTGGTGTCATGAGCGGCGGTCGTGCGGGAATTGCAGGAATATTTGAGGGTCATTTGGGATTGATCGCCGTCGGCTTGCGGTGTTTCGGTGTCGACGTCCCAGACAAGGAATTGGCGGCCGCGCCAGTTGCCATGGGAATCCTGGAAGACTTCGGGATTAGCGCGGATGAATTGCGGGAAGGATTCGGCGCGGCGCTGGAAATCGATCAGTGCGCTTTGCGGCGGAGCCTGCGCGGTCTGCGGCGCGTTTTCCGGAGCCACGGGGGCGGTCGTCGGCGCGGGCTGAGTGGCGGCGATGGCGAGTCGATGCTCGGCTTCGGCGGAGCCCTGACGCGCGACATCCAAAAGCTGCTGAAGATAGATACTTTGAATCTGTCGGCCGCTGAGTTCGGTGACGATGATTTGGAACTGCTGGTCGGCCCGGCGGTAGTCGCCGGTGAGCATGTAGGCCACGGCTTTTTTCTGTGCGTCGGCGAGTTCAGAAAGGTGCTGCTGCTCCCAATTATCGCCGCGAAGCATAGTGACGGTGACGACGAGGAAAGCGGCCACCACGGTCACAACCGCGAGCCACCAGAGCGGCGAGGGGATTCCGGGTTCGGGTTTGGGGGCGATGGAAGTGGCGACGTCGTCGGAAGGTTGAAACTCCACCATCGGCTCGGAGGCGTCTTCTTCGACCGGGGCGCCGCAATATGGACAGACTTCGCCGGTCTCGGCGGCGTCATCGTCCGCTTCAAACGTTTGGCCGCACCGGGCGCATACCACGTCGAGCATGTCGGGCATTTTAAGCGAATTGATTGTTAGGCGGCGACTTCGTGGCGGCGGAGGGCGGAATTGGTCTGAACGGAAACCGGCACGGAGGACTTGTTGTTCGACATGACGACGGTTTCCCACAGGTCGAGGCTGTCGAGCTTGAAGCGATAGTCGATTTCCACGCCGGTGCGGCGGATGAGGTCTTGCAGCGCCAGATCGCTCCGCCAGCCGAGTTTGGTGCACAGGGGGCAGAGGAATTTTTCCACCATGGCGATGAAACGATTGGTGGACTGGAAATGGTTGACGATGACGAGCCGGGCTCCGGGTTTGGCGACGCGCTGGGCCTCGGTGACCATCTGAAACGGATCGCTGACGACGCTGATGACGTGGCTGATGAAGACGCAATCAAAGCTGTTGTCGGCGAAGGGTAGTTGCAGGGCGTTGGCCTGGAAGAGCGTGGGGCGGACCCAATTGCGATGTTCGACCTTGGTGCGAATTTGTTTGAGCATCCCGCGGGAGAGATCGATCCCCACGATGCGGCTATGGCGCGGGTAATACCGCAGCGACGCCCCGGTGCCGATGCCCAGGTCCAGCACCAGATCGGTGGGCTGAATGTTCATGTGGGCGATCCCCCTGGCGATGCGCTTCTGAACCAGGCGCGCGAACGTCAGGTCATAAAACAGCGACTGAAAATCGTAAATGATCCGAGTGCTCGATTCCTGCATCACCACGGGCGCGGTCCCTTCAAAGCGGCGAACTGTCAACAGACTATCGGTTAAGCTAGCTAAATCTCAATATATTGCAAAGGGGCGATTTACGCGGATCACTCCTGGTCCATCATTCCGGCGGCGGGCGCGTCGAGGAGCCAGAGGAGTTTTCCGCTTGTCGGCTGGATCATTTGGATCGGAAGATTCGTTGGATCGCGAGGTCCTTGCAGGACCCGCTCCAGTCGCTGGGCCTTGGCGGCGCCGCTGATAAGCGCGATCACCTGGCGTGCGCGGTTGATGAAGGGAGCGCTAAAGGTGAGGCGCCAAACGCCCAGTTTGGGCACGAAGTTGGCGACGCAGCGATGTTCCTTTTCCGCCAGGGCAGCCGTGCCGGGGAAGAGGGAGGCGGTGTGGCCGTCGTCACCCATGCCCAGAAGGATGAGATCCAGTCCGTCGTCGCCGAATTTTTGTTTGAGGAGCTGGCCGTATTCCTTGGCGGCCTCTTGCGGGTCGGCTTCGCCTTTCATCCGGTGGATTTTTGCCGGGTCGAGGGGGACGCGATCGAGGAGGGCCAGGCGCGCCATGCGGTAGTTGCTGTCGGGATGATCGGGGGGGACGCAGCGTTCGTCGCCGAAATAGATTTCCCAGGTGTTCCAGTCGAAGCGATTTCGCCAGGAATCGGAGGCGAGAAGCTCGAAGAGGATTTTTGGGGTGCTCCCGCCGGAGAGGGCGATGGAAAAGACTCCGCGCTCGCGCGCCGCGATCGGGGCGATGGCGAGAATCTGCTCCGCGGCGGCCTGGGCGAGGGCGCTGGCGTCGGGGACGACCTGAATTTCTTGAGCGGTCATTTGCGGAAGGATATTCGCGGGAGACGGCAAAGCAAACGTATAAATTATTCGCCGCCTAAATGTCGCCAGGGAGCCTTTGCGGGGGTGAGACTGGGATCGAGTCGGAGGGCGATGCGGTACTGATCGATCGCTTCATCGAACCGCCCGACGATTTGCAGCGCGTAAGCATAATGGTAATGCGCTTCGGCAAAATCCGGGTCGAGGGTAATTGCCCGGAGATAATTCCGCATGGCCTCCTGCGGCTCGTGCATCTGCATCAGAATCCCCCCAAGGCTGTCCAGTGCGGGGGCGAAGTCGGGTTGCAATTGCAACGCTATCAGGAGTTCCTGCCGCGCGGCCGGCAGATCACCGTCGTATTCCTTCACAATCGCCCATTTGTAATGGGCGATCGATTGATCGGGAGCAAGCTCGATCAGTTTCACGTAACACGCCCTGGCTTGAGCGCGCGCTGCGGCTCGCTGGTCGGGCGGAAGAAGGTCGTTGTTCGAGATATCCGCGTATTCATCCCCCAGATTCCCCCACGCCATAAAGGAGTTTGGATTGTTCCGCACCGTGTTTTGCCACAGGACCAGGGCGTTTTGGTAGATGCTCTGCTGGCGGATGGTGAGGATGGCCAGCGCGCAAAGGATCAACGCGGCAAGAACTCCGCCTGCTCGACCGCGGCTTAAGAGGACGGCGACGGGGATGAATATTCCGATGGCGGCGAGATATTGATAGTGGTCGGCCACGAAGGTGTAGCGCATCGGATAAAGATTCACGAATCCCAGCGCAGGAAGCAGGGTTCCGGAAAAAAAGAGGGCGGCAACGAGCGGGCCACGGCCGATGCGGCGGCGGAGGAGCCAGAGAAGCGCCAAGGCGGCTAGAAATGCGAGGGGATATAGGATGAGCCACGGCTGGGCGGAGAACGTCATGTCGGGCCATTTGGGATAGACGAAAATGAGCGGATGGGGCCAGAAAATTTTGCCGACGTAAAACCACAAGGCTCTGCCTGCGATCAGGCAGCGGTCGGCGAATGTCCAGTTCCATTCGGGGCCGATCGCACCGACGTGATTTCGCTCCAGAAATGCGGTGACCATAGACATGGTTAAGCCCGCGACAAAAAAGGGGAGCAGGCAAAGGATGTCGCCCAATCGTGGGAAGTGGCCGCGCCAATAAATCAGGAGCAGAATGACGGCTGGGAGGGAACAGGTGACGGATTTGCTCAGCAGAGCGGCGACGAAAAAAAACAAGGATGCGAAATACGGCTTGGCGTTGAAACGTTCCGCCCGGAAATCGGGACTGGCGAAGCGGAGATAGGCCAGGAGAGATGAAAAATAAAAGACGGCGGAGAGAACATTTTTACGCTCCGTGATCCAGGCGACGGATTCGACGTTTACCGGATGAACGGCGAAGAAGGCGGCGGCGAGCCACGCGCCCGGGATCTCCAGCTTACACAAAAGGCGGAATAAAAGGACGGCGGCCAGCGCGTGCAAGAGGACGTTGTCGAGGTGATAACCTCCGGGGTGCAGGCCCCCGAGTTGGTACTCGATCCAGAAGGTGGTGTGGACGAGCGGATAATATTGGGGAACCGATGTCGGGTGTAGCCACATGGTCACGAGGCCGTCGAAATCCCGCAGGTAGCGGTTGCGCGTGATGTATTGCGGATCGTCCCAGATGAAACCGGCGTGTAAGATTGGGAGATAAATTGACAGCGTGATGGCCGCCAGGAGCGGGGCCGCGGCGCGGCGGAGGAAGGAAGATTCGCAAGTTCCCGCGGGCATCGCCCAGACTAATATCCCACGAACCCGCCGACTCCGCCATGCGGGGGGTATCAGGCGTTTTCCAATTTGGTCAGATGCACTTCGGCTAGTCGCAGAATCTCTCTGGCGTTGGGGTAGGTAAGGCGGTCCAGGGCGGATTCGTATACGAGCCAGGCGTAGCCGACGTGTTCGTCGCTGAGTTGCACTTCTTCTCCCTCGGATTCTGCCAGGAAGAAAACGACGGATTTGTCGACCAGTTTTTTGCCGCTGCGAAAAAAGTAGCGGATTTTATGCGCGAAATGGGGAATGACGCGCGCGGCCTCCAGGCCGGTTTCTTCGCGCAGTTCGCGCGTGGCGGCTTCGAGATTGGTTTCGTCTTTTTTTAGATGTCCCTTCGGATAGTCCCAGTGGCGGCCGTAATCGAGCAGAAGATATCGGCGCGGTCGCGTGCTTTGAAAGAGGACGAATCCAGCGGAACGTTCGCGGCGCGCCATGTAGTGTGGAATAATCGGCCCGAGGGGTGACGGCAAGCATCGATGCTCTATCTTATTCTGTGCGGTTCCGAAGGTCGGCCCCTCACCCCCGCCTTCTCCCCGCCGGTACGCGGGGAAGAGGGAGTTTACCGTTGAATCGTCGGCCACAGGGCGACCGTGCAAAGTCTGTGGCCGATGCGGTCGAGGATTTCTACGCTGCGGACCTGGCGGAAGCCGGCGAGGACTTCTTTTTGGGCGAGGATGTCCTCGAATAATTCCAGGTCTTTTTCCAAAATTTCGCGGGATTCGTTGAAGACGATCAGAGCCAGTCCGGCCTGGCGGATTAACTCGTCGGATTCCATTTTTCGCAGGTCTTCGACGATGGCGTTGCGCCATTGCGAGCCGTAGCCGCCGTGGGGCGCGCCGCCCTGGCGGAATTGATAGGCGACCTTGATTTCCAGCCAGAGGGCTTCGGCGGGGCCGGCCATGTTGGCGGGATCGAACAGGGTCGGCGGAGCGGAATCGAGGCGCAAAACTCGGCCGACGGGGGTGAGAACGAGATCGCATCGCGGACGGTGGGTCAATTTTCGGCCAAAGGTGGAGGGGTAATGCACTTCGCGAGCCACCGCATAAAAGGGGGCGAGCTTTTCCGAAAGGAGGGTTTGGATTTTTCGCTCGTCGCTGGCGTCGAGGCCGTAGACGGCTTGCTCGAGGCGCAAATCGTCTTCAGTTTGCTGAAGGCATAGGCGCAAGTGGTCGGCTAACTGGCAAAAGTCCCAGGCGTTTGACATCTTTTTACAGAAGGAATTTCACGGACAAGAATCCGGCCAAAAGTCCCAGGGCGATTCCCGCAAGAACATCGCTGGGCCAATGGGCGTCCATGACATAGCGTAGGGCGGCGCAGACCAAAGCGAGGAGCCAGAAAATGGCGGCGGCCTGGGGATAGGCGGTCGCCAGGACCGTCGAGAAAGCGAAGGCGGAGGCGCTGTGGCTGGAGGGAAAACTCTCGCGGAAATTGGCGTGCTCAAGGGAAGGCCCGAGGAATCTTCCGGCGTTTTCGCGGCGGGGGCGGGCTCGGCCCAGCGATCGCTTGAGAATCGTCCCGACAATGGCGACGCCGATGACTGCGGCGAGCAGAGCCTCGGCGATGCGCGGGCCATGCCGGGGGTCGAGTTTAAGGATCAATAGTGCGGTCAGGACGGTGCAGACCGTTTGGCCATATTGGGAGAGAAACCGGGTTTCGCGTTTGACGTCGCCTTTGAATTTGAGTTCGAGGGTCGTGGGGAGGCCGCGGCGTTCCAAAAAAATCATGACGGCGCTGCATCCCAGCAAGATCGAAACAATGGACGGGAAAGACATGAGTTGGGCGGAGGTTAAATGGGAAGGGGAGCGGGGGCAAGGGTTGTCGTTTTGCAGTTTTGAGGCGGGAGCCTTACCTTGCGGGGTCTATGCCGGCGGCGAAGTTCTGGAGGATTCTATTTTTGATTCTTGCGGGGGCATTGCTCGTCTACACGGTCGGAAACCAGCGCGTGGGGCTGTGGGACCGGGATGAACCGCGCTATGCGGAGTGTTCTCGGGAGATGTTGGAGAGCGGCGACTGGGTGGTTCCGCGATTTTTGGGTCAGTGGCGACTGGAGAAACCGCCTCTGATTTACTGGTGTCAGGCAGCGGCGATGGAGGTGATGGGGGTGACTCCGGCAGCAGCGCGATTGCCCTCGGCGCTGGCGGCGGTGGCGACGGGGACGATTCTGGCGCTGGTGGTACGTAAATACGCCGGTCCCCGGCGGGCGCTTTGGAGCACGTTTATTTTCTGTGCCAGCGGACTGACCATCGGGGCGGCCAAGTTCTGCAATACCGACTCGATACTGACGGCCTTTGTGATCGGCGGGCAGGCTTGTCTGGCGGTGCTCTATGCCACCCATCGAGCCAAACGCCCTTCGCCGGTTTGGGCGGCGATTATATTTTGGGCTTTGTGCGGATTGGCCGGCCTCACCAAGGGGCCGCAAGTTCTAGGGATGCATGCGGTCACACTGGCGATTCTGCTGCTGCTGGATGTGGGGCCGCAGATGCGGCGATTTTCGGCTTGGCTTGAAGCGGCGAGGTGGTGGGCGGGATTGCGGCCTCTGATCGGCGTCCCGGTGCTGGTGGCGGTCGTGTCACCTTGGCTAATTCTGGTTCATCAGCGCGCGCCGGGGTTTGTCATGGGGCTATTTAGGATGGCGGGCAATCATGCGCTAACCAGCATGGATGGGCATGGGGAACCGCCGGGGTATCACCTTTTACTGATCTTTGGGACGTTTTTTCCGTGGAGTTTGCTCCTCCCGGCGACGATCGCGATCGCATGGCGGAATCGGCGGATGGCGCAGATTCGATTTGCCATGGCGACGGTGGCGGGGCCCTGGCTGCTGATGGAGTTCGTTCGCACGAAGTTGCCGTTTTATGTGTTGCCGTCGTTTGGGGGATTGTCATTCCTTGCGGCCGACGCCCTGATCCGGTGCGCCCGGGGGCAATATAACGATCTGAAACAAAAGGCGTTTTTCGCGACGATCGTGGCCTGGTGCATCGCGGGACTGGGGATCGGGGCGGCGCCGTGGTTCGCCGTTTTGGCGTCGCGCGATTTGCCGTGGGCAGGCATGATCGGATTCTCGATCGCGGCGGCGATTTATGTGGCCATCGTGGTGCTTCGGCTGGTTCAGGGGCGACTCTGGCGGGCGGCGATGGTTATGGGGGTGGGGAGTTCGTTTTTGGTGATCCTGTTTTACGGCACGATCTTGCCGAGTTTTGATTTTCTGCGTTTGTCGCAGCGGCTAGCGGCCCATTTGCCGCATGGGTCGGACATTCGGGTGGCGATGGCGGGATATACCGAGCCGAGTCTTGCCTTTTACCAGGGGGGCGGGGCCAGGGAGAAATTCGAGAACTATCTGATGAAGACCGATCCGCGCTCCTGGTACGAGTGGATTGTGATTGATGACCCCGACTGGCGGGAGGTCGACCCGCAGCGCAGGGCTTTGCTGAAGGTAATTGATTCGGAACAGGGAATCGTCTACGCGGCCACCGGCAGGGCGCAGACCGTATTGGTTTTGGAGAAACTACCATTCATATACAGCGACGTGAATGTTAAATAGGGATTTATCGGACCCGCATGGACGGTGCCAATAGCCTAGTTTACCCTTGACGATGTGGATGGGGTTTAGATAGACTCGAGGGCGTCAAGAATTTGTAGGCGGAACGTTTTGGAGGCTTCCTCCAGCTTAAAATAAAAAGTGTGCGTAGGCGGCGTTCGCTTACGCGTTTTTTTCTTTGTGTCGTGTTCTGTTTGCCGATGCGCGATCAATGAGGCGACTCCCATTTCGGAGTTGTATAGCACTCATCTCTTCTTAATCTGCATTGATCCGCAAAAAAGCCGGCAGAATACAACGCAACATTCGAAAGGAGCTTCTATGAAGCGTCTTAGACGCGCCGGGAGAAATTCTCCCCGCGCGATGAGCGGATTTACGCTCGTCGAATTGCTCGTGGTTATCGGGATCATCGCCCTGCTGATCTCGATTCTGCTGCCGAGCTTGAACAAGGCCCGCGAAACGGCCAACCGAGTCAAGTGCGCCAGCAACCTTCGTCAGATTGGGCAATCCATCCTGCTCTATTCCAACGACAACAACGGGAATTACCCGCGTGGAATTTGGGCGTTGAACACGTCCGGCGGCGTGACGCCGTCGGATGCCGGCTGGCTCGTCAGCGGCGCCAGCGCTCAAGGGCTGACCGACCCGTTCGCCGGGACTTTTACTGCGAACGCGGGTCCTCCTGCTTGGAGCACGGTGGATAACATTCCGGGCAGCTTGTTCCTGCTGCTCCGGACCGAAGACATCGTTCCTGCTGTCTTCGTCTGCCCCAGCGCCGGGGCTGTCGCCGATACCTATGGCGGCGGCGCAAATACCGCGCTGAACCAGACGAACTTCACGAATATCGCGAACAACCTGAGCTACAGCTACGCCAATGACTTCCCAGACGTCACGGCGGTCGGCAGCGGCTTCAGGATGACCTCGGGCATGGACCCCAGCTTTGCGGTGGCTGCCGATATCAATCCCGGCACCTCCGGCAACAGCGGCGAGAACAACGTTCTTGCCGTCACGACCAGCAGCTCCACCCAGGATATGCGTCAGGGAAACAGCGACAACCATGGCCAGGACGGACAGAACGTTCTGTATGCTGATGGTCACGTCGAGTTCCAGACCAATCCGTTCGTGGGCGTCGACCGCGACAACATCTATACTCGCGGTGGAACGTTGTACGGCACCGGCGTCGGTCAGGACCTGGTCGCCGGCCCCTATGCCCCGAACGACAGCGTATTGCTCCCCACCAGCAACGATTACTAATCGTCGGTGGAAGCATTTAAGTTGCCTTTAAGGAAGAGGCCCGCCCCATTCGGCGGGCCTCTTTTCATTTTCTAATCGCCGCGGCAGGGGTTAAACTGGGTCACATGGAAGAAGAGGTGCTGCCACCGGAGACCCGCGCCGCCGGCGGTTTCGAGCCGCCGCGTGTTCGGCAATTCACCGTCTTCGTGGAAAACCGCGTCGGACGGCTGCAAACCCTGGTCCGGTGCCTGGAGCAGGAAAACAACGCGATTCGCGCCCTGTCAGCCGAGGAATCGGCGGATGCCACGCTGGTGCGATTGATTTGCTCGGATTCGGACCTGGCACGCGAGACTTTGCGCAAAAACGAGTTTTCTTTCGGCGAGACGGAAATGATCGCCGTGGAATTCCCCAAGCGCACGGTGCAGCCGCTGACGACGATCTGCTCGGCGCTATTGGCGGCGGAGATCAATATTCGTTCGGTATATCCCTTCCTGGTGCGTCCGCGGCTGCCGGCATTGGTGCTATACGTGGACGATCCGGTTCTGGCGGCGCAGCTCTTAATAAAAAAGGGATTCGTATTGATTGCCGAGAGCGATTTCAAAAAATAACCTTCTGCCGCACTGCCCATCTGGTACAGCGAGTTGCGCCTTCTTGCCGATGATTTGCGTTAATGACCGAGGCGCCTGATCAGGGTCGATGTAATCTCCACGGACTGCCGGTGCGCGTGGAGAACCTTTGCGCGGCGCTGGCGCCGTGGATCGATCGATTTTGCGAGCCGTTTGCGGATACGGGGTCAGTCGGCGGGGTGATCGCGGCGTGCGGAATTGTGAAGCCCTACGACGGTCCCGAAGTGCTCCGAAATGTGACGGCGTCGGCGTCGGCGGTGGCGCGGGTGGACGATCTGGCCGAATTATTTTGCGCCGATGAACGGTTTTGGCTGGTCGACGAACGCTGGGGAATGTGCCAGATTAATCTGCTGAAGCGCCAGTGGCGGGCGTGGCTGCTGCCGAGTCCGAGCGTCGATTTATTTCGGCAACTTGAGGGAACCGTGCTTTGGCCTCTGGGGCAATTACTGAAAATGCGCGGGCTGGAGTTGATTCCCGCCGTCTCAATCCAAAAAGAGGATTGGGGGGCTCTGATCCTTTGCCCGTGGGATTTGGAGCCTGAAATTCAGCGGCTGGAAGTGGACGGATATCGCGTGGTCGCGCGCGATTGGTCGATTCTTCGAGCGCGCGGCAATGGCGTCGAACTGCTCGGCATGCCGGCGTTGCGGGCAGCGATTTCCGCTCGGCGCTCGTCCGAATCCGGATTGCTGGACAGGGCGGCGCAAGCGCGTCTTGGCGCGGGAGTCGAGTGTCAGGCGGTTTTCGTGGTTGAGCCGGGGCGGCGGGCGGTGACTCGCGGAAGAACGCTGTCGGTGGCCGACGCGCCGGCGGCGGTGCGCCGCGCGTGGCCGCTGGTGGAATTGCCGCCGGATCGCAGGCGCGCTGGGAGTTGCGCGGGGATCCTTGCGCGGCAGAGCCGCTGCGTCAGCGTGCAGCTCTCCAAGCAGGAAGCAGATTTCGTTTATCTGGTCGAATCGGCGCGTCGCCGAAGTAGCGCGGGGAAGAAAGTTTATGTCGCGATCAGTCCTGGGGTCCGCCGCGCGTCGCAGGCTGTGAAGAGCATTCGGCCGGTAGCGCTATCGTGATCGTTCCCACCGCGGGGACGGAAAGTCCGCCCAGCGCGGGGATCCAGCGTAATTTTGATGTGGCTCGCCGGTAAGCGGCGGGTGAATCGAATCGCT
>JBEKPV010000015.1:0-34615 GCA_049520395.1 Tepidisphaeraceae bacterium
AAATGCCGCGCCCGCAATGCCTGGCGAACATGTTCCAGCACCTGGGCGTAGTCTTCATCCGGATCGCGATATCCCGGCGGCGCCTGTCGCAAAACACTGGCAATGCTCTGCCGAAGGTCTTCCGGCAAAAACGGCTTCTCCAGAAAATCGCTGGCGCCAAGCCGCACCGCGCGAATCGCCGTTTTCACCGAGCCATGCGCCGTTACCACGATTACCCGGGTCGGATAACGAGCCCATAGCGTTCGCAATTCGGCCAAAACCGTCATCCCATCCATCACCGGCATCGCGATATCCAGAAGCATCACGTCCGGCGGATCACTGGCGAGCTGCTCCAGCGCTACGCTTCCATTTTCAGCCTGGCGCACCACGTATCCGTCTCCTTCGAGACACAAACAGACGGAATGACGAATGTTGGCCTCATCGTCGACGACCAGGATTGTCGGGCTATCCATGACGTCCTCATTCACCACGGGCCTCGGGCAATCGCGCGTACCACAGGTCGCCGGCTTCATCGCCCAACATCACGCCTTGCGTGCTTCGTCCGTACGCTTGCAACTCAAACAGCCTTCGCATATTCGACTGCGCCGGCTCAAATCGTTTGTCGGCGGCGATGGCTCTGCCGTAACACTTGCGCGCCAACCGCCATTTCTGGTGCGCCTCGTACAGCACGCCCAGCAAATTGAAATACTCGGCCGTATGCTGATTCCTTCGCGCCGCGGCCTTTTCCAAAAGGGCCTCGGCATTGCTGTAATCAGCCAAACGTAGCGCTTTGCGAATCCGCACCAGCGCTTGTTCGTATCCACTGGCGGTACCAGCCGCCGGCGGCGGCGGCGCATCCAGTTCCGGCTCGGTGAGCACGCTGCGCACGGTCTGCCGCAATTCCGCCGGCGTGATCGGCTTTTCCAGAAAGTCGACCGCGCCCAATCGCGTCGCGCGCACCGCCGTGGCGATCGAGCCGTACGCGGTCAGAATCACCACCCGCGGCTTATTAACGGCCGCCAGATTTTTCAGATGCTCCAGCACCGCCATGCCATCCATTCCCGGCATGTTCAGGTCGAGCACGATCAAATCCGGCGTTTGCCGCTCGATCGAATCCAAGGCTTCCTTGCCATTGGTAGCTTCGCTCACTACGTAGCCATCTGACTCCAGCGCTGCCCGAATCGTGAGTCGGATATTGCTTTCGTCGTCGGCTATCAACACGGACGCGGGCTTCATCGCCAAACGCGTAGGGCAAACGCAATGCCAATCGCCCCCGAGCCGCATCATGGCGGTTGTCCGATGGCTTTTTTGAAGCAGGAACCCAAAGTGGGCGGCCGGGCATTGCAAACTGCCGGAAATACCTTGCGCGGATGCAATGCCGCCGATACTCTCGCACGTAATGCCAGACCCCATCATCAAGTACCACAAATCAAGCTTCATCGGGTCCCAGAAAACCGAGGTCGGTGGAGGTTTTGGTTATTGCAAACTGCAATGCAGACGGGTTTTGCGCGCGCGGAAGTTAGAGCGGCCGAAGGATAAGGAGTGGTGAATCCCGCGCCGCGGCGTCCGGGCCGCCCTGCCGCTTGCCGGGCCATTGGCATGGTGTTTGATAACAGTTTGGCGGCAGGAGCAGATCGTCATGAATGTAAATCTCGTCACTCCGGGTCCAGGTGCTGATTCAAGGATTGAGGAAAACGCCATGGCCTTTGAACCCAATTCCCGCTTGCGGATTCTGGTGGTGGACGACGAAATCAACGTCCGCAAGGTCTTGGCGGTTTCTTTGGAGACCGACGGTCATCAAGTGGTGGCCGTCAGCAACGGCGAAGACGCCCTCTCGGAAGGGGCGCGCAATCATTTCGATGTCGCGTTTGTCGATCTTCGCCTCAAAAACAAATCCGGCGCGGATCTGATTCCCGAACTGATCGCCAAAAGTCCCTGGATGCGCATCGTGGTAATCACCGCTCATGCGACGGTCGATAGCGCCGTGGAGACGATGAAGCGCGGCGCGGTGGATTACATCACCAAGCCGTTCACGCCAAAGCAGATTCGGCAGATCACCAATTCCCTGACGACGCCCGAGGGGCGCAAAGCCGCCGCCGCCGAGGCGAAGAACGAAGCGTCGCTCATTTTGGAAAGCAACGACCCGGTGATGCAGCGGGTCATCAGCCTGGCTCATCAAGTGGCCAAAAGCGAGACGACGATTTTAATCCGGGGCGAAAGCGGGACGGGTAAGGGCGTCCTCGCCAAGGCGATTCACGACTGGAGCGGGCGGGCACAAAAGCCGTTCGCCACGGTATCTTGCCCGGCTCTTTCGCCGCAATTACTCGAGAGCGAATTATTCGGGCACGTGCGCGGGGCGTTCACCGGAGCCGTGAGGGACAATCCCGGCCGAATCGCCAGGACCGACGGCGGCACGCTGTTCCTCGACGAAATTGGCGACTTGCCGCTGGACCTGCAACCCAAACTGCTTCGCTTCGTGCAGGACAAGCAGTACGAATCCGTCGGCGAATCGATCACCAAGCAAGCGGATGTTCGAATCATCACCGCCACCAACATCAATTTGGAAGATGCGGTGCGAGCCGGCCGGTTTCGGGAGGATTTGCTTTATCGAATAAACGTGATCCCGATCGACGTACCGCCACTGCGGGAGCGGCCGGACGACGTGGTTCCGCTGGCAGAGCGATTTGCCAAGGAATTCAATGGGCCCAATCCGGTGGCCGGGTTTACCGAAGAGGCGGTTTCGGCTTTACGCAATTACAACTGGCCGGGAAACGTGCGGGAGCTTCGAAACGTCATGGAGCGGGCGGTGGTGTTGTGCCAGACCAAGCAGATCGGCTTGCAGCATTTACCCGGGAGCTTTTTGCCGAACAACATTCCGGATTTGGAGCTTGGAGATGCGGTTCCAATGGACAAGTTGGAAGAAGTGCACATCCGGCGAATTCTGGCCCGGAGCAAGTCGCTGGAGGAAGCCGCCCGGGTCCTGGGGATGGATCCGGCAACGCTCTGGCGCCGGCGCAAGAAATATGGGATTTAGCGCTCCGCGCCCACGACCGAAAAATTTCGTTGACAGTGCGCCTGGGGAGATTTAGCATGCTCTGACCGCGTTGCCAGGGACTTGTGGGATGGACCCGCCTTTTTGGGGGTTGAGTAAATCAATTCGATAGAAAGCAGGGAGGGGTTATATGCGTCATCATTTCGGCTTGGCAGGTGTGGCTTTGGCTGCCCTTCTATTGGCACCGCAGTTCGCGCGGGGCACAACGGAGACATTTTTGACGTTGGATTTCGACGGGGTGACCAACCCCATCTCCGGCGATTATGCCGCTCTGTTCTCGAGCGGACTTAGCACTTTCCAGGGATATTTGACGCTGGCCCCCATCCCGGCGGGCGATTCTTCACAGAAATTCATCATCAGCCCCGCGGCCGACTCTCAGAGCAATCCGGCAGATGCCAACGACACCGCGGCGATCACCAGCTTCGCGCTGGTCGGTGTCTACACAAATTCTGACAGCGGCCAGGGCCTGTCCCTCGGCGTTAACGACACCGATGCCAGCGCAGCGGAAGGCCTAACCTATTCAGAGGTGTTTGCAGGCGCCCCACTCACGGAAGCCCAGCTCGACGCCGACCTGCTGAACCCCCCGGCTGGAGCCGCCAACCTTATCCTTGAGAACGATCTCAACACCTCCATCTCTTTCGGCGCTGGGCCCGGCATCCTCCTGGGCGGCACCGGCGACATCGTGGACTTCAGCAGTGGCACGCTCAACGGCGCTGTGGGCGGCGCAGCCAGCACCGCGGTCGTCGGCGGCGGCCCTTCCGCGGTACCGCTTCCGTCGGCCGCCTGGATGGGTCTTTTCACGCTTGGCGTCCTGGGGTCCATCACGGTCCTTCGCGGCCGGCTCGGCGGCCGCGCCGGCTGATCCCGTTTGCCCCACCCAATCACGCCCGAATATTTGTTGCAATTATCGGACCTGCGAGCTACCTTCCCGCCTTGAATCGATAGGGCTCGGCAAACAGGTGAGGTTTGCGCGTTCGAGCCAGTAGGCATGTCTGCTGCAAAAGTTAATCAAACGGGAAGGACAAAATCATGCGATTTAAGTCACTGATGGTCGGCGCCGCGTGCTTGGCCGTGGCAACACTGTGGCTCGGCGCCTTTCCGACGGCTGGATTCGCGCTGACATCCGCAAATCTGCTGCTGAACCCCGATGCCTCCATCGGCACGGGAATCGACCATGGTAGTACCGTGGCGGACTGGACCGTCGGCGGCGACACCTCTCCAGGCCGCGATGACGGAACCTTCGATGGATTCACTCCCCCCGCCAGCAAGTACGATTTTTACGGCGGATCAAGCTTGGGCGGAATCGCCGCGGATTCCGGGTCGTTAAGCCAGGTCGTAAATCTCCTCGCCTCCGGCACTGGTCTTACCGCCGCCAATATCGACGCGGGGACGGATTCGTTTAATGTGTCGTTTTACGAACAGTCGCTGTCGCAGGGAACGCCACCCAATGATGAGGCGGAAGTCCTTATCTCCTTCCAAAACGGCAGCGACGCGACAATCGCCGGGGGATATAACAGCGGGCAACTTTCGAATACCGGGGGGTGGCTGTTTGTGGATCCCAAGGCCATCACCATTCCGGCGGGCGCTCGGCAAATGACTTATGAAATGCTGTTTACATTGCAATATGGGCTTGATGTGGACTCGTTCATCGCTTCGAATGATTTGACGACGAGCACGACGGCGGGCGTCACCACAAATCCGGGCGGGGGAACGCCGGTTGTGCCACTGCCGTCGAGCTTCTGGATGGGAGCGATCGGAATGCTGGGATTGGCATCGATTTCGTTTCTGCGACGAAAATCGGCTTGGCTATAGGATTGTTTGCCACGGTTTTAAATCAGGTCGAACGACCGCGGGCGCAGGGGTTTTGGCGGAGACGCGCACTCCACATCATTCGACAGCGGACATATGCCAATAGACGTGAGCGTCGCGGCGGCGGACAGCGGTCCAAAATGATAGCGCCTCAATTCGGGATTAAGGGTCCCGCCCCCCTTTAGTTCAGTCCTTCAATTCTGCTCGCCGGCTCGTGAAACTCGGCACGAGAATCCGCGCGGATTTTTGCTTGGGGCGGATTATGCAGCCTAGGATGTTTTATGCGATTTGCCTGCGGGCAACTCTGGATCAACGAAGGTTCTCCTAGTCGCATTTGCCGAACGCGTTCGTTTCGTCGGTATCATTTCATATTTCATACGTCTGCGCAGCGCTCGGCCGCGAAGAACGGGGGCGGGCGATAAGCATTTCCTTACGCGTTTTATCCTGAAATCAAGCCAAAAAGTTTCGACGCGGTTGCGTCGCGCGCAATCGGTCTGCCTTTTCCGAGGAGGATGCCATGAAACGATTTCGACTTGGCCTTTGGCGACATAATCCATTTTATCTTTTTAGCGCTGCCTGCATGCTGGGCGGATGCGTGGCGATCAACAACTCGCTGGCGCGGATGGGAGCGCCTTTGATGCAGGATGTCGTGCTTATCGCAATTCTCAATGGTTACGAGGCGGCACTGCTTGGGCTGGCGTGGCATTTGGTTCACCGGCGGGGGTTGATTCACGATGGGGTGATGCTTTTGGCGCTGGAGGCATTTTTTCTTGTGGATGTGGTGTTTGTGGCGGCCGAGTTTGTCACCAGCAATGGCGCGCTCGGAATGGGCCTCGGGGCGGTCTTGTTTTTGGTGGCGATCGTGAAGCTCTGTTTCATGGCGAAGATCGCGGGGTTCTCGGTGCGCGACGCGCGATTTTCGGTTGTGGTGATTCAGTTGGGCGCGTTGTTCGCTTTGCCAATGGTGTTTCGGCATTTTGATGATGGGGATTTGTCGCCGCACTTTTTCTATTTTGCATGGTGGATGGCGGGAATATTGGTTCCGGTTTGCTTGACGATATCGCAACGCCGGAGCTGTTCGCCGGTGCACGCGTGGGGAAATGGGATCGTGCGGCTGCTGTGCGTTTTGCCGTGGTTTTCGTTCTTATTACATTTGGGGAATCTGCATTGGGTTTACAATGTGACTTTCTATCGGGCGGAGGCGGCGCCAGGGCTGCTTGGCCTGGCCTGCGCGCTGCGGCATGTGCGTCCGACGGGATTCGTTGGGCAGCGCGATTTGGGCGTCTTGAAAATCCTTCTGCCGATGGCGGCGGTTTGTGTTTCGCTGGACAATCCGGGGCCACTTTGCTTTGCGGTGGGTGGGCAGGGCCGATATCGCTTTACGCCGACGGATCTGGCCGTGGCTGGGGCCTACCTGAGTTATGTGTATTGCTTCGCCGGGCGATATGCAATGCAGTTTGTAGCGGCGGGAGCGGCGGCGTGCTTGGCGCATATCTTCGGTCCGTCCGCCCAGCAGGCTGGGGATTGGATTTTCAGAGCGTGGACGCGGGTATCCGATGCGGTCTGGTCCTTGGTTCCGAAAACGGCGATGCACGCCGGCGTTGCGGCGATCGCGGCGGCGTTCGGGTTTTTGGGTTTGGGGGCTTTGGTGAGTTTGCGCCGACACGAGGCGGTGATGCAATCTGATCCGCCAAAGATCGCGGGGTCATAGGAAGGGAATGATCCCAGCGTAATTGCGCCTTGGTTGCGCTATCTGCTGCGGAAAATCGCGTCCCTATATGTAGACGACGGCCGGCGAAAAGGAAAAAAGAGCCGCCACACAGGAGGTTGGAGATGCGTGAAATTAATCGCAGCGCGAAGGTGCTGTTAGTTCTTTTGGCAGCGGGTTCGCTCATGATTTTATCAGGGTGTGCCGGCCAATATAGTGATGCTGGATGGGATGGACAGTTGTATGTCACCGGGGGATTCGTGGGCGGTGGCGGCGGAGTGGCCGTCTGTGGATTCGACGCCGGCGAGCAGCATCGGCCGATTCACGACAACGGCGGCCATCGTTTCGACGGCAAGGATGCGGACGGCGATCGCCATAACGCGGCTCAAGGCGGCGACCGAAAAATGGAATCGACGGGAGGCCACGGGGATGAGGGACCGCGCGCTGGGTCGAGCGACGGCGGGCGCATGGGTTCTGGCGGAGACGCGCACACCGCATCAATCGACACCGGACATACGCCGACGGACGTAAGCGTCGCGGCGGCGGACAGCGGTCGAAAATGATCGTGTATCGCTACGGGAATCCGGATTAAGGGCCCTGTCCTTTATTTCAAAATGTGATCGCCCACCACGCCCGCACCACGGCTCGCACCCGACCCCATCTGTAATCGCATTTTTTTAAAAGCGGGCGAAGGGGGTCGAACCCTCGACATTCACGTTGGCAACGTGACGCTCTACCACTGAGCTACGCCCGCGTAACAATTCGGAAGTCTATAGATGCGTGGCGACGCTTTCAAGATATCGGCTATAAGCAGTTGTTAGTTGCTAGTTGCCGGTTGTTAGTTGGGGAGAGGAAATGGCCCTGGTTTTAATAGCCCTGGGGATCGTAGAGTGAATTGTCTGCCGATAGGAAGCCGGTTTTGGGGCTTATCATGGGTTCTTCCGTGGCGGGGTCCATGGTGGTGAAACGCTGGGGGAGGGTTTCGGCGTGTCCATCGCAGAAGGCTACGTTCGTTTTGCCGTTGTGTCGGAAACCTTGGGTGCCGGCGGAGCGGCCGACGAAGCCGGCGTCGCCGGGGTTGGGGAATGGGGCTCGCATGTATTTGTCGGCGCCGCCGTAGTATTGGCCGTCGCCGAAGAGGGCGCAGCGGGAGGGGCGTCGGACCTGGCTTAATTTGATGGGAGCGGGGATGGACTCGTTTTGGCCATGGCCGATGTAGCTGGTGTTGTAGTTGTACCCGGTGTAGGGGTCGGTGAGGGTGCTGGAGGAGCCGTCGTAGGCGGGGCATTGCTGGATTTGGAGATTGGTGCTGCCTTGCCAGAGGATGCCGGCGAGAACCGTGTGGACGCCGGTGAAGACGTTGGTTTCGGTGGTGAAGTCCCAACTGAAATTTATGGAGAGGGGCGGCTGGTAGGAGCCGTATTGGGCGATGGGAAATTGGCCGTTGTATGTGTTGGCGTAGGAGGCGGTGGCGATGGCTAATTGTCTCAAGTTACTCAGGCACTGGATGGTTTGGGCTTGAGTGCGGCTCATGGCCAGGGAGGGTAGAAGCAGCGCCATCAGGATCGCGATTATTGTGATGACTACTAATAGCTCGACCAGCGTAAATGCCTTGAACAGGCACGCAGGTACGCAGCTACGCAGGCACGGAGGCGTGCGGGGAAAAGGACGAAGGCGCGGGCGAATCATACCTGGCTCGGCGAAAGCCTGGAGCGCGTCCAGCGGGCGGCCGTTAAGGACAGCAGTCCCGCGATTGCCATTTGCAGTCCTGAGGGGATGGGGACTGGGATGGTGCCGGAGAGATGTCCGTCGGCGATGGCGACGGCGTCGATGGGGAGGCGGGTGCCGTTAGTGCCGGAGATTCCTGTGCCGTCGGTGGGGACGGAGAATTGGATGTAGTTCACTTGGGTTAGGCCGGTGCCGGAGAGGTTGAGCCACGTGCCGCCGCCGGAGCCGTCCAGGGTGGACAGGATTTGGGGGTAGTCGTCGCCGTCGAAGGAGGCAACGGTTCCGGTAAAGGGTTGGCCGAAATTGGCCAGTTCCGGCGAGGAGGGGGCGATGTCGTCGTAGGGGCCGGCGTTTAAATAATAGTTGGCGGGGTTCAGGAATTGCTGGACGCCCAGGGAGACGAAGTGGGTTCCGTCCTGGGAGACGCTCACGATGGCGGAGCCGCCGCCGAACGTACCGGCGGGGCTGCCGACGTCGCCGTTGGGATAATTGGTGTCGATGAGGCCGGCGTTGGAGATGACGCCGATGGCCGGGCCTGTGCCGACGAAGACAGGTTGGGGGAATTTGAGGGTAAGCTCCCCGCCTTCGCCGATGACGACGATTTGGTCGGGGTCATAGGCGGGGCTGAAAGGGCTGAGGACGTTGGGAAAACCTTCCGGGATTCCGGTAATGCCGTCCGGAGCACCGAGGGCTGACGACGCGGTGGTGTAGGTTGGGTCGGTTGTCGTGGCGGTTCCGGGGTCATAGGAGATGACCTGGGAGGCAAAGACGGTGGCGCGGGCGGCGCTGGCGCTGGCGAGGACAAGAAGCGCCCCGGCGGCGGCGCGAATGACGGAGTTCATGATTTTCTCCCGAGCCGCTTTGCGCGGCATGAAACCTGGATCCCGATGAACGATCGGGAAATACCCATCTTAAAATTGAAGGCAATTCCGGTCGCTGATTCGCGCAGCCGACGGGACATGGCTCCGGGGCGAGCATCAACTCGTCCCGCATGGCAGGCAGGTCTTCTGGCTCGTGACATCCGGCAGATGTCTTCCCAGCCCCGGCATCGGGACCAGTGACTTTTTTGTGCCGGTCGGGCTTACTCAATGCCCGCGAAATTTTGGTCACTTACAGCGGCGCGTCCGCGGCGGGTTTTCACCGCCTTCCCTGACGCCTGCGTATGGGAATACAACCGATGGGCGGATTTTTGTCAATTGAAAATTGGGTGGGGCAACCCACGGCGGCGCCGTCCGCGTTTATCAGGGGGTTACTAGTTGGACTGCGGGGCGCTGGGGTTTTGGGCGGGCGCTGGGGGAGCGGATTGGCCGGCGGTGCGGAAGGCGGGGTCGACCTGGCTGTCGTCAGAATCGGCGTCGCGCAAATGTTGGCTGGCGGCATCGGCATCGCCGATGAGGGTGGAATATTGAGCCCACTTGCGGTTGGTATAGACGCGGCCTATCAGGGCCAAGTTGTTTTGATCGCTGGCGGATTGGCCGCTGTCGGCGCCGTAGCGCTGGTCGTAGGCATCCAGGGCGGATTTGAATTTGTCGTCCACGTCGGATTCCAATTGCTTGATCGCGTCGGGAGTGCTGCGCTGGAGGGTAGCGACGGAATTGGGCGGGTCGATGCCGGTTTGATCCTTGCTGAGTATGGCGGTGAGGCCGGCGATGTGGATGGATCGGCCATTGGCGGTGACGTCGTAGCCATCGAAGAGCCGGCCCAGGAGTACCTGGATAACTGCGTTGGAGGCGGCGACGCTTGCTTCGTCCTGCATGGCGGCGGCTTTTTGCAAATTAAAATACATCGGATGAAGCGTCCCCATGGTCTCCTTCCAAATGGGGGCGTCGGGAGTCGGGGTGAGACCTTCGATCTGCGGCAATAGTTGCGAACGCATCTGCTCCGCGACGACCTCCGCTTCGCCGAACTGACTGATGGCGTTGTCGAGTTCCTGATTGAGGGCGTCGCGCTTGGTCGAGGCGTCGGTCAACATGGACGTCAGTCGAGCGGCGAGCGAGGCGATGGTGACGCTGCTATTGTCGGTTACGGGGACGGGGGCAGCACTGGTATCGGTTGAGCCGTCGGCGGGAGGCGCGGGAGGAGTCACCTGGGCGGCGGCGGAACTATCGGAGCCGATGATTTGCTGTTGCAATTGGCGCTGGGCGTCCATCTGCTGCTGCATCGTGGCCCAGCCGGCTTGGAGGGCGGCGATTTGGGTGTCCAGCGCCGTGACCGAGGATTCGAGGCCGGATTTTTGTCCATTGAGTGTGTTGAGGTCGGTCTGCATCATCGCCAGTTGCGATTTGAGGGTGTCGATGTGGGCGTCGGTTTCCCCCGCGTCGCGGCGGAGTTGCGAGGACTGGATGGTGTCCTGCAATTGCTGGTCACCGGTCTCGGCTTCGCTCTTGCGGGTTAAATCCTCGGCTTGAGAAAGCGCCTGATCCCGCGATTGTTGCAGCGATTGGGTCTGGGCCTGGTTCTGCGTGATCTGGTCGTTCAGCTTGTCGATCGCGGAATTCACGCCGGCGAGGGTCGCGGTGGAGCCCGTGGAGGTGTCGCCCGCGGCGCCCTGGATGGCGGCTTCCTTGGCATGCAGATCGTTGATTTCGGATGTGGGATCGTATGCTTGTAAGGACGCGACGCTCGCCTGGGAGCCGGCGATTTGGACCGCGAGGTTTTGAATTTCGTCGATGGTTCGGATGATGCCAAGTTCTTCAGAGCGGAGGTCGGCGAGCATGAGGGTGGCGACTTCGAAGCGGACCTCGGCCTGTCGGCCGCGGATTAAGGCGTGCATGCGCGGCGAGAGGTCGCCGACATTGCCGGCCAACTCGTCGTATTGCTGCTCGACGGATTGGAGCTGGTCGATATCAGCCGCGGCGAGGCGCGCGGATTCGACGGCCTTCATTTTGTCCGCCGCCGCCTGGTCGGCCTTACGCTGCTGGGTATCACATCCGACGAGGAGGCCCGCGGCTATGCAGACTGCGGCCAGGGCGAGGGTTTTAGGTACGACAAACCGCGACAGCATTGACGAAGGCTCCTGAAATCCGCCGAAAAAATAGCCCGTCTCCCCCCATTTCCGGGCTGGTAATTCTCGCGGCGCATAAGGTTAAAGTCAACTTAATTAGGCGTCGCGAGCCGGGTCGGCCAGCCGATGTATTATTTACGTGAATTCGGGGCCGCGGGTTTCGCAATTATCGGGTCCCCGGCATAATGTGCGGCCCGTTCGGCGGTGAAAGGCAGAGGATAAATGCGGACAGTCGACGGATCGGAAGATCCGGAACAATCACAGGAGTCCCGCGAGGAGCCGTCGGTCGTCAGCAAGGCGGATATGGCGGCGGTCCACGCGCTAGCGGATCAACTGGTGGAACGACTGAAGGACGTCGACGATGGAGACCTGGTCGGCGAAATCATCTCCAATAGCCTGAAACTGCTGCGCGATCACACCAATCGCGGGGATATCAAGTTGATCAATAAATCGTTTAAGGAGATTCGGTATGCGCTGAAGATATTCGCCCCCTACCGCGATACGCGCAAGGTGAGCATTTTCGGCAGCGCGCGGACCAGCGAGGATCATGCCGATTACAAAATGGCGGCGGAATTCGCGCGGTTGATGGCGGCGGCGGGATGGATGGTGATCACCGGCGCGGGCGGCGGGATCATGGCCGCCGGGCACGGCGGGGCCGGGGCCGATCCCAGCTTTGGGCTGGCGATTCGCCTGCCCTTTGAACAGAAGACCAATACCTTTATCGCAAACGATCCGAAGCTGATCAATTTCAAATATTTCTTTACGCGTAAACTGATGTTTGTGCGGTCGAGTAACGCGATCGCGCTCTTCCCGGGCGGATTTGGCACCATGGACGAGGGGTTTGAGGTGCTTACGCTGGTGCAGACGGGCAAATCAGTGCCGATACCAATTGTTTTTGTGGAGAGTCCGGGTGGGGATTACTGGGCGCAGTGGCAATCCTATGTGCAGGACCAATTGCTGCGGCGGGAATTGATTCATGCCAGCGATCTGAATTTGTACAAAATCACGCACAGCGCTCATGAGGCCGTGCGGGAGATCGAGCATTTCTATTCCAATTACCACAGCATCCGCTATTCGCGGGATGTGGTGGCGCTGCGATTGCATCGGGCGCCGACGAAGGAGCAGCTGGCGGATATCGAGAAGAAGTTTTCGGATATCAATGGGTCGGCCGGGGGTGGGTTTCGGGTTTCGGGGCCGCTGGCGGTGGAGCGCGATGAGCCGGCGCTGGCGGATTTGCCGCGCCTGGTGTTCGGGTTCAATCGGCGCGATCATGGGCGGCTGCGGATGTTGATTGATTATTTAAATGATTTGCCGGCGAAGTGATTCAGGTGATGGATCGGCCTCCGTCTACTCTTAATATCTGGCCGGTGATGTAGGAGCCGGTGGTGCAGAGGTAGTGAATGGCCTCGGCGATGTCGGTGGGTGTGCCGGCGCGGTTCAGGGGGACTCGCTTTAAATAGTTCTTTTTTTCGTCCTCGGAGGTTCCCGGCGCCCATTCGGCCACGCCGGGGGCGATGCCGTTGACGGTCACTTCTGGGGCGAGTTCTCGGGCGAGGCCCAGCGTGAGATTCCATAAGCCCGCTTTGCTGGTGCAATAGGAAAGGTATTGCGGCCACGGCCGCTCGGCCAGGAGGTCGACCATGTTGATGATGTGCCCGCTGTTTTTTCGCAGCGTTGGGGCGAAAGCGCGGCAAAGCAACAAGGGCGACTCGACGTGTATGGACCAGAATCGCCGCATCTGGGGAAGATCGGTTTGATCGAGGGCGCTGGGCGCATATAGGGATGCGTTGTTCACCAGGACGTTCAGCCGGTCGAACGATTCGGTGAATTTCTGGCCGATGGTCTCGGTCGCGGTGGCGGGGTCGGTCAGGTCGGCGGAGATGGCGAGGCAGCGGCGGGATTTGCCCTGGATTTCGGTGGTTAAAGTCTGGGCGTCGGTGATGCTCGATAAATACGTGAAGGCGATGTCGAAACCGGCGTCAGCCAGGCGGAGGGCAATCGCGCGCCCCACGCGGCGGGCGGCGCCGGTGATCAGGGCGACGGGGGAGGGGTTCGGCTGCTGCATGATCCGGAGTATATCTCAGAGCGAACCGTCCCGACCAGACTGGCTCCTCGCCCCGGCAAATTCCGGGAAAAGCGGGACGCACAATGACAAACGTTTGTATCGGAATTAGGATTTGCCGGTAAGGGTTGCATGATTGTTTTTTCGTGTCACGTTTGCCGGACCGCGCTCTCGGCGGAACAGACTCAGGTGGGGCAATTGGTGCGGTGTCCCAACTGCAAGACGGCGCTGCGCGTGCCAGCGCCGCAGGCGGCGGCCGTCGGGACGGGGGCCGGGACGGTTTCGGCGAACGTGCCGGCTTCGCAGAGTCCATATCCGAATGTGATGATGGGAGCGGCTCGAAACGCGGGGAGGCGCTTTGGGTTTAATTGCGGGTATTGCTCCAGCCGATTGGAAGCCACCGAGGCGATGGCGGCTCAGGAGTGTCAGTGCCCGACCTGCGGGAATCAAATTGCCGTTCCGTTTCTGGATCGCTATGGCCGGCTGCTGGACCCCAAGACCCGGCAGATTATCAAACAGGATCCACATCCGGTTCATGCCTATGCGGCGGCGGGAGAGCGGGCTCCGAAAATCATTCGAGGGTCGGATCAGAAGCAATACATTGTTTGCCCGCGCTGTTCGGCCTCCAGCCCGATATCGGCTAACAATTGTAAGAGCTGCGGTATGCCGTTCACGATGGAGGGGACGACCATCGATACCAGCGGGGCGACCAATGGGTTTTGTGTCGCGTCGCTGGTGTTGGGGATCATCGGGCTGCCGGCTTGTTTGATCTTTGTACCATCGGTGCTGGCGATTGTTTTTGGGATTATTGGATATCGGCAGGTCACGACAAATCAGGATGGTTCGGGGGGAAAGGGAATGGCGATCGCGGGGATTTGCTGCGGGGTGATCGGGTCGCTGATCGCGGCGCGTTATATCTTTTGAGCCGATTGCGGGACGACGATCGGTCCGGTTGCGCCTTCGAATCGTTGGATGGGGACGCCGTAGACGGGGGAAAGAACTTCAGGACGGAGAACTTCGTCGGGCTTTCCGGCGGCGTCGATTTTTCCGGCGTTGAGTAGCGTTAAATGATCGGCGGAGGCGGCGGCTACGTTTAGCTCGTGAGACGCCATCAGGACGGCTAGATGTTTTTCCGTCGCCAGCCGGCGAAGTAATTGGCAGAGATCGACCTGGTGTTTCAGGTCGAGAAACGTTGTCGGCTCATCGAGCAGGAGTGCCTTGGGTTGCTGAGTGAGGCAGCGGCCGATCATGACGCGCTGGCGCTGCCCGCCGGACATGCGATCGACCGGGCGATCGAGCAGATTTTCCAGCTCGAGCATTTGGGCGACTTCGCTCACGACGGATTCGTCCTCGAAAGATTCCAGGCCGAAGGCGCCCCAATAAGCGGCTCTTCCCAAACGCAGGACGTCGAGAACGGTTTGGCCTGGCTCGTAGCGCGGCGATTGGGGGAGGTAGGCGACCAGGCGGGCCAGATCTTTTCGGCGATGGCGGCGAACGGGGGTTCCTTCCCATTCGATTTTTCCCGTGGCGGGGAGGTGTCCGAGCAGGGCGAGCAAGAGTGTGCTTTTTCCGCTGCCGTTGGGGCCGATGAGGGCGGCGACTTGAGCGGGGGCGAGCGTCACGCCGACGCCGCGCAGGGCGGGAGTGTCGCCGTAGGCGAACGAGACGTCGGCGGCTTCGAGAAGATTGGCCATGATTCAGGTCCGCATCGTTTTGCGGGAATTGAGTAGAAGCCACAGGAAAAATGGGCCGCCCAGGAGGCCGGTCAGGATTCCGATTTCTAATTGGGTTCCGAGGCGATTTTGGGCCGCGAGATAGCGCGAGAGCGCGTCGGCGGCCATGACCAACAAGGCCCCCACTGCTCCGGATATGGGGAAAAGGCGGCGCTGGTCGGAGCCGGCGAAGAGGCGCGCGATGTGGGGGCTGACGAGGCCGACGAATCCGATCGGTCCGCCGATGCTGACGGCCGCGCCGGTGACCAGCGAGGCGGCAATCAACCCTAGCCAGCGCACGCGATGAATGGGGACGCCCAGTCCGCGGGCTTCGGCGTCTTCCAGGCCGGCGGCGTTTAATAGACCGCTGAGCTGCATGAGAAAGATCGTGCCGGCGAGGATCAGGAGGGAGACGGCGGCGCGTTGCCAATGCGTGATGACCTGGATGTTGCCGACCAGAAAGGCCATGGGGCCGCCGGTGTTGGGCATTTGGCGTTCCAGGGCGTTGATCAATAGAAAGATGGAGCCGTTGATGGCGTTGATGATGACGCCGACGAGGACGAGGGTCACGGGATCGATTCGACCGCGGCGGCCGGCGATTCCCAAGACGATGGCTACCGTGACCAGAGCACCGGCGAAAGCGAACGCTTGTTGGTTGAGGGCGGCGAGGAATCCGATGCCGCCGGTGGTCAGCGCGAAAATGGGGAGTCGCCAGATGTAGGCGGCGAGCGAGGCGACTTGGCTGCCGGGCTGGAGGGCGTACCAATCGGTGAGGACATAGACCCGATTATTTTTGACGGCGGGCAGATCGGGGAGGGTTAGCCAAAAATGTCCGGCTTGTTTCAGGACCTGGGGAGTTTGATCGCCGTCGGGGATGAGTTGGATGACAACGTCCGGGGCCATGGAGGCGAGCATTTCCGGTTCGAGGGAGGCGTAGGGCCGGCCGATGTTGGCAGCGACGTTTTGACCGCCGGCGACGGAGAGTAATTCGTCGAGAAATTCGCCGGGGCCTGCGACGCTGAGGCCGTCGTCACTGGTGACGATGAGGGTGCGGACCGAGGGCCGGCCGGCGACGCGGGATTGAATCGCCGCAAGAGTGGCCTGCAATTGGGAGACGGCTTGCTCGCCTTCGGTTTGGCGGTTGACGACGATGGCGAGCTGCTCCATGGTCGATTCGATGTCACGTAAATCGTCGATTTTCAAGTTGACGATCTGGATGCCCAGGTCGGTGCAGCGCTGTTTGACCGCTTCGGAAATTCGATCGGCGGCTTCCTGCAGAAGGAGATAATTGGGGTGGGCGGCGGCGAGTTTTTCCCAGTCGATGTTGTCGTAATCGCCGATACGGGGTTTGTCGGCGATGCCTTCGCGGTCGTCATCGAAATCGCTGACGGCGACGAGGGTGTCGCCAGCGCCGATGCCGATCAGGATGTTGGTTCCGGCCGGTGTGGCCGAGGCAATGCGCGGGATTTGGACCGGCAGCGGCGGAGGAGGCGGCGGCGGGCGATTGAACACAAACATGACTACGCCGATCGCCGCGAGCAGGAAAAACCAGACGAGAAGCACTCTACGGAGTTGACCCATGTAAAGGCGATGGTACAGTTGACCCAAAATAGCCGCAAACCCGCTCGCTCTGCACGGAGGCATGTTATGAGTGGACAAGTCACATTTTTCGGACGCCTGGGGCGCATGTTTCGCCGCTCGGAATCGGGCAACGGGAATTCAAATTCATCCAGTTCGTCCGATCCCTCGGTCGTCGTTGAGACGCGGCCCGCGCTGTTGCGCACCTGGGGGAGAAATAATGCGGCAATTGCGCAATTGCAGGAGGGATTCGGCCTGCTGACGGAATTGATGTCCACGATTCGCGATAACATGGAAGCGCAGGGCCGGCGGCAGGATGAATTGATCGCACAGGTTTCCGCGTTGCCCAAGGTTCTGGAGACGTTGCCCGAGGCGACGCGAATGCAAGGGGAGACGGTCAAGGCGATTCATCAGCAACTGATTTCGCAGGCGGAGCAACAACAAATTCTGGGCGAGATTCTGCATAAGCTGGTCGAATCAGGCAGCGATCAGAAAGATTTGATCGATGGATTGCGAGTGAGAGTGGAGACGCTGAACGAGCAGGATAAAGCAATGGCGGACAGTCTGCATACCGTCGGGGCGGCCTTGGAATCCGTCAATCGGAACTCGGCCGCCAGTACCCAGGTGCTTTGTAACATTCGGGATAATCTGGCTTCGCGGGATACGGACCTGGAAAAGGTTTTGCAAAGACAGGCGACCCGGTTTACGGCGATGATGGCGATGGCGGTGGTTTTGTCTGTCGTGGCGGTAGTGGCCGTGGTGGTGATGGGGTATTTAATGATTCATGCGGGGCATCGATAGGGGTGAATGGGGCGCTGCGGTTGATTGGCCGCCAGCCGCCGACGGCTGCGCGAAGTGAAATCACGACTGCCATCCGGTTTTAGGATATGATTTAGGGGCCATGGAACTAAAATCGCAAGCCAACCGGGCGCTGTACATGCAGTCGCTTCGCCGTATGACCCCGGCGCAGCGGCTGGCGAAGGCGATGGAACTATCCGAACTTGGCAAGCGACTGTTTCTACAGGGGCTGAGGCGGCGCTTCCCCGCCCTGGACGAAGCCCAAATCCACGCCGAATTCCTCAAGCGGATCGCGCGATGTCACAATCGGAACTACTGAAAAGTGAAAATACCGGCGCGGTCATCAGGATTATCGAAGCAGCGGCGAAATCGAATCGATTACATCCCGGGCCAAAACGCAGCGGCGCCCCAGTTTTTTGCCGGCGAGTTCCCCAGCTTTGCCGTGGAGATGGACAGCCAGGCAGGCGGCTTCGAATAAATCCATTTTTTGGCCGATCAATGACGCGACCATTCCTGTCAGAACATCGCCGGAGCCGGCTTTGGACAGGGAACTGTCGCCGGTTGTGTTCACGTAGACGCGATGTCCGTCGGTCACGACGGTGCGGTGGCCTTTCAGGACTAATACTTTTTTGTGATGGGCGGCGAATTTGGTCGCCAGATCGATCCGGCCGCGGTCATCCGTGGGAACGGTTGTTTTTGTCAGGCGGTGCATTTCGCCCGGGTGCGGCGTGAGAACTCCGGAAAATTTCGGCCACCGTTTGATGGTGGCTAGATAATTCAGGGCGTCGGCGTCGACAACCATTGGTTTTTCTAAATTGAGCAGAGCTTGAATTCGCCGCGCGACGGTCGCGGATTGGCCCAGGCCAGGGCCTATGGCGATGACGTTGGCCCGCCCTGCTGCTTCCAGCAGGCGTTGTAAATCGGGCTTCTTTCCCAATGCCAAACCGATTGCTTCGGGGATGATTGATAAAACCGCGGCCAGGATGGTTTCGGGCACGGCGATCTGCACGAGTCCGCTACCCATGCGCAGAGCCGACGTGGCGGCCATGGCGGGAGCGCCAATCATTTCGTGCGAGCCGCCGACGATTAGAACTCGGCCGAAGAGCCCTTTTTGGCCGTCGATGGGGCGAGGGGGAATCGCCGGAGGTTGGTCAACGCGGCGAATCGGCAAATTGACTGTGCGTGATGGCATCGAGATCCAGTCCGCTGGTTTGGCCGGCCGCGAGAAGTTTCTGGCCCAGCGCGGCAATCATGGCGGCGTTGTCGGTACAGTACTCGTAGGGTGGAAAATACACGGGGAGATCGAACTTCGCCAATGCCGCGCGCAAGCCGCTGTTGGCGGAGACGCCCCCGCCGACGATGACGCTTTTGGCGCTATAGCGACGCGCGGCGCGCCGGATTTTTTCGACCAGCACATCGACGCAGGCGGCTTGGAACGCGGCACAGACGTCGGACAATTGGTCGGGCGTCAGTTTCTTGGCATCGCGCTGCCGGCCCTTGAACCCGCGGACATGATAGAGAACGGCGGTTTTTAAACCGCTGAAAGAAAAGTCGAGGGAATCCCGCCCTAAAAGGCTGCGGGGGAATTTTACGGATTTGGGGTTTCCCGCGGAGGCCAGTGCGTCGATTCTCGGGCCGCCGGGGTAGCCCAGGCCGAGGATCGCAGCGGCCTTGTCGTAGGCTTCGCCGACCGCGTCGTCCAGGGTTGTGCCAACGAGTTCGAGATCCAGCCAATCGCGCATTTGGTAGAGGGCCGTGTGGCCACCGCTACAAACCAGCCCGACGGCCGGCATTGAGATTTTTTTGTGGCGCGCGACATCGAGGTTAACGCTATACAGATGTGCGTGGACGTGGTCGACGGCGATCAGCGGTTTGTTCAGCGACCAGGCAAGAGTTTTGGCCGCGGTGACGCCGATCAGGAGCGAGCCGATCAGTCCGGGGCGTTGGGCGACGGCGATGGCGTCAACTTCGGCCAGCGCCGTTTTTGCTCGCGAAAGGCATTCGCTGATGACCGGCAGAATGTTTTCGATATGGGCGCGGCTGGCGATTTCGGGGACGACCCCGTGGTAGCGGGCGTGGAGGCTTACCTGGCTGGCAACGACGTTGCCGCGGACGATGTTTCCCCCCTCGACGATTGCCGCGGCGGTTTCATCGCAGGTCGATTCGATGCCGAGGACTATCATGACTCAATTCATCGCGGCGGCCGAGGGCTGGGTGGACGGGGGAGCGGGCTCGCCCAGGAAAATCAGGCCGACCATGGTGTTCAACGCCTGCTGTAATTGGGGATCGACCGGCTCGGTCGTGGCCGGCGCGGTGGTGGCAACGGTGGTCGGCCCCGTGGCGGGTGTAGTTGACGCCAACGTTGTCGGATGTCGGATGGTATCGCGGCGGGCCATTTGCTCGCGGATTTCGCGTTCGCCTTCGTCATCGACCGGAACGATGATCTGCGGCTCGACGCCCCAGTCGGTAGCGCCTTTCTTGCGGTGCACGAGTCGGCCGCTGGGGAGATAGTAGTAAGCAACGGTTATTTTAAGTTCGCCGCCGTCGCCTTCGAGGGGGACGACTTCCTGGACGGAGCCTTTGCCGAAGGTGCGCTGGCCGATGACCAGCGCGCGGTGGTTGTCCTTCAGGCTGCCGGAGACGATTTCGGCCGCGCTGGCGGAGTGTTCGTTGACCAGAACGATCATGGGGAAATCCGGGAGAGTGCCCTGGCCGTTGGCGCGATTGATCTGTTCGGGCCGGCTGCGCCCGCGCGTGGTGACAATGACCGATCCATCCTTCACAAAGAGATTGACGACCTGAATGGCTTGTTCGAGACGCCCGCCGGGGTTGAAGCGCAAATCGAGGATCAGACCTTTCATTCCGCTATCGAGCAAGCCGGGCTTTCCAGTTTCACCGGGCGAGGGCGGCACGCCTTCAAGGGCGCCTTTTAATGAATCAAACGTGTTGGCGTCAAACTGGGTGATGCGGACGTAGGCGATCTTGGGATCCTTGCAGACCCAGTAATTCCAGGAATCGTCCTTGGCGCGGTCGTAGCCGACCACCGTGGGGAGGACGATCTGCTCGCGAGTCATCGTGTAATCCGTTTCTTTGCCGTCGCGCTCAATGGTGAGAGTCACTTTGGTTCCGGCTTTTCCGGTGACGTGCTTGACGACGTCTTCGATGAGCCAGTTGGCGGTGGGCTGGCCGTCGACTTTGGTAATGTAGTCCCCGGCTTCGATGCCCGCCCGATCGGCCGGGCTGCCTTCGAGTGGTGAGAGGACGAGGATTCGGCCGTCCGGCTCTTTATCCAACGTGATGCCGACGCCGCTGAATTCGCCGTTGATGAGTTCTTCAAACTCGGATTGTTTTTCGGGGGCGACGTATACGGTGTAGGGGTCGAGAACCGACAGCATTCCCTCGATCGATTTTTCCTTGAGGTCCTGGTCGTTGACCGGCTCGACATAATTATCGATGACCTGCCGGTGAACCTCGACAAGGGTGCGGACCCAGTCGTAATCGTCGTTTCGCTGAGCCAAAGAGCCGGGGAGTTCGAAGGCCAGTAGGGCCAGAAGGACCACGCTGATGAGCCAGGCCGCGCGTTCTCGGTTCATGGATGCAGACTCCAAAGGCTATTAGGGATGGGCAAGCATACAGGGAAAGTTGGGAATCGGACAGTTCAAGCGTAACCGGGGATTATTGCCAGGAACTTTCTGATCGCGGCGGCGACTTCGGCGGGCTGCTCCATGGGGGTCATGTGGCCGGCATTGGGGATGATCGAGAGCGCCGATCCGGGAATCGAGCCATGGATGGCCTCCGCGACGGCCGGCGGTGTCAGGGCGTCGGATTGGCCGACGATGATGAGCGCCGGCAATTTGAGGTTTGCCAGCATCGCGGAGAAATCGGGGCGATCGCGCATGGCAGCGCAGGCGTGCTCGATCGTCTGGGCGGGGCAGTCGTTCATAATTTCGCTGAGTTGATCGCTCAATTCACGCGAGGCGGTCGGACCCAGCATCCTGGGCATCATTTGCTCGGCCACGGCGGCGGAGCCTTTGGTTTTGGCCAGTTCGATCATGTCGTTGCGGGATTGTTTGCCTTGATCGGTGTCGGCGCTGCTGCGGGTGTCGACCAGGATTAACCCGCGGAGGTCGTCGGCAAATTTTGCCGCAAAGGATTGGGAGACGTAGCCGCCCATGGATAAGCCGGCGAGGACGCAGGGGAGTGCGCCGATTCGCATTAGCAGTGCGTGCAGATCTTCGGCGAGAGATTCGATTGTGAAGCTTCCGCGCGTAGGGGATTTTCCGAAGCCGGGGAGATCGGGGACGATGACGCGGCGGGTGCTGCTTAAAAGTTCAAGCGGTCCGGCCCAGACGCGGCCGTCGAGGGGAAAGCCGTGCAGGAGGACCACCGGAGGGCCTTTGCCGCGCTCAATGTAATATAAATCTCTCTGCATCATGTTACGAACTTTTAAACTAAAAGGATTATACCGCGTTGATAGAAGCGTGTGGGTGTCTACAATTTCCCCCCGCCGCTGACGGAACAGCGGCTACGGAGAATTGATGACCCAGTTCGATACCGACCACTTGAAGCTGACGGATTTTTTGGATTTGCCGACGCTTCAGGAAATTCAAGACAGTTTTGCCGCCGTCGCCAATGTGAAGGTGACGATCGCCGATGCGCAGGGCCAGACGCTGACGCAGGCGACGCCGACCACGGAATTCTTGAAGCGGCAACGGGCCATCGCCGACGCGACCAGCGCGGCCGACGCGGCGCAGGGGCCGCAGCGCTCCGGAGGCGAATACGTCGCGCCGATCATGGTGAACAACCAAAGGCTGGGGACCATCCGGATGACGGCGCAGGGGGGCGTGGCGGGGATCGACGATGCGAAGCTGGCTCAGCTGGCGGAAAAGGTGGGGATCGATCTGAAGCCAATGCGGCAGATCGCGGCGCAGCTCTTGAAATCGCGCGCGGCTAAGCCGGCGGCGATTCAATTTTTGTATCTGCTGGCCAACGCCGTGGCGCGGTTATGTTTCCAGGAGTTTCAACTTCGCCAGCGGATCAATGAACTGACGGCGGTTTACAACGTCGCCATGATGCTGGCCGATGCGCGAAATGTGGATACGGTTTTGCAGCGCACCGTGGAGCTGGTGGCGGATGTCATGCAGACCAAGGCGTCGTCGATCCGCCTGGTGGACGCGGATCGCGATGAGCTGGTCATCAAGGCGGTGCATAACCTCTCGGGGCAGTACATCAATAAGGGTCCGATCCGACTCAGCAAAGCGCAGATCGACCACGAAGCCCTCGCCGGTAAGGGTTACGAATATGTCCGAAATCTCGCGGAAGACCCGCGGTCGCTTTACCCCGGGGAGGCGCGGCTGGAGGGAATCGCCTCGATGCTCTCCGTCGGCATGCGATACAAAGGGCGGGCGATCGGGGTTTTGCGCGTCTATACGGATAAGGAACAAGCCTTTTCGCCTTTGCAGATTGATCTGATGAAGGCCATCGCCGCACAGGCGGCGGCGGCTATCGAAAATGCGCGGCTTCTGCAGGAATCCATCCAGGTGCAGGCGCTGGAGCGCCAGGTGCAAATGGCGGCCCAGGTGCAGCATCGCATGATCCCGCAGAAGCCGCCGACGCTCGCGGGGGTCGATTTGGCGTCGGTTTATATTCCGTCTCAGGAGCTGGGGGGCGATTTTTACGATTTCATCGAGCTTCCCTATGACAACATCGGGCTGGTGGTCGCGGATGTCAGCGGAAAGGGAATTCCCGCGAGTTTGACGATGGCGGCGGTTCGCGCGGCGCTGCGGGCGCAGGTCGATAATGTCTATTATCTTTATGAAGTCATTCGCCGGATTAATTTGATGGTTTTCCGGGACAGCAGCGCGGGGGAATTTGTCACGCTCTTTTACGGGGTGCTGGACGGGCGAAATCGGCGATTTACGTATTGCAATGCGGGGCATCCGCCGGGGCTGATTCTCAGGGATGGGAAAATCATCGAACTCGGAAGCGACAATATGGTTCTGGGGGTTAATCCGGAGGAAAAGTACACCCAATCACTGGTGGATTTGCGGATTGGGGATACGCTGATGCTCTATACCGACGGGCTCCCGGATGCGATGAATTTTCAGCGGCAGACGTTTGGGCGGCAGCGGGTGCTGGAAGCGTTCGCGCAGGGGGGAGCGACGGCGGTGGCGGTGGCGGAAAATGTGGTTTGGAACATGCGGCGCTACGCCGGGCTGACGGCGCGGTCGGATGATGTGACCATGATCGTGGCGAAAATTTCCTGAGGAATATCAGCGCGTGGCGGACCAGCCTGTGGATCGCGACTTTGAGTCCGCGGTGAGCTTTCATCGCGTGGGGAAACTCCGTCAGGCGGAGGAACTTTATCTTCAAGTCCTGCGGACCCAGCCGAATCACCAGGAGGCGCTATATCGGCTGGGAAACGTTTTTCAAGACACAAAGCGAAACCGCGAGGCCGCGGCGGTCTATCGACGGCTGCTGGACCTGAATCCGAATTTCGCCGATGCGCAGATCAATTTTGGTACGGTTCAATATCTCCTGGGCGAATATGACCAGGCCCTGGCGGCCCTGCGCAAAGGATTGGCCCTCAGCCCGGGGCAATCGATGGGATGGTTTCGGCTGGCGGATGTGCACCGGGTTAAATGGGATATGGACGAAACGGTTGCCGCATTGCGAGAAGCGGTGCGAATTCGCCCGGACTTTGCGGATGCGTGGGCTAATCTGGGGACGGCGCTGCGCGACATGGCGAGGCTGGACGAGGCGCTGGCGTGCTTCGACCGGGCGCTGGCGATTCAACCCGACAAAGTGACCACGGATGACAATCGGGTTTATAGCCTTTATTACCATGGGCAGTACGACCCCCCGGCGATCTATCGGGAGCATTTGAAGTGGAATCGCCAGCATGCCGAGCCGCTGCGAAACCAAATTCAGGAGCATCGAAACGATCGCGATCCGGAGCGGCGGCTGCGGATCGGGTATGTGTCGCCGGATTTTCGGATTCATTGCCAGGCCCTGTTTATGGTGCCGGTCTTGGCGCGGCATGATCACAAGAACTTTGAAATCTTTTGCTATTCGGATGTTCGCATTCCAGATCGAATGACCGCCAATATTCAGGCGTTCCCCGATCACTGGCGTTCGATCGTCGGGATGAGCGACACGGAGGTGGCCCAATTAATTCGAGGCGACAAAATCGACATTCTGATCGACCTGACCATGCACATGGCGGCGGCGCGGCCGCTGCTTTTTGCCAGGAAGCCGGCGCCGATTCAAGTGGCTTGGCTGGCGTATCCCGGAACAACGGGAATGTCGGTGATGGACTATCGCCTAACCGATCCGCGGCTTGATCCGCCGGGGTCGAATGATGAGTTTTACTCCGAGCGATCAATTCGTCTGCCGGATACGTTTTGGTGTTACGACCCGCTGTCGACGGAGCCGCCGGTGAACGAGTTGCCGGCGCTGGACGCCGGGTATGTGACGTTTGGGTGTTTGAATAATTTTTGCAAGCTCAATTCGCCGTGGTTGCAGGTGTGGGGGAAGGTGCTCGCGGCTGTGCCCACGTCGAGATTGGTGTTGCTCGCTCCGCGCGGAAGCGTGCGGCAAGAGGTGCTGCGTGAGTTGAAAATCGATCCGGGCCGGGTTGATTTTGTAGAGCTGATTCCGCGTGGACATTACCTGAAGCGCTATCTTGGGATCGATTTGGCGCTGGACACGTTTCCCTATAACGGGCACACGACGAGTTTGGATGCGCTATGGATGGGGGTTCCCGTGGTTAGCCGATTTGGAACAACTGCGGCTTCGCGCGCGGGATTGAGCCAGAGTTTTCATGTGGGTTTGACGGATCTGGTTGCCGAGGATGCGGTTGGGTTTGTGCGGATCGCAGTGCAATTGGCCAACGATCTGCCCCGGCTCGCGGAATTGCGGCGGACACTTCGAGGGCGCATGCAACAATCGCCTCTGATGGATGCGGTAAGGTTTACAATGAATCTGGAAGCGGCTTACCGCCAGATGTGGCGCCAGTGGTGCAAAAGCGCCTAGCGCCGAAGCCAGGGCAGAACAAGGCGCACCTGGTGGGCGATTTTCACCGTGCGAGCGCGAATCCAGAGCAGGCGAACGCGGAGTTCCAACCGCTGCAGGGCGGCGTCGTTGACGCAAACAAGTTGGGCTCGGCGCACCCAGGTCAGCGCGCTGCGGTATTGCCCCAGCCGCTCGTACGCGAGGGCGAGGTTGTGCATGGCCATGCCGTTTTGGGAATCCTTGGTCAGGGCGGTCATGCAACTGGCGATTCCTTCTTGCCAGTGCCCGCGGGCGAATTGGGTGACGGCCAGGTTGAGCCAACCGGGTATATATTCCGGATCGACGCCGACGAGCCATTTGAGGCAGACGAGGGCGGAACGACTTTCCCCGCAGTCCATGAGTAGATTGCCCAGTTCCAGAAGGATGCGGGGATTTTGAGGCCGTAATTGCAATTCGGCGCGAAGATGACGGCGGGCGTCAGTCAGACAGTGCCGGCGATAATAGATGCGTCCCAAGCCCAGGTTGGCGCCGACAAACGTGGGGTCCAGAACCAGGGCGGTCGCGAAACATTCCAGAGCCTGATCTTCACTGCCAATTTTGAACAGCAGTCGGCCCAGATGGTAATGGCCCCCCGCCTCCGAGGGAGCTAATTCGATGGCCCGGCGGAATTTCTCACCCGCCTCTTCCTGCCGCCCCATGTCCAGTAGTAGTTCGCCCAAATCGAGCAGCGTGCGCGTGCGGCCGGGGTTTAAGCGCAGATCGGTCAGAAAGGATCGCCGCGCTTGTTCAAGTTCTCCCTTTTTCCACAATGCCTGCCCGATGCGCAGGTAGACGTCCCCCTGCCCCCCCTGGAGATCGAGCGCACGGGTCCAGCAGAAGATGGCTTTGTCGTGCAGGCCGCGGGCTTCGAGGCTGACGCCCATATTGTAGAAGCAATGGGGGCAGTGCTCTTTGTACAGCCGGGCGGTGTAAAACATTTCCTCGGCAAGGTCGTGCTGGCCCAATTGGGAATAGATCAGGATTCGATTGCAATAAGACGGCTCATAGGAGGGATCGAGCGATTCAATTTGCCGAAAGGTGGTAACGGCCGGTTCCAGGCGTCCCATGCGAAACTGGGCGACGCCCAAATGATTGAGCGTCGCCAGATCGTGCGGATCGATCCGGCTGGCGTGCTCATACGCATCGGCGGCTTCCTCGAAGCGCCCCAGTTCGTCCAGAATCAGGCCCATGTTGAAGAACCAGGACGAGTTGTAGGGATTAACACTGGTCGCCAACTGCAGTTCGCGCAGGGCTTCGCCCCATTTGCGTTGTTCGAAAAAGCGCTGGGCTTTCTCGACGCGATGTTCGGCTTCGCTCCAATCGTTCATGGGAAGGCGGCCCGAAGGTGGACAATAATGATACGAAGGACTAGCAGCTAATGTAGCAACCGATTTGCAGAAAACGCAAGACAAGCGCCATGTATTTTCCAGAGAATTTACCCCCGGGCTAGTCGGTTAAGCGCCCGATACCCTTTTCGGCGTCCTGCAGATACGGTAATTTCAGCAATTCGACGATAAAGAGATGGTGAGGCTGAAGGTCAGGATAGCGGCGATTTGTTTATCGGCCGGAGCGGTCGGGCTCTGGTCCCGCGCCGTCGCCCAGGACGTACCGGCTTCCGCCCCCCCCACCACGACCGATTCCTCCAAAGGCCTTCTTCAAACCTTATCCAATCCGCAGGCGTCCCAGGACGACCGGGACGCCGCGGCGCTGAAACTTGTCGGATCCCACGATGATACGATTCGGCCGGACTTGGTAGTGGCCCTGACCCAGTCGGACGACGGCGGCCAATTGGCCGTGGCTCGGGCTTTGGGGGAAATCGCATGGCCGAATCCCGATTTCATCGAGCCGCTGTTTCGGCTTTTGGCCAACCGCGAGGGGCAACGGTCGCGCGTTCGGGCGGCCGCCGCGGCCCTGGCACAATATAGCGATAATTCAGACGTGCTGCAGCGCCTGGCGACCGTCGCGATTTCCAATCAGGGGGACGAAATCCGGGTTCCGGTGATCATCGCCATCGGGTCGTTCAATCAGAAACTTGCCGCACAGACGTTGATTGGTTTGCAGGAGCAGGCCGATACCGATGCGGTTGAAATCGCGGCTGGCGATGCTTTGGTTCAGATGACGGGGTTGGATGCCTATGGTCATAACGCGCAGCAATGGAAAAAGTGGTGGGATCAGAATGCGAATCTTTCGGAATCGGCGTTTGAAGATGCGATTCGCGCAAGCCGCGCGGATGCGTTCGAGCAAGAGGTATCTAAACACACGCAATTAAAGGCGAATCTGGAAAGTTTGTTGCAGGGGGTCTATGAGGCGCAGGCTTCGCAACAGGACCGCGCGAATCTTTTGATTCAATATATGCATTCGCCCGCCCCCGCGATCCGGAAGGTGGGGGCGACGATCGTTTATCAGGATCGGCAGACCCCCGACGGAGCGCCGCCGGGGACGATGGAGACGGTTCGGGGTTTGCTCGACGATGTTTCGCCGGATGTGCGGGCGGCGGCGGCGCAGGCGCTATTTAATGATGCGGATTCCGCCCCGGAGATGGTGCAGCGGCTCGGGGTTGAGCCGGATGACATGGTGCGGGTGGAACTGGTGAATTCGCTTGCGCATCTGTTCGACCCGACCGCGGTTTCGCTGATGGTGAAGCTCGTGCAGTCCGACCCGTCAATGCTGGTGCAGATCGCCTCGGCCGATGGGATTCGCCTAGCGGCGGAAGGCACCACGATCTTCAACGATCCGGCAAAAGAGCAGACGGCGCGGGCGGCGCTTCAAGCGGCTTTGAAGTCAACGGGCCAGCCCGGGACGCAGGCCCTTCGGGCCGCGATCGTCGGGGCCCTTGCAGCCATGCACGATCCGCAGCTTTTGCAGTTGTTTCAATCGCTGCTGGATCCGCACGAACCGGAGAAGGTTCGGTTTTATGCGATTCATGGACTGGGAAATCTGGACGATCCGGACGTGAGCGATTCGATCGCGGCGTCTTTGGACGATCAGGAGCCGGAGATTCGCCGGGCGGCAGTCGAGGCCCTGGGGACAACGGTCCAGCCGATTTATATCACCAACTTGCTGAAAAGTATGAATGAGGACCCCGATCCGTCGGTACAGGCGGCGGCCTGGCAGGTCTTGCAGGGCTGGCTCGGGTCGCTGGAAGAGCCGGATTTGGCGACGCTGGCCGATGCCCTAAAAAATGGGGATCCGAACAAGAAGCTGGTGGCGCTGGAGGCGTTTCGAGACCGGCTGATTAAGGATGTTCAGTCGGCCACCGATGACACGAAACGGCGGACGCTCAACGAATCCCTGGCGGCGCAGAGGCAGAATATCGGGGATACGATGATGGATCTGGGGCAATACGCGGCGGCGGCGGATCAGTATCAGTCGGCACTGGGTTATTGGAAGGCAAATGAAGGTAAGCCGGATGTGATCGATACGCTTTCCGGCGACGTGGTGAAATCGCTTTTGAAGGCGCAGAAATACACGGACGCGGCGACGTTTGCGTCGGCGGCGATTCAGGAATACGACGCCGATCCAACTTTGAAATTTATTGAAGAAACGGTCAGCAGCGAATTTCTGCTGGCGGCCCAGGATTTATATAACTCCAACGATCCGTCCAGTTATGACCGGGCCACTGAACTCTTCGCGGCCATAAAGCGGATGAACCCCCCGCTGAAGGGTAGTTATCCCGACGAACTAGCGGCGGTTCAGCAGCAGATTGCCCAGAAGCGAAGCGGCCAGGGGGGCGGCGCGGCGCCTGGGCAATGAAGTCATACCTTCTCGCCGGCTAAGACGAATCGATGGGCGAAATGCCGGTGGAATTTGGCGTAACTCAAACCCGCCTGATCGCGTAATGCCACGATTTCCGATTCCGTGAATGCTTGGCCGACGCTGACCACGGCGTCGTGGCGGACCATGGGGTTGGATAGGCGGGTGATCTGCTTGATCCAGAAATAGGCTCGCCGATCGCGCAATAAATCGGCGGCGATGACGCCGCGACGGGAAAGACGATCCATTATTCTGAACACCCCCACCACTTCCGCGTCGTCCAGATGATGCAGAAACATGCCCGTAATCGCGTAATCGAATGATCCATCGGCCAGGGGCATCTCCAGAACATCGCCGCGGATGATCTGAAGATTGGGCTCTTGGCGTTGGGCGGCGGCGGCCGTGGTTGCGTGGCGATCGATCCCCACGACTTGCACCGAGAACCCACTTTTTTCGGCCCAGCGCAGGATCGCCCTCGGGAGGTCGCCCGAGCCCGTGGCCAGATCGACGATGCGAATGGTTTGATTGCGCGGCCAGCGGCGACTAAACCGCTCGAGATGACCAAGGGTCGCCCGGGTGTACCCCAACCAGAAGTTAATTCGGCGAATGAAGCGGAGACTGTCTTCCAGGATTGCCGGGTCGGCTTGGGGATCGTCCATCCACTCGGCTTCGCGTCGGCGTTTTTCCAGGGAGACGGGCATCTTCTCAAACCTTGGGGACACTGCGGGCGGCTATCAGAGGCTCGATACGGGAAAGCTCCGCTCTCGCCCAGGCGATCTGCTGCTCGCCGTGCAGACGCGCCAGGGCCCGCAACAAAAGCTGACGAGCGCGTTCGTAATGGTTCAGGTAGCGGGCGTATATGACCCCAAGCATCAGTTCGACCTGCTCGATTTGATCGAAATTGGGGTAATGGGATAGGAATTGTTCGTAGGCTTCCGCCGCCTGGGCGTAAAACTGCTGGCTGGCCAATTGATTGGCCACGTCCAATTGGGCCTGACGGGAAAGGACCTGATTGGGGTCCATCTTTTTCAATTCTAAAAATAAATAAGCGGCGTGCGGCAGGTTGTGGTGGGCGATCGCTTCGCTGATTTCCGCGCGCAGGTCGAGGAGGCGCGTGCTGCGCGGGTCGATTTCGGGTTGGCGAGCGTCCGCCGGCGGAGGGGTGTACCCGAAGGGGTTGTAACCTTGGTTGACCAGCGATCGATATTGCCGGCGGCGATTCCAGCGCGAGATGAGCCCGAGGGCGTCGTACTGATCTCTGGGAAGCAAACCGACGGCAAGCAGGATCAGGCAGAGCGAGGCTCCAAACAGGGTTCCGGTGATATGAGCGGCGTGGGCGATCGCTTCGGAGCCGCCCAGCCAATCGGGCCGGATGGCGCCGATCACGTCCTGGGCGAAGGTGAAGAGGACGAACCATAGGCCGGGGATTTCGGCTTCGCCGAAGATGAAGAAGAAATAGAAGATGGTGATATTGGACCGAGGCAAGAGGATCAGATAGGCGCCGGTGACGGCCGCGACCGCGCCGCTGGCGCCGATGACCGTGCCGTGCTCGAACAGGCAGTGACCCATTCCGGCAATGACGCCACCGGCCAAATAAAACGCGAGATAGCCGAGATGGCCGAGCCGGTCGTTGATGTTGTTACCGAAGATGTACAGAAAGAGCATGTTGCCCAGGATGTGCAACCAGTTTTCGTGCAGAAACTGGTAGGTGAAATATTGCCAGAGGGCGGGGTCGCGAGGATTGAGGGCGCCCGCTTGTTTGAGGGGCAGGCCGTGGTAGGAAACATCGGAAAAGTTGGTGACCAGGAAGACGGCGATGTTGGCCGCGATCAACGCCCGGTTCATCCAAGGCGTGCGGCGCATCGGGCAATCGGTACGAAGGGGAATGATCATGGTGTTTCGCCGTCGGCCGGGGCGTTTTATTGTAGCGCCGGTGGTTCTCTATCGTCCATGACCGTTGCGGCGGACCATTTTTACGCGCCGGCCCCCGCGGCTCCATTGGACTTTGTCCATGTACGCTTCGATTAAATGAATCCCGCGCCCGCTGCATTTGTGCAGATTTTCGTCCAGCGTTGGATTCGGGACAGCGGCGCGATCGAAACCAAGGCCTTCGTCCTCGATCGTGATCTCGATCTGGCGGGCTCCGACCTTGGCTTCGATATGGACTTGTTTGTCGGGCGCGCCCAGGTTGCCGTGCTTGATGGCGTTGATGAGCGCCTCGCCCAGGCAGAGGCGAATTGCGAAGACCGCGTCGGAATCGAATTTCCGGCGCTTCACCTCGGCGATGATTGCCCTTTGAACTTTCCGCGCGGAGGCGTCATCGGACCCGATGGCGAACTTAAATACCCTCGGCGCAGTGCCCATGGTTTGACATCACTGTTCAAAACTATCCAAGGCTTCCTTACGCGTCGGCCAAATGCGGAATAGCTTGTTCAGCTTGGTGATGACGAAGACCTCATAGATCTGGGGTTTAATGTGCGCCAGGCGCAACTGGCCGTTTTTTTGCTTGATCAGATTGTTGAGGTTGATCAGCATTCCCAGAGCCGCCGAGGATAGATGTTCGACGTTGGAGAAATCCAGAAGCAGACGAGGCGGATTGTTTTCCTCGACCAGCGCGGTGAGCGTGTGCCCGATCTCGGCAATATTGGCCTCGTCGAGAATCTTGTTGTTGGTGAATTCGACGATCCGGATATCCCGCTGGGTTGTCACGGAAACGGAAGGAATTGCTTCGGCCATGCCACCATCCAGGCTGAATTGGGGCGGAATGCTTTCCGCGAGAAGTACGTCCGCCAGCAACGTACGGGCAGTGCAAAAGAGTGTCAAGATTTCACCGCACCCTCATCCGACCGCCGCAGGCGGGGAAGGTGCGCTTGCGTTTTTGCCACGTGGCGGCCGCCACGACGGCCAGGATTAGAGCGATTATTGACAAAAACCCGCCGATGCCGCGCGTCCCCCGGCGTAATTGCGGGGGTATGTTGGAGAGAGTCGCTCGCCAATCGAGCCCAGTGACGAACTGGGTGGGCATTGGGGGTGCGTTGAGCGCCTGCTTTTGCCCGGTTGGGTCGACATACAGGCCAGGGATCCAATCGCCGGCTATTGGGGCGGTAGCGCTGGCTTCGTAAACCGAGCCGGCGTTTCCAAGCCAATTAAACACTTGGCTCCAAAAAACGACGAAGTCAGGTCGATCGGGGAAATCGGTGGACTGGAACCCGACCCAGACCTGCCGCACCGGCCGAGTACGCGCCGCAACCACGACAACATTCCCGACAGTAACCATTGGCTGCCAATCTGCCGACGGCCCGGTGCGCGCGGCGGTAGCGCCAGACAAGATATCCAGCCAATCGACACCTTCCGTCGAAAAGGGGCTTGAATCAACTTTCAGGGATTGCGTCATATCCAGCGGCACGTCGTCCGGCTGCGGCAGGACCCAGGCGGCGCCGACTTGCTCACCTTCCAGCGGCTCGAGCGAAACGCTCATGGTCACTTCTTTCGAATCCGGACCGCTTGGGCGCAAATGCGTGTAAACGTCGATCATTTTTCGAAGTTCGGGACCGATGCCTTCCCCCGCCACGATTTTCGGCCAAATATCTCGCCGAACCGCCCAGGCGCGCTGATTCAGGATCGTGTCGCCGTCCGCGTGAAGGGTGGCTTCGACAACGGCCCCGGCATTGGGCAAATCGATAAAGTAATTTTTTGCTTCTCCGCGCGGGGGTAAGAGGATCGGCGAATCGATTTGCTTGTCATCGGATTGGAGCGTGAGTGACGCTTGCGTGCTATCGGACTGATTGGAGACGCGGACCATCGCCTGGGGATGGGGATCGCCAACGACCGTCAGAGAATCGATGCCGGCGCCGTTGAGCGCGTTTTCCGGCGTGATTTGAACAAATCTCGGGTCCTCGACGGGAATCTGCAGGTCGCTCACCAGAACAACCGACCCCGGCGTATCGACTAAGGCGCGCCGGACGGCCAGGGCTAGCGCGTCGGGATCGGCGCTGGCCGAGGGAGTGGTGGATTCGGCCGAGTACGAAGAGGCGTCGTCCGAGGAACCGGGTACAGGGGGAACGAGTCTTAAAATGATTTTCGCGCCGGGGCAGACTTCGTCGATCGACGATTCGGCGGATGCCGTGGCCATGACGAAACGGAACGCCCCGCCGTTGGGTCTTGCGGACATGGTTAATCCGCGGTCGATGATCAATGTAACGGCTTGGCCGGAACCGGCCGGCCCGATGAGCAATGGCTCGCTGGCGGACAGGATCGCAAAGAACGCCGCTCCGAGCAGCGCCGCGATCGCCAGTGGAGGCACTTCCGGCCCCCGCCAGGGGCGCTCGGCCGAGGTTCCGGTCATCCATAATGGCAGAAATGGAACCAGGGCCCGGGGCCACCGGCCCCAGAGCAACCACGCGGTTACGCCAGCCCACAATAACAATCCCAGCAGCGAGATCGGCGAGCCGAATGACATGGGGTTGGATTTCGCGAATCCCCTCGGTTTATGAAGCACTAAAGACGAACGCAATTCGCCCGTCTCAGGTTTTTAAAACTGCTGAAGATTATCGGGGATCACGACTACCTTTTCCAACAGGATGCAATTGCGGCCCCGGAATTCGGTGACCAGCCCGGTGATTCGAAAATGAAGATCGCGATTGGTCCCGGCCACCGCATTCTCCATCGATTCCAGTTTCAGGTTAGGCAGGATGAGCAGCGGCGCGTCCTGGAGGGCGGACCCATCGGAATCGAAGGTGAATTCGGATTGCCGCCCGTCGGGGGTGTGGGTGAGGCGCCCGGTGCGGTCGATGATCTGCGAACCCTCGCGGACGACGCTCAGAACCGGAGCCGTCGGAGACACCGCCGCGCTGCCGCTGGTGCTGTCGGTGAGCGACGATTGCGGCCTCGGCAGCGGCGGCTCCGTCGTTGTATCGCTGGAGAGCATTTCATTGAGCATCTGGTCCGCTGACGCGGGATTGGTCGTCGGCCCTGGCGCCAGCCCTGGGACCAGTTCGTGGCTGTCGTCCATCGGCTGCGATTCCAGAAGAATGTAATTGTTTCCCTTGTACTCGGTAACCGTTCCCGACACGGTAAAGCGTAACGCGGATTTGGTCACGGCTGACGCGTCTTCAATTTGCATGAGACGGAGATTGGGCAGCACAAACATCGGCGGGATATTCGCGCCGGCGCTTTGATCGAAGACGAACTGCGCGTATGGATTATCCGGAACGCTGCGCACCCATCCAGTGCGATCGACAATGGTCGAACCTTCGCGCAGGAGGACCGGCTGGCCCGAGGTACCAACGTATCCTTGGGGGTGAAGGGTGGTCGATCCCGGCTGGGAAGTCGTCTCCATGGGAACCGGCCGGCTGGTCGGCTGGAGCATTTCGTTAAGCAT
>JBEKPV010000016.1:0-30405 GCA_049520395.1 Tepidisphaeraceae bacterium
GGCACGAAAACCGCCGCCAGCGAAATCGTCATCGACAGAATCGTGAAACTGATCTGCCTGGCGCTATGGATCGATGCCTCCAGCGCCTTCTCCCCATGTTCCATACGGCTGACGGTGTTCTCCAAAAAGACAATCGCGTCATCAACCAAAAACCCAATCGCAAGCGTGAGAGCCATCAGCGAAAGATTGTCCAGGCTGTATCCCAAAATCTGCATGACGATGAAGGTCAGCAGCAACGACAGAGGCAAGGCGACGACGGGAATCAGCGTATCGTTGGCGCGGCCCAGGAAGAGATAGATCACCATCACCACCAGCACGAAAGCAATCAGCAGCGTGGTCTGAACGTCCTGCGCGGAATGGACGATCGACAGAGAGCGATCGTAAACCGGATAAAGCTGGATCGAGGCGGGCAATTGGGCGCGGATGATGGGAGCCAAATCGCGCACGGATTGGGCGACGGTGACGGCGTTGGTCCCGGCTTGCCGGAAGACCCCCAGCACGACCACCGCGGAAGGAACGTGGAGATCGCGGTCCCAGAAGTGCATGCAGATGCGTTCGTCTTCGACCGTGTCGACGGCGGTGGCCACATCGCGGAGATAGACCGGGGCGTTATTACGAACGGCGACAACCAGGTTGTTGTACGCTTCGGCGGAAGCGAGCTGCCCCTGCGGCTGAAGCAAGAAGGTGCGGTTGGGACCGTCCAATTGTCCTGCGCCCAGGTAATTGGTGCCGCCTTGAATTTCCGCCGCCAGATCATTGACCGTCATCCCGCGAATCGCCAGAGCGGAGGGGTTTACCTTGATGCGGACGGCGGCTTTGGTGCCATAGGTATCGACGCGGGAAACGCCGGGGAGAATGTTGATGCGCTGGGCGACTTCCTGGCTGGCGTAGTTGTACAGGTCGCCGCTGGTGTAGGTATCGCTGACCATGGCGATGTACATGATGGCCTGGTCATTGGGATTGGTTTTGGCAAAGGTGGGCGGCGAGGGCAAATCGGTCGGCAAGCTGCCGGTCGCTTGCGAAATGGCGGCCTGCACGTCGGTGGCGGCGGCGTCGACACTCTTGTTCAAATCGAATTGCAATATGAAACTGGTGTGCCCTTGTCCGCTGGAACTGGTCACGAGCTGCAATCCGGAAATCTGCAGGAATTGTTTTTCGAGCGGCGTGGCGATGTTGGCGGCCATGGTCTGGGGGCTGGCGCCGGGATAATTGACCTGAACCTGGATCACGGGGTAATCGACGGATGGGAGATCGTTGACCGGCAGCGCGCGGTAGGCCAGGACGCCGAAGAGGATGACCGTGACGGTGAGCAGCGTGGTCATCGCCGGTCGGCGGATGAAGGGTTCGGAAAGATTCATGGCTTGGCTCCGGCGCCGGCGGCCGCGTCAGCCGATGCCGGGGCGGGCTGAGTCGCGGCGGGATTGGTCACGATTACCGGGAAGCCTGGGATGACCATCATTTGGCCGGTGCGGATGACGGTTTCGCCGGAAGCAAGGCCATTTTCGACGACCGTTTGATCCCCCTGGCGCTCGCCGGGGGTGATTGGGCGCTGCTCGGCGGTGCCGTCGGGCTTGAGGACGAAGACGTATGCTCCTTGCTGACCGACCTGCACTGCTTCGTTGGGGACCAGGACTGCATTGTGCTCGGTGGCGAGAATCAGGCGGACCTGCACAAATTGGCCGGGCCAAAAGCGCCTGTCCTGATTGTCCAATTGGGCGCGAAGCTTGATGGTGCCGGTGCCATCCTGGATGGAATTGTCGAGGAATTCCAAGTTGCCCTGGGCGGGAGGGCGCGGATCGTCCTGGATGTGCACGAGAACCTGGAGAGTTCCCTTGGCCATATTGGCGCGAACGCGGTCGAGTTCGAGTTCGGGGACGGTGAAATCGGCGTAGATGGGGACGAGTTTTTGGACGACGACGAGATTGCTGGAATTGGCGCTGACGACGTTGCCGGGATCGACCAGCAATAAACCGGCTCGGCCGTCGATGGGCGAAACGATCGTGCAATATTCGAGATTCAATCGGGCGGTTTCGACTTGAGCCTGCGCGCCTTTGACGTTGGCGTCGGCGACGTCGACGGCGTTTTTGTCGTTGTCGTAATCCTGTTGGGCGACGGCTTTGCTGGCCAGCAGGCTGGAGACACGGACGAAATTGACCTTGGCGTTGGCGAGTTGGGCCTGGCTCTGCTCGAGAAGAGCCTGGGCGGAATCGAGCGCGGCCTGGAATGGACGGGGATCAATGGTCAGCTATTTCTGGCCGGCCGTGACTTCAGCGCCGTCGGCGAAAAATCGGGCCTGAAGTTTTCCGGAGACCTGCGGCTGGATGGTTACGACTTCCTTGGCGGAGGTTTTTCCGATTTCGTCGAGATAGACGGGGACGTCGGCGGTGGTGACGGGGGCGATGACTACCGCTGCCGGGGGCATGGAGAAGCCGGCTTGCTGATTGGAGCGATTGCAGCCGGGCACGAATAAAAGGGACATGGCGGCGACGGCGATGAGTGGGACAAATGTTTTGGTCTGCATGAGTGAATTCCGAGAGTTCACGATCTTAAAGTACCTGGTTGTCGGATTTCCACCGGGAATCGGGAGACATTGATGACTTGCGCCGGTTATGGGCGGTTTGGCGCGGGTTTAATGAGGTGATTATCGAATCCAGACGGTTTTGATGTTTACAAATTCGCGGATTCCGAATTCGGAGAGTTCACGGCCCCAGCCGCTGTTTTTGGTTCCGCCGAAGGGGAGCCTCGGGTCGGACTTGACGATTCCGTTGACGAAAACGCCGCCGGCCTCGATCCGGGCGGATAATTTTCGCGCTCGATCCAAATCACTGGTCCATAAACTGGCGCCTAATCCGTATCGGGACTGATTGGCTAATTGAATCGCCTCATCGACATCCTTGGCGCGAATGATCGCGGCTACGGGACCGAACGTCTCCTCCTCGAAGGCGGTCATGCCGGGACGGACATCGGTAAGAACGGTTGGCTCGAAGAAGAATCCTTTGCCGGGGCGGCGATGGCCGCCGAGGAGCAGTCGCGCGCCCTGGGCGATCGTCGCGTCGACCTGGCGGCGAAGATTCTCGAGCAAATCCAGACGAGCCAATGGGCCTACTTTGGTGGTTCGATCCATGGGGTCGCCGATTTTCAGGGCGGACATCGCGGCTGTGAAGGCTTCCTCGAATTGGGATGCGATCGACTGATGAACGATGAAGCGCTTGGCGGCGATGCAGCTTTCGCCGTTGTTCTGGCAGCGCGCTTCGGCGGCGGAAGCGGCGATCGAGGGGATATCGACGTCGTCCAGGACGATGAAGGGATCGGAGCCGCCGAGTTCCATGACGGTTTTTTTCAGCGACTTTGCGGCGATGGATGCGACGGTTGAGCCGGCGCGTTCGCTGCCGGTGAGGGTGATGGCGGCGAGGGCGGGATGGGCGACGATTCGTTCGGCGATCGCATTTTCAGCGACCAGGAGCGACGTGAAAACACTGGGGGGGAATCCGGCGTCGAGTAATAATTTTTCGACGGCCAGGGCGCAGCCGGGAACATTGGGGGCGTGTTTGAGGAGCACGACGTTGCCGGCGGCCAAGGCGGGGACGGCGAATCGCAGGGCCTGCCAGATCGGGAAATTCCAGGGCATGATCGCCAGCACGATTCCGAGGGGATCGAAACGCACATAGCTGCTTGACGCGTCGGAGGGCATGGGTTGATCGGCCAAGAATTTTGGGGCGTGCTCGGCGAAGTATTCGCAGCCGAAGATGACTTTATCGATCTCGCCTTCACTGGCGGTGAGGGTCTTGCCCATTTCGGCGGTCATCAGCGGGGCGAGAGTTGCGCGGCGCTGACGCAATAGGTCGGCGGTCTTGCGCAACAGGGCGCAGCGCTGGTCGATCGGCGTGAACCGCCAGGTTGAAAAGGCTTGCTTGGCGGATGCGATTGCCTTTTCGATTTGCTCCCAGGTGTGCTCGGGATAATCGCCGATGACTTCTTCGGTGGCGGGGTTGATGCTCTTCATACCTGAGCATTATACGCTGGAGGGGGATTCCTTGACGCGGTTTGGCTGGGGAACTACCTTTGCGCGATTCATGTTGCGAACGCCGTTGTATGATTTTCACGTCTCCTGCGGGGCGAAAATGGTTGATTTCGCCGGGTGGGAAATGCCTCTGCTTTATCGGGGGATAACGGCGGAACATCAGCAGACGCGGAGCAGCGGCTCGCTGTTCGACGTGTCGCATATGGGGCGGCTCTATATCACCGGCGGCGATGCCGTCACGTTCCTGAATAAGGTGCTGACGCGAAACGTTTCGGCGCAGCGCGTCGGGCAAGTTCGGTACAGCCTGGTTTGCAACGAAGCGGGCGGGGCGCTGGACGATGTGGTCGTGGGAAAGGACGCCAAACATTGGCTGATTATTTGCAACGCGTCCAATCGGGAAAAGATCGTCGGGCATCTGTTGGCCGTCGCGGCGAGCGGGTTCGATGTGAAGATCGACGATCGCACGGAATCGACGGCGATGGTGGCTTTGCAGGGCCCCAAGGTGATGGATGAATTGGGAAGTCTGCTCGATTTGGATTTGCGCGCGATGCCGCGATGGGGATTTGAACACGGCATACATTTGGCGTCGACGTTTACCATTTTTCGAAGCGGGTATACGGGGGAGGACGGCGTGGAAATGATCGTTCCCGCCAAGGCGGCGGCGGAGGCGCTTAAATCCATTTCGACGGGACTGTGCCAGCCCAATTCAATCATTCAGCCGGCGGGGCTCGGGGCGCGCGATACCCTGCGGCTGGAGGCGGCGATGCCGCTCTATGGACATGAATTGAATGAAGGGGTCGATCCGCTATCGGCGGGGTTGGAGTGGGCGGTGGATTTACAAAAGGATTTTATCGGCGCGGAGGCGATGCGGCGGATCGCCAAAAGCGGCCCGGCTCGGAAATTGGTGGGGTTGGAACTCTCCGGCCCGCGGATCGCGCGGCAGGGATTCGCGGTTCTGAGCGAAGCGACCCGTGTCGGCGAAGTCAGCAGCGGAACGTTTGGCCCGACGGTGCAAAAGAGCATCGCCATGGCTTATGTTGACGCGGGATATGCCGGGAGCGGAACCGAATTGCAGGTTGATTTGCGCGGGACGATTCAGCCGGCCCGGATCGTGCCGTTGCCGTTTTACAAAAGAAACTCAAAATAGGATTCGCCTATGCCCGTTCCACAAGACCGACGTTATTTGCAGACGCACGAGTGGCACAAGCTCGACGGACTGATCGTAACTATTGGGATTACGCAATTTGCGGCGGATGAACTGACGGATATTACGTACGTCAAACTTCCGTCCGTGGGGCAGACGGTGAAGGCGGATGCGCCGTTTGGGGAGATCGAATCGGTAAAGGCGACGGCTGATCTGGTGAGCGGAGTCAGCGGAACGGTGACGGAAGTGAATACCGGGTTGAACACCAATCCGGCGGTGGTGAACGCCGATCCGTATGCTGGGGGGTGGTTGATTAAGGTGAAGGTGGCGAGCGCTGGGGAAACCGCTAAACTTCTTTCGGCCGACGATTATTTGAAAAAAATTGGACACTGAATTGCACCAAGCCGTACCTGCTCCCAAATCGATGTTGGCTCCGTCCGACACGTTCGTGCACCGACATATCGGCCCGAGCGAGGGGGAGGTGCGCGAGATGCTGGCGGCGCTGGGCGCGGGGTCGGTGGCGGAATTGATCGATCAAACGGTGCCGCGATCGATTCGTTTTGAGAAGCGACTGGGCATTGGGCCGGGGAGCGGGGAATTCGAATTGCTGCAGCAACTTCGCACGATGGCGGAACGAAACGCCGTGCTGCGAAGCTGTATCGGGATGGGGTATTACGACACGATCACGCCGCCGGTGATTCAGCGGACGATTTTGGAAGACCCGGGGTGGTACACACAGTACACGCCTTATCAGGCGGAGATTTCGCAGGGGCGATTGGAAGCGTTGCTGAATTTTCAGACGATGGTGAGCGATTTGACGGCGCTGCCGCTAGCGAACGCTTCGCTTCTGGACGAAGCGACGGCGGCGGCGGAGGCGATGGTCATGTGCTGGCATATTGCCGAGCAGCAGAAGTCGGAATTTTTTATCGCCGAGGATTGCCATCCGCAGACGATCGCCGTCGCGCGAGCGCGGGCGAAGGCGGTGGGGATTGAATGCATCGTGGGGCCGGCAGGGAAAATTGATTTTGCGGGGCGGAAATTCTGCGGGATTTTGCTGCAATACCCGGCGACGGATGGGGCCATTGCGGATTATTCGTCCGTCATTTCCGCGGCGCATGCGGCGGGAGCCATGGCGGTGGTCGCGGCGGATATTTTGGCGCTGACGCTGCTCAAGCCGCCGGGGGAATTTGGGGCGGACATCGCGGTGGGATCGACGCAGCGTTTTGGCGTGCCGATGGGTTTCGGCGGGCCTCATGCGGCTTATCTGGCGACACGCAGCGAATTTGCGCGGAAGATGCCGGGGCGATTGGTCGGCGTTTCCAGGGATTCGGCGGGGAAACCGGCGTATCGACTGGCGATTCAGACGCGCGAGCAGCATATCCGGCGCGACAAGGCGACCAGCAATATCTGTACGGCACAGGTGCTACTGGCGGTGATAGCTGGAATGTATGCGGTCTATCACGGGCCGGAAGGATTGAAACAAATCGCCCTGCGCGTGCGCGGTTTGACCCGGGCGCTGGCGGCGGGATTGCGCCGGCTTGGGCATCACGTCGGAGCGGGAGACGTCTTCGATACCATCCGCGTGCGCCCGCAGGGTTTGGAAACGTCCGCGATCCTTTCGACGGCGCGCGACCGCGGATTCAATCTCCGCGATTTTTCGGACGGGTCGCTGGGGATCAGCCTGGATGAAACCACCACGCGCGGGGATGTGCAGATTCTGATCGAATCGTTCGCGGGCGGGGCGACATTTCCCATCAACGTCGATCAACTGGCGGCGGGCGGGGAATATTCCACGGCGCTGGCGCGAACCAGTGCGTATCTTACGCATCCGGTTTTTCATCGGTATCGGAGCGAAACCGAAATGCTCCGCTATATCCGGCGATTGATGAACCGCGATCTTTCGCTGGCGCAGTCGATGATTCCGCTGGGCTCGTGCACGATGAAATTGAACGCGGCCAGCGAAATGCTGCCGATTACGTGGGCGGAGTTTTCGCGAATGCATCCGTTTGCGCCGGCGGAGCAGTGGCGCGGGTATGCCGAGCTGTTTGCGCAACTGGAGGATTGGCTGGCGAAGATTACGGGATTCGCGGCCGTCTCGCTTCAGCCGAATGCGGGATCGCAGGGGGAATATGCGGGTCTACTGGCGATTCGCGCTTTCCACGAGCATCGCGGGCAGGGGCGGCGGAATATCTGCCTGATACCGGTTTCCGCGCACGGAACCAATCCGGCCAGCGCGGTGACGGCGGGATTCAAAGTGGTCCCCGTCGCCTGCAACGAGCGGGGGGACATCGATCTAAGCGATCTGAAAGCCAAGGCGGAGCAGCATCGCGAGCAACTGGCGGCATTGATGCTGACGTATCCCTCCACACACGGCGTCTTCGAGGAAGCCGTCAAGGATATTTGCAAAATCATTCACGACCACGGAGGGCAGGTCTATCTGGACGGGGCCAATATGAACGCGATGGTCGGGCTTTGCCGGCCGGGGGATATTGGCGCGGATGTTTGCCATCTTAATTTGCACAAGACTTTTTGTATTCCGCACGGCGGCGGCGGGCCGGGCGTGGGGCCGATCGCGGTGGCTGGGCATTTGGCGGAATTTTTGCCCGGTCGCGGGCCGGAATCGATTGGGCCGATCTCGGCGGCGCCCTACGGCAGCGCGGGGATTTTGCCCATTTCCTGGGTCTATATCGCGCTGATGGGGGATGCGGGACTCAAGAGGGCGAGCGAAATCGCCATCCTGAACGCCAATTACATGGCGGCAAGGTTGCAGCAGCATTATCCGATTGTGTTTCAAGGGAAAAATGGGCGATGCGCGCACGAATTTATTCTCGATTGCCGGGGGTTTGAAGCTTCCAGCGGAGTGAAGGTGGAGGATATCGCCAAGCGGCTGATGGATTATGGATTTCACGCTCCGACCATGTCGTGGCCGGAGGCGGGAACGCTGATGATTGAGCCGACGGAGAGCGAATCGAAGGCGGAATTGGATCGGCTGTGCGAGGCGCTGATTTCCATCCGCGGCGAAATCCGCGATATCGAGCAGGGCAAAGCGGATCGAGCGGACAATGTTTTGAAGAACGCCCCGCACACGGCGACGGCGATCGCTTCGGATGATTGGAAACATCCGTATTCGCGGCAGCAGGCCGCTTATCCCGCCCCCTGGACGCGGGAATATAAATTCTGGCCGGCGGTGGGAAGGATCGACAATCCGTTCGGGGACAGGAACCTGGTTTGTCTCTGCCCGCCGGTCGGCGATTACGATTGATCGAATTTCCTTGACAAGTACACAATAATTGTCGATAAGTACACAATATGGGTACGCTATCGACCTTGGACGTTCTGATGCCGAAGACCCGCCAGCGGTTATTGGGGGCGCTCTTTGGCCAGCCCCGTCGCTCATGGTATGCCGCCGAACTGGCCAAGCATCTCGGCGTCCTTCGTTCGGGCGTGCAGCGCGATCTGCGGGCGCTAAGCGGCGCCGGACTGCTCAAAACCTATCGCAAGGGTCATATGGTCTTCTTTCAGGCTAATGAGGATGCGCCGGTTTTCCCTGAACTGCACGGGCTGATCCTCAAGACCGTTGGCCTGGTCGAAGCCCTACGGGACGTGCTGGCGCCAATGGGCCGCGAGATTTCCCTGGCCTTCATCTATGGCTCGATTGCCGCGTCGCGCGAACAACCCGATAGCGATATTGACCTGCTCATCGTAGGCACGATCCAGCGAATGCGTCTTTCCCGCCCTTTGCAGGATGCCGGCCTGCGACTCGGCCGGCAGATTAACTCGACCTTCTATAGTCCCGCCGAGTTTGCTAAAAAGCGAAAGCAGCACTTTTTGGCCGCCGTTTTGGACAAGCCCAAGCTCTTCGTGATAGGTACGGAGCGTGACTTGGACGGAATTACTGAATAGCAACTGCGTCACCGCGGAGCCAACCAGCAAGGGCGAGATCGACAATCTTCGCTCGATCGTCTCCCGCAGCTTGGCCAACGTCGCTGTTCCGGGGCTGAGCGCCGACATCCGCTTCATTCTGGCTTATGACGCCGCCAGAACGCTGTCGCTGATGATCGTCCGCGCCGAAGGCTACCGCCCCCGCTCCGTCGGCGGCCATTATCACACCTTCCTGGGCCTCGCGGCGGCCGATCCCGCGTTTGCAACTCTGTCGGCCTATTTCAATGACTGCCGGATGATCCGCAATGAGTGCGAGTACGATGTTGCCGGCGGCGTAACAGACACCGATGTTGATCAATTGCTCCGCATGGTCAAACGATTTGCTGCCGACGCCGAAACGTGGATTGCGACACGACACGCACACTTGGCGTGAACGGGGATCAGTAGATCGAAACACCACGCAAACGCGGGCGCGGGTTAAGGCATCACTCTGGCGTCGGGGTATTCTCCAACAAGGCGGGTTTTTAGGGCGGTCGCCTGGGCGTAGGAGGGTAGGCCCGCGGAGCGGACGACTTTTAGGCCGCGCTGGTCGATTTCCTCGGCGATGGACCCGGCGGAGGTGACGGCGTAGGCGGCTTTCTGGACGTCGGAGGAATCGTTGAAGGCTCCGACCTGGACGTAAAATCCATGTACGCCCTGGCGAGCCTGGGCGCGACGGGCTACTTCGGTGCCGGGATATTCGTCCTGGACGACGGCAAAGGTGTGATCGGCGTCATCGAAGCGGCCGAGCCGCTGCTGGCAGATTCCGATGCGATAGAGGATCCATTGTTTCCACTGGGGGTTGTCGAGTTGCGCACTGGCGATGGTCCATTGCTGGAGCGCGACGGCGTAATCATCCTGGAAATACGCGACGTTGCCGATTTGCGCGCGGAGGCGGCCCTGCAGCGCGGGGCTGGGGTATTCGCCCAGGGCGAGGGCGTAATAACGGCGGGCTTCGGCGAGATCGGCGGCGGCGGCGGCGGGATCGGGTTTGGGACGGTCCTCGATGGCGCGGCCGTGCAGGTAATGAGCCTCGGCGGCGTTCTGGGCGACGCCGGAGGCGGCGACATCGTCGGCGGCACGCAGGGCGCGGTCGTATTGCTGGGCCCGCAGCGCGTCCTCGCCGGCGTTCAGTTCCTGACGATTTTGGGAATTGTCGGCACAGGCCCCGGCGAACATCAGCCCGGCGGCGCCGAGCCAGGAGAGATAGGCCAATCGCCCGATCCAAAGGCGTTCCATCCGTGGATTTCGCATCCTTGCCTCCATGCGGTTATATTGCGGCGATGCTGGTTGAACCGCTGCTCGACCATGCCCGGCGCACTCCGGAGGAGATCGCGCTGCACGATGACGGGGGCAGCTACACGTATCAGCAGTTAGCCGCGGCGGCCGGGGGATTGGCGACCTTTCTCGCCGGCGTTACCAGCCGGCCGCATGTCGCCATTCTGCTCCCATCCGGCTTTGGATTTGTCGCCAGTTTCTATGGAACGCTGCTGGCTGGCAAGAGCGTGGTGCCGATAAATTTTCTTTTGGGGGATCGGGAGATCGCTCACGTTCTGCGTGATAGCGGGGTCGATACCGTCCTGACCGCCCCGCCGCTGGCCGGCAAACTGAATAACAGCGGGCTGAATATCGTCGACATTTCGACCCTTCCCAAGACGGCGCCGGGCGCGGCGCTTCCGACACCGGTGCCGCGAAATCCGGACGATATGGCGGTGCTGATTTATACGAGCGGGACCAGCGGACTGCCTAAAGGGGTGATTCTGACCTACGCGAATCTGCAGAGCGATCTGGATGCCGCGATCCAGCATGCCCGGCTGGAGAATAAGCACGTTTTCCTGGGCGTGATCCCACTGTTCCACGCGTTTGGGCTGCTGGCGATGATGCTGGCGCCGATTCAATTGGCGGCCACGGTTATTTACATGGCGCGGTTCAATCCGGTCGCGGTGGTGAACACCATTCGCCAGCGAAAGGTTTCGCTGGTGTTCGCGGTGCCCAGCATGTTCGCGGCCATTGCGCATCTCAAGAACGCCTCGGCGGAGGATTTTAATTCGGCGTACTTGATGATCAGCGGAGCCGAGCCGCTGCCGGTGCCTTTACGAGAGAAATTTCAGGAGCGGTTCGGCGTGACGCTCTACGAGGGATATGGACTGAGCGAAACCAGCCCGGCGGTTGCGCTGTCGACGCCGTTTGGATCGCGCATGGGGAGCGTGGGCAAAGCGCTGCCGGGGGTAATAATCAAGATCACTGATGACAACGGGCGGGAGGTGGGTGTCGGAGAGGTGGGGGAAATCTGGTTGAAGGGGCCGATGGTGACGCGCGGCTATTATAATTTGCCGGCGGAAACGGCGGCTTCGTTTACCAGCGATGGTTTTTTCAAAACCGGAGATTTGGGAAGACTGGACTCCGATGGATTCCTTTTTATCACGGGTCGGAAGAAGGATTTGATCATCGTGGCCGGGGAAAAGGCCGCGCCCAGGGAGATCGAGGAAATGCTGCTGCGGCATGAGTCGGTGGGCGAAGCGGCGGTGGTGGGGAAGAAAGATTCGAGCCGGGGGGAAGTGGTGGTTGCGTTCGTGGTTGGGAGGGAGGGGCAATTGGTCAAAGCGGATGAATTACGGGATTTTTGCCGGGGGCAGGGGTTGCCGCAGTGGAAGATTCCCCGGGAGATTTTTATCGAGAAGGAGTTGCCGCACTCGCCGACGGGGAAGGTGCTGAAGCGGGTGCTGGCTGAACGAGTGAATCAAGTTTGATCGATAAGCCATTTGGTCGCGGCTATATCTTAATGACGAAATTCGAATTTTATCATTCGGACATTCTTTCGTCATTCGTCATTCGAATTTCGAGTTTCCGCGCAGCGGACGTTCATCATCTTCCTGCGGCGGCGTGACAGGGCGCCAAAGGCGAAAATCGCCAGGAGGCCGGCGGAGGCGGGCTCGGGGACCGCCCCCCCCAGAACGAAGGGAGAAAAGCTCGCCGTTTCGAATGTGATGGTGTCGGTAGCAGGATCCACCTGAGCCACAATCGGGTCCCAGGTCCCGTCCACACCCCCGACGTCGTGCCAAATAAGCATCTCGTCGTCTGCCGGAATTGTTACGTCAGTGGGATCGAAGTGAAGTATCACGGTCTGCATGCCCACAAGATCCTGCTCGTCGGTATAATCCAGCACCCAGATTTGCGTGACTCCGTCGGAATCGCCCAGGCTAAAATCCTCGTTGGCCGCGCCATAAGCTGAAAGATCGGTGGAATCGGTTTGGTAATACGCGGCCGAGAAATTACCGCCATTCGTCGAGTCGACCGTGGCGGTAACCTGGCCAAGTGGATTTTGGCCGGCCGGGGTGATTGGATTGGTATTGTTCGGCCCGACATTAGTGGGAGTGGGGGCTTCAGGGCTGGTGAGAACCATGGTATTGGGATTCAAACTGACGAAAGCCACGTCGCTGGGCACGGTACTGATACTCACGGTGAATGAGTGCAATCCGTCGAGCGCGTAAAGCGTGCCACCATTGGCGACATTAGCGAATTGATCTCCTCTAGTACCGATATCGGCCTGCATCACGGTGTAGGAACGGTCGAGTGAAATGCCGTCGGGTCCTCCCCAGCCACTGGTCACAGCAACGTTCAAAGTCCCGCCGAAGGTAATAAAGTTTGCATCTGTTGAGCCATAGCTTGGTGCCGCGGCCGTACCTCCGATCTGGAAAAGGATCGTCCCCGACGAATTGAGAGTGAGCTTATCCTGGTTGTGCAAATATCCCGGCCCAATCACGAGCGTTCCGTTATTAACCAGCGACGTTTCCGCGATTTCAGATTCACCAGATCCCAGGACGGTCATCACGCCGTAATTCGTCAGGGTCCCAGCATCTTCCGCGCTAACGTTGTTGATGGCGGCGTTGGAGAGAGTCAGGCTGCCGTAGTTCACGATGCTTCCGGAAGTGCCGTTGAAATTAAGGGCGGAGCCGGAGAGGGCCAAATTACCGTTGTTCACCACGTCCCCAGCGACGTTAATCGTAGACCCCGCGGTTGCCGTGATTGTGCCCGGTGCGTTTGCCGTCAAACTGCCGATCGACACTGCGGCATTCGACAAATTCAATGCGCCGGAATTCGTCAAATTGCCCTGAACCGTAAGATTGCCCGGTGTGCTCCCGGTTCCGGCCGAGACATTCAGAGTACCGGCGTTGGTTAGTTGCGTATCCACTGTGAAAGTTCCGCCGTTGACGCTGACCACGCTCTTGGCGCCGAGCGTCGCCGTATTGGCCGACAGAATGGCCGGAGCCCCGGAAACGTTGATGATTCCCGTACTGCTTAGCCCATTACTGAATCGCACCATCCCGCTGTTCACTTCCACGTCGCCGGAATCCTCATTGGTAAACGGAACGTCGAATTCCGTGGTGCCCGTGCCGATTGATTTCTGGAAAACACCCGTGTTGTCGAAAGAGCCGGTGCCGGTCAACGTGCGGTTGTTCTGGGCGGTAAAAGATCCGGCGTTCGAATAGACGGCGCCATTATCCAGGGCGAAATTGCCGTCGATCGCGGTGTTTCCGGTGTCGACCCACGTCACCGCCGTGCCGGCAGGGTTGGTGGTATCGGCTGGAAATTCCTCCGCGCCGTAGAGCGTATAAGCCCCGGCGAACAAGGAATTGCCGTAGGTATTCATGTTGGCGCCGCTCGCCGCCGTCGCGCTCAAGCCGGAGAGATCCAGGTTCGACGCATAATAGATGTCCGCCCCCAAAGCGCCGCTGAGACTGACATTGTTGAACGAGACAGTATCGATATTGCGCGCCGGCTCGTCGCTGTAGGTCGGGGAACTATTGAGCCCATAAATGATCGCTACCTGGCCCGAGCCGCCGGTGGCCGTGATGTTGTTGTAGGAGATATTGTTGAAGAACGGGTCCAAAGATCCGTTGACGAATTCGTTGGCGGTGACGCCGGAATCGCCCGGGTTCGAGACATTGAATTTCGTGGGATCGCTAAGTTCGACAGCGGTCAGTTCCGGAGTTTGGGAACTGTAATCGTCGCCGCCGTCGTACCAACTATTCATGAGAATGGGATAAGTGACGCCGGTCATTGTGAGATTGCTGAACGAGACGTTCTTGACGATTCCGCCCTCGCCCGGGCCCCCTTTGAGGCGCAGTCCGTTGGTGGTGCCGTTGAAAGTGCAGTTTGTGACCGACATTCCGTCGAGTCCATCATTGGTCTCCCCGCCGACGGAGATCCCATGACCCGTGCCTATCGTGCAATTGTTGACCACAATGTCGCTGCACGCCGTGCTTTGCGGCTTGACCACGACGTCATCGTCCCCCGTGGAGATGTTGCAGTTTTCAATATTAAAACCATTGCCGGCAACGTCGATGCCGTCGGTATTGGGCGAATCGAAAGGATTGGAGATGGTCACCGAATTCACCGTGACGTCGTTGTTGGTGCCGCTGGCCAAATTGAGATTAAAGGAGGGAGAATTCTCAAACGTCAGGCCCTGGATGAGCAGGTTGCTCGAACTGTTGACGACGACCAGACGCGGACGGTCGCCGGGAACGGTGTTTTTATCCCCCTCGGTCCCCCACCATTCGGGATCGGAAGCGGACGTGCTGAAGGAGGCATTGCCGTCGACGGTGCCCGTTCCGCTCAATTCCGAATTGGTGACGCCCGTCATGTGAATGAAGGCGGTGGCGATCCCCCAGTTCGCCATGGTTGGCGCCACCAGAGTCCCGTCCACCTCGAAATCGGTATTGCTGCCGATGTTGATCATGCCGGAGCTGCTCCCCACCGGCCCGGCTTGACAATTGAATGTCCCGGCCGGCACGACGATGGTGCCGCCGCCGGCTACGTTACAGGCGTGGATGGCCGCATCGATGGCGCTGAGGTTCGTTAGGCCGCTCGCGCTGGGGCTGGCGCCATAGCTGGTGATATTAAACATGCCGGCAGGAATGTTGACCTGCGCCAGCGCGGGAGCGGCCCACGACGCGGCCGCGACGATTGCCGCCGCCCCCAGACTCCTGCGCGTAGAAGTCGACCGTCTCGCCGTCGTCCCAGGAAACACGATTTGCCCTAGCTTATTCCCCTCTCGCATTGAAAAATTTTCCTTCCGATGAAATGGCCGGCTGCTCCGGCAAGCTCGAAGTCCGAATGTTAAAATTCGAATTTCGTCATTCGATTTTCGTCATTCTGGCGCGCCGTCGGCGCGTCAGCGCCCCAAACGCGGTAATCGCCAGCAATCCCCCCGTCGTCGGCTCCGGCACCACGGTGATCGTCAGCGAGTTATCCGTGTTTGAAGCGCTGAGCGTCGTGCTCCCGTCCAGCCAGTGAGTGAGATCGAGCGTGTAGCCGCTATTGGTGAAGCTATTGAAATTCATGATCGTGAACGTCTGACCCCATAGCGGCTGATATCCGTCGAGCAGCGAGACGCCGATGGTGCCGCCGAGGTTGGCGTTGCCGGAGACGTCGAGCTGGTCGAAGGTGGTGAGGGAAGCGAGTTGAACATCGATCGCGCCGGTGCTGATGAGGTTGCCGCTGATGTTCAGGGTTCCGGGGTCGTCGCCGGGGGCGATTTCGCCGGCACTGGTGACGTTGCTGTCGAGCGTACCGACGCCGCCCAGGGTGCTGCCGCTGGAGATGGTGGTGCCGTCGCTGGCGGTGACATTGGCGGCTGAGCCGAGCTGGAGCGTTCCGACGCCGCCGGCGCTGCTGCCGAGATCGATCGTGGCGGCGCTGAGCGTTCCGCCGGAGATATTGGCCACGCCGATGCCGGCCCCGCCGGTTTCGGTGCCGTCGTTTCCGACGCCGAGGACGCCGACGGTGGTGGTTCCGCCGGTCTGGGTCATGGTTCCGGTGAATCCGCTGGTGACGCCGAGCTTGATGTTGGGGGCGGTGACGGTGGCGGAGTCCTGGACGTTCAGAGCGCCGTTGTATTGATAACCGCCGACGATGGAGGCGTTGATGACCGGGTCGGCCCCCTGGGGAGTGGGCTGATTGGTGACGACGAAATTTCCGTTCTGCTTGACGGTGAGATCGTTGAGGTGAGCGCCGCCCGGGTCCCAGCTGGAGGATCCGCCGACGGTGACGTCGCCTGAACCGCCGGTGCCGCCGATGCTGAGGATTCCGCCGATGGCGATCTGTGCGTTGCCGCTGCTGGAGACGGTTCCGCTGCCGCTGGCGGCGCCGACATACATGTCGTTGGTGACGTTGATGCTGCTGGAGCCGGAGAAGGTGGCGCTGCCCGCCCCGCCGGCGGAGGAGCCGAGGAGGACGGCGCCGGCGTCGAGCGTCCCGCCGGAGATGCTGGCGGTTCCGATGCCGGCCCCGCTGGTCTGGCTGGCGTCGTTGCCGTCGCCGAACGTCGTCACCGTGACCGCGCCGCCGGTCTGCGTGTACGTGCCGGTGAATCCGGAAGTGACGCCCAATTTGAGCACCGGCGAAGTCACGGTTCCGCCGCTGACGGTCATCGCTCCGTTGCGCATGTACCCGCCGACCAGCGCCCCGACAATTTCCGGATCATCCCCCGGCTGGGCGGCCTGGCTGACGACCTGAAGCGAGCCGTTGTTGACGGTCAGGTCGTTCATGTTGAGGCCGTCTAATTCCACGTTGCCGGTGCCGCTGATTTGGAGCGTTCCTGAGCCGCCGGTGGTGTTGCCGAGCAGGACGAGATGGGTGGTGAGTGTGCCGGCGGAAACGGTGACGCTGCCGCTGGCGGTGGAAGCGCCGCCGGTGATTGTGCCGTTGTTGCCGACGCCGAGGTCGCCGGTGATGGTGGTGGTTCCGCCGGAGATGGCCAGCGATCCGGACGAACCGGCATCGGCCCCGACGAGCAGGCTCCCCGCGCCGGTGGCGGTGCCGCCGGCGATCTGGACGCTGCCTTGATCGATGGTGGTTTGGTTGGCGTAGGTGCTCGTGCCGTCGTTCTGGATGATGGTTCCGGTTCCGGAAATGGTGCCGGCGATGTGAAAGGTTGCGCCGGAATAAATGGTGAGGGTGCCGTTGTTGATGAGGTTTTGTCCGGAGAGGGTTCCCCCCTGGAGGGAGTAGGAGCCGGTGCTGCCGGGCTGGCGGGCGATGGTGATGTTGCCGGCGGCGGTGTTGGTGCCGCCGGTCTGGACGAAGCTGCCGTTGCCGGTGTCGCCGATGTATTCGGAGCCGGCGACGCTGAGGACGGCGGGGTCGGAGAGGTTGGTGTTATCCATTTCGTAGGAGCCGTCGAGGGTGAGGTCGCCGAAGCCGCCGCCGTTGAGCGTGGTGACGGTTCCGCCGGATTGGGTGAAAGTTCCGACGGGGCCGATATCGATGCCGTTGGTGACGGAGAGGGAGCCGCCGTTCATGGTGTAGGCGCCGGAGCCGACGGATTGGTTGCCGATCTGGAGGCCGTTGGCGATGGTGTGGGTGCTGCCGGAGTATTGAGTAAAGGAGCCGGAGGCGTTGAAGGAGCCGAAGGCCTGTCCGACATATTCGGTTTCACCGACGGAGAGTGAGCCGCCGCTGAGGGAGTAATAGCCGGCGCCGCCGGTATCTCGGCCCAGATGGAAATCCTGGGTGACGGAAAGGGAGCCGCCGGTTTGGTATCCGTAGCCGGTGGCGTCGACGCCGATTTCGGCGGTGAGGGTGTCGACGGCGCCGCCGTAGATGCTGATCGACGCGCCATTATCGACGGTGAGGGCATTGGCGATGTCGAGCGGAACGGATGCGGAGGCGTCGGCGTCGAGAATGACGGAGTTGTCGGTGCTGAGGCCGTCGGAAATGTTCAGATTGTTGATCGAGAGCGTGGAGGGAAACGAGACGGTGGTCACGCTGTCGATGATGGCGTTTCCGCTGACGGCGGAGCTGTCGACATCGTCGTTGGTGTCGGAAGAAGAGGGAGCGCCGAGAGACCAGTTGGCGGCATTTTCCCACTTACCCGAAGTATCGCCGGAATAGTGATTATCCGCCGCCCGCGCTAGTGACGGCATGGCCAGGGGCATGGCCGCCAAAACCGCGCCGATCAATACGGACCTTCCCGCTGCCCGATTCCCGAAATCGCGCATGTCTCTCCCTCCCGATATTTATTTGGGGGCTACGGAAGAAGTGCCGAAACCCCTAGGTCGACAAGAACTGGGGGGGAATGTAGGTATTAACCTGATTTATATCAAGGAATTTCCCTATGAAATTTTCGGATTTCCAATGGCATCGCTCGTTAATTTCACTAGTGGCAGAGAGTTAGCGACAAAAAGAAAACGAGTGTATATTTCCGAGGCCGCCAAATGCGTCGCAAACGAGGGTGCCCGAGACGCATTCCGCGAAATGCGCGAAAGACGACGCGACGGCGGCCTTGTTTCGCGCAATGGTTTTGAGAGGAGGATTCGCCGCTAAATATCGGCGCGGAGTTTGGCCAGCGCGGTTTGTTCGATCTGGCGCACGCGCTGCTTTGATAATCCCAGGCGATATCCGACTTGTTCGTAGGTGGCGGGGGCGCGCTGGTTCAATCCGTAATGCTGTGTAATGACGTCGCGCTCGCGCGGGGCCAGGCGGGAGAGCAAGCCCTCGACCTGGTCACGATCGAGCATGCGTCCGACTTCGCGAGTCGGGCGGGCGTCGGAGACGCTGGAGAGAGCCGCCACATCCGCGATCGCCCGGCGATCGCGAGCTTGCATCTGCGGGACGCTGCGCGCGAAACCCTTCATTAGAGCCAGCGTGGCGTAGGTGCTGAAACGATTTCCCTTATGACAATCGAAGGATTCGACGGCCCGCATCAAAGTCAGGTTGCCGTCGCTGATGAGGTCCATCAGGAACAGATTCGGGCGCAGGTGTTTTCGAGCGACGCTGACCACCAGACGGAGATTGGCGCGGACGATGCGATTCTTCGCCTCCATCACCCGGCGGCGGAGAGCTTCCAGGCGATTCAGCTTTCGAGCGGTTAAAAGGGCTGGATCGAGCTTCCGGCGAGCGGTGACGAATTCGAATTTGTGGAAATTCAACTTGAGAAACAATGCCCGCTCCCGAGCGGACGAAAGGAGCGGCGTGCGATAAAGGTCCTGCAAATATGGGGGCAAATCGCGCGGAATTCGCGTCTCCTGCTTGCTCGAGGGATCGGCCAATTCCTCCTGGGCGACAATCTGTTCGATCACTTCGGCGGCGTCGGGCTGATGATATATCGGATCGTCGATGAATCGCATCCGGCGGCGATTAAGCCGGGCCAGACGCTGTTCGATGATGACGCGATAGATCTCGCTACTGGCGCGGGCGAGGCGACGGGCGAGAATTTTGACGGGCTCGCCGCCGCGAAAGGCGGAGTAGATTTCTTCGCACTGATCGTTTGAGAACGGAGGGGCCGCCGTCGGGAAGATCGCGGACCTGGGATTTTGCTGGTCGTGGCTTTTGACAAGATGAGTGATGGTGAGGGGTGCGCGATGGAGTCGGCGGCCGATGCGCCGGGCGATTTCGCCGGCGGAAGAGCGACCGCCTTCGGCGAGGCGCCGGGCCCATTTCAGGATGCGGGATTTTTCCGCTTCGGTGACGATCGAGAAATTCCCCGCCTGGGCGACCTGATCGCGATGAATGGCGAAGAAGCGCTCGACGGTGGAGAAGAGGAAGCCGACGCGGCGTTTGCCGTCGGGGAAGGTGAAGATTCGCGCCGCCAGACCGCGGCGACGCCAGCGCTGGACGGTTTTGCTGGTGACGTTGAATCGCTGGGTGACTTCGTCGATGGTGAGCACCGGCTGCGATTGGCGGACTTGATGTGAATCCGTGGTCTGGCTGACCCGCTCGATCAGGAGGCCCAAATCGTGTTGAAGGGCCAGTCCGGTGAGCAACTCGCGGCCGACGCGCTTGGGGCGATAGGCGGTGATTCGAAAGATAATGAAGTCGAACGGATAGGCCTTGGCGGGGTCGATTTCGAGCAGAAGTTCTTCAGCGGCCGAGAGTTGCGTTAAGCGCACCTCCAGCGGCGTGAAGGCCATCTGGCGGGCCAGTTCACCGATCAACTCAAGCCGGAACTTGGCCATATCTCTATTATCGCCTGCCGGAAACGCCGGTCAAGGTAAATAACGGCGTTTGGACGAGCGGGATGGGGCCAATTTGCGGTGCGCGGGCTTATTTTTGCCACATTTTCATTCACTGCCATTAAACTTGGGCCGTTTGAACGCGAGGTGAAGTTTGAGCGATGTTCTGGAAATTGAGATGGATGTTCGGCCGGATGGCACCGTGTTGCGACTGATCGGGAACGCGGGAGTCGATATGGCCAAGACACTGGAAACAACTCTCACGCGGGTGCTGGCCGCGCGGCCGACGCTGGTGGTCGCGGACATGTCCAAACTTGTCCTGCTTTCGAGCCTGGCGATGGGGCAATTGGTCACTCTGCAGAAATCCCTCGGCCGCTCGGGCGGCAAGATGCGGCTGGCGGCGGTGCCGCCTCAATTGATGACGAGTTTAAAACATACCCGCCTGGATAGCGTGTTTGAATGCCTGCCTAGCGTGAAAGAGGCAATGAAGGCTTAGCCGAAGGCCGGGTCTGTTCGGATTTGAACCCCCCCGCCGTCGTCCTTACACTTTAAGCTGATCATGCCCAAGCTTTCATTCAATATTGATGCGGTTATCGAGGGTAAGGCCCGCCTCACGGAGGCGCAGGCCCTGGAGATTTATCACTCGGCCTCGTTGCATGATCTGGGGTCGTGGGCGCTGGCCGCCGCGCGGCGGATGCACCCGGAAGATTACCGAACGTATGTCATTGACCGGAATATCAATTACACCAACGTCTGCACCGCCCGGTGCACGTTTTGCGCTTTTCGGCGGGATCACGAGGATGTCGATGCGTATACCCTTAGTCACGAGCAGATTGGGCAGAAGATTTCGGAGCTGATCGGCATCGGCGGAACGCAGATTCTCATGCAGGGGGGAATGAACGATCAGTTGCCGATTGAGTTTTACGAAGATTTGCTGCGGTTTATCAGCAAGAATTTTCCGACGATTCATATTCACGCATTTTCGCCGCCGGAGTTTGTGGAGTTTGAGCGATTTTTCGGGATGGACGTGCGGGAGATCATCCGGCGTTTCCGGGCGGCGGGATTGGATACCATCCCTGGCGGCGGCGGAGAGATTTTCGGGCCGCGCGTCAGGCGGCGCATCGGACTGGGGAAATGCTCGGGCGATGATTGGATGCGCGTGATGCGCGTGGCGCACGAAGAGGGGATGAACAGCAGCGTCACCATGCTCATCGGGCATATCGAATTTGTCAGGGAGCGCATCGAGCATATGGGAGCGGTGAGGGATATGCAGGATTATGCGCTGGGGCTCAGAGACGGAGAGACGGAGAGACGAAGAGACGGAGTGGAGAGAATTCAAACGCGGAGGGCGGGGGTGTTTGCGAAATCGCCTTTTCAGGGGGAATTGCCGGAGGTTGCGGGGAGTTATACGGCGTTTATTCATTGGCCGTTTCAGCGGGAGAATACGCCGCTGGGGCGTGCGGCGGAGTGGGATCCGGATGTGTATGGGCCGTTTGATGAATCGACCAACGACGACATTCTGCGCGGGCGCGTGGTGAGGATGGCGGGGGCTGAGGAATATCTGCGCATGCTGGGGATCGCGCGGTTGTTTTTGGATAACGTGCCGTCGCTGCAGAGCAGTTGGGTGACGATGGGGCCGAAGATCGGGCAGATGGCCCTCCTGTTCGGAGCGAACGATATGGGAAGCGTCATGATGGAGGAGAATGTCGTCAGCGCGGCGGGGACGACTTATAAACTTAGCGAACGCGAGATTTGCCGACTGATCCGCGATGCGGGGTGGATACCGGCTCAGCGCGATCAGTATTACAACGTGCTGGCCAGGCATGATGGGGCGGGGTCGCCGGATTTGGGACCGGCGGACCATTTGCCGGTAAGGCATGTGAAGAAGATCGATCAGAAGTTTATTGGGTCGGCGCCGGGGATCGATGATGGGCAGGATCGGAGCGTGAAGGTGCAGTTGCCGATTTTGGGGGAAGGGGATTTGCCGAGTCGAAGCTTGGGGGAATAACGCATTTTGACGCTCACGGATCTTGGTTTCCCTCCCCGCTACCCTTCACCCCGGAAAAAACGGACGCGGGCCGATGACCTGGGCGTTGAAGACCGCCATATTGGCGGCGGGACTGCGCCAGGATTCGGGGGGGAGGCCGAGTTTTTCGGTGCAGAGCCTGGCGAGTAGTTGCTCGCGCGTCCAGCCGGTTTCGCGGGCGACCTGGGGGAGGAAACAGCCGGCGCGTTCGTTGATTTTTAGATAGATTCCGTGAGTCCGCGGCTCGAAATCCAGGGGCGTGGGGACGGGCTGCATTTTCTCCAGGACGGTGATTTCCAATTCGAGTTGGGGCAAATCATGGATTGTGACGGGGTGGTGGGTGAATCGGGGGTCTTTTAGGACTCCAGTGCAGGCGGCGGCGAGAGTTTCGAGTAGGGGACGATCGCTTTGCAGGGTTCCGATGCAGCCGCGAAGATTGTGGGTGGTGTGCTCGTGGAGAGAGACAAAGCAGCCGGCGGGTTGGCGGAGGACGGGATCTTGCGGAAATACCGGCGGCCTGGGGGCGGGGGTTAATTCGCGGCGGATGAGATCGGCGGCTAAATCCAGCAGGATTTCGGAGTTTTGGCTGGATAACTGCATGGGGGACTATCGTACCATTTAAATTGGCCGCCAAAGGGTGGATCAGATTATCCACCGGTTTATGCACCATGATTTTACTTGCCAATTCAGCAGTTGCGCGCGGCGGTGGATAACTTGGGGTCGGAGAGTGAATTTCTTACGAGGATTTTTGCGCGAGTGAGTATATTTCCCGTCAGTCGTCGGACACGGAAGTGGCCGGCGAAAAAGGAGAACGCTCCTGACAACCAGGTCCGACTTTCTAACGCGAAGACCGTGCAAAGCAATTCCAAGAGCGGGCACGGCGAAAGTCGGCGGCCAGCGATGAGGCCACCCGAAAGGCAAGGCGCCAAAAACGCCTCCGGCAATCCGGGTTAAAGTCGCCGCCTGTGATTCGTGGAACCGCGGGGAGAGAGTCCCCCGATCCTCGACGAATCGAGCCCAGTCGGCTCTTAGCGCTCTGGTAACGGCAGCGCCACGGAGTCGCGATCCTAGGAACGGGCTCGGGAAAGCGTAACCCACGGCCGTCCAGTCGGGAAACCGCCATGCCGCCCTGTTGGGCGTGCGACCGCGGCGGATACAGTCGCGGTCAACCGTCTGTGTGAATCAGCAGGCAACTGCTTCTTCATGCTGAGCGGATCGAGGCGGGCCCAGGCCCAGGAGCAGGTTGCCAAAAAAATCGGTCCGAACCAGAGCGCCAGGTGGAAACACACGGCTGGCCCACGCGGTGACGTCGCGAGTCACTTCGTGGGCCTTCTGGCATTTTTGGGGAAATGCTGAATGATGAATGCTGAATTAAAGGCGGGGAAGTCCAGGTCTTCGCATTTTATTCATCATTCAGCATTCATCATTCAGCATTTTTTTCACGCTTTCAAACCACGCAAGATGTGCTCAATTCCTTCTTCCACGGAAAAATGTTCCAGGCTCGGAAGGTTCAGGGCGATCATGGCGTAGCCGATGCCGATGTTGATGAGCTGCCATGCGGGGAGACGGGGGTCCATTTCTTTGTGAAATTCGCCGGTGGATTGGCCCTGGATGATGATGCCGGCGAAGAATTTTTCGATTTCGACATAGTGCTCGCGGATGACCGCCAGCACTTTTCGCTCGCGGCTGGTGGCGAGGGCGCCGTGCAGGACGTGATAGGCGTCTTCCAGTTTGCGGATGTGGTCGGGAAAACCCTTGGCGATGGCGCGGAGTTTTTCGGCGGGGCCGTGGATGCCTTCGGTCTGCTCTTGCCAATAATCGAGAGTGTGCTGGCTCATGGCGCGAGTGATGGCGACGAAAAGCTCCTGTTTGCTTGAAAAGTGGCGGTAGAGGATCGGCTCGGTGACGCCGGCGGCTTCGGCGATGGCGGCGGTGGTGGTCGCGTTATAGCCCCATTTGGCGAAAAGTTTGGTCGCCACCGCCATCAGTTGGTCGCGTCGCTGCGCGGCTTTGAGCCTGGGCATGGCGATGTCATAGCCTAGGGGGTGTGGGTTGGCAAATCGGCGAAAAGTCGCCTGAAAATTGGCCGGTTTCCGCTTGTGAAGGGGGGATTGGTTGAGGTAAAATTGGGGTTGGCGTTGATTCGACAAACCGCTAGATACGAACTTTTACCAAACTGCCGCGCGTATCCCACCGTAATGATAATCAGTCGAGCGAGCATGGGCTGGATCGTGGCGTAGAATGAATTGGCGCGGTTGACGCGGCCAATGGCGGGCTTGGGCCGCCGAGAGGTTTTCATGGCGAAACAGCAGAAAAGACTGGGCGAAATCCTGGTCGATTGGGGCATCATCTCCACCAAGGAAGTGGAGAAGGCGCTGGAGCACGCCAAGACCAGCAAACAGCGCATTGGCGAAGCCTTGATGGAGTTGAAATTGGTCAGCGAGTCCAACGTCTATAAAGCGCTGGCGCAGCAGCACAACATGGAGTATATCGATCTGGACAAGAGCGCCGTACCGGCCAATGCGGCCACGCTGATTCCCGATGACATCATGAGGAAGCATCTGGTCCTGCCGCTGGGCAATGAAGGGGGAAAGCTGCGCCTGGCGATCCATGATCCGCTGGACCTGGAGATGCTGGATATTTTGCGATTTCGGCTGAACAAGGATTTCCGCACGGTGCTGGCGCCCAAGAGCCGGATCAAATCGGTGCTGGATCAGATATTCAATACCAACGCGACGAACACCATCGACAAGACGATGGACCGGACGATCGACCGCTTGCGCGATTCGCTGGATAAATCGCTGGATAAATCTCTCGATAAATCGATGGATAAGTCGCTGGACCGGTCGATCGATCGGTCGATCGACCTGGCGGTGGGCGAAGAGGCGGGCGGCGGGGCCGACGCGACGCAGGCGCCGATCATTAAATTGGTGAACTCGATGATCAGCGAGGCGGTTCGCAGCCGGGCGAGCGATATTCACGTCGAGCCGATGAAGGACCGGGTGCGATTGAGGTATCGGATCGACGGGGAATGTATTGAGCGCGATCGGGTGCCGCTGCGAATGCGGGGCCCGCTGATCGCTCGATTGAAAATCATGGCGGGGATCGACATCGCCGAAAAGCGCCTGCCGCAGGACGGGCGCATCAAATTGATGGTGGATAAGGTCAATATCGATTTCCGCGTGAGCACGCTGCCGGCGTATCACGGGGAATCAGTGGTATTGCGTATTTTGCGCCCGGACAGCGTCCGCATCGGCATTCAGAACCTGGGGTTCGAGGAAGACGACTACAAGATTTTCCAAAAGATCATCAAGCGGCCCAACGGGATATTCCTGGTGACCGGGCCGACGGGATCGGGAAAAACGACGACGCTTTATGGCGCGCTCAATGAATTGAATCGGCCGGACCGCAAGATCATCACGGCGGAAGACCCGGTGGAATACAATTTCATCGGGATCAACCAGTGCCAGGTGCGCGAAAATATCGGGTTGAGTTTCTCCAAGATTCTGCGCTCGATGTTGCGTCAGGCGCCCAACATCATTCTGGTCGGCGAAATTCGCGATAAGGAAGTGGCGGAAGTCGCGATTCAGGCGGCCCTGACGGGCCACCTGGTATTCAGTACGCTGCATACCAACGACGCGCCGGGCGCGATTACCCGCTTGATCGATATGGGGATTAAGCCGTTCCTGGTGGCCAGCAGCATTCAGGCGGTGCTGGCGCAACGATTGATCCGGGCCCTGTGTCCGAAGTGCAAGCAGGTGGATAAGGATCCGGACCCGATGTGGCTGAAGCTGGCGGGGATTAAGCCGCAGGATTTGACGGAACGGAATGTTTATAAGGCGCGCGGATGCGATTACTGCTCGTCGACCGGATTCCGCGGGCGCATCGGCGTCTTCGAGCTGATGCAAATGAATAATGAGCTGCGGACGCTGGCGTTCGAGCGGGCGCCGACCAACAAGATTCGTAAGGCGGCGCTGGCCAGTGGAATGAAGAGCCTGCTGCAGGATGGGCGATTGAAAGTGCTTTCGGGCGTGACGACCGCGGAAGAAGTGGTGAAAGTCGCGCAGATCGAGGGAATCGCCCAGCTTTAGGTTTTTAGCGCGGAGTACGATTCGTTATGGCCTCTACCATTCAGATCGATCGGTTGCTGGAGACGTGCGTGCGGCGCGGGGCGTCGGACTTGCATCTGGCGGTGGGTAAGCCGCCGGTGTTGCGCCTCAATGGTCATTTGCGGGATTTGCAGACCAAGGTGCTGGAGCCGGAAGACACGATGGCGCTGATGAAGTCGATCACGCCGGAGCGCATTCAACAGGAATTCGAGGAGACGGGCAGCGGCGACTTCGGGTTTGCCTTCGGCACCGAGGCGCGATTCCGCGTTTCGGTCTTCAAGCAAAAAGGTTTCGCGAGTCTGGTCTTGCGGCGAATTCCCAACAAACTGCTGACGTTCGAGGAGATTGGTCTGCCGCACATGGCGAGACAGATTTGCCGCCGTCCGCGCGGAATTTTCCTGGTCACCGGGCCCACCGGTTCCGGCAAAACGACGACGCTGGCGTGCATGGTCAATTACATCAATGAGAATTTCGATCGGCACATCATCACGATGGAAGACCCGATTGAATATTATCACCAGCATAAGAAATCGCTGGTGGTACAGCGGGAAGTCGGCGTGGACGTGCCGAATTTCGCCGAGGCGTTGCGCCGCGCTTTGCGTCAGGACCCAGACGTGATGCTGGTCGGCGAAATGCGCGATCTGGCGACCATCAGCGCGGCGATCACGTCGGCGGAAACCGGACACTTGGTTTTCGGCACGCTGCATACCAGCGGCGCGGCCAGCACCATCAACCGAGTCATCGACGCCTTCCCAACGGATCAGCAGGAACAGATTCGCGTGCAGCTTGCGAACAATTTAATCGCGGTGCTGTCGCAGGCGCTGTGTCCGCGAGTGGACGTGGAGGGTCGAGTCGCGGCGTATGAATTCATGTTCGTGACGCCGGGGATTCAGAATTTGATCCGCGAAAACAAAGTGTTCCGCATCGACTCGGAAATTCAGACCGGCAAGCGGTATGGGATGCTGCTGTTGGATGATTCGCTCTGGACGTTGTACAACGCGGGGAAAATCAGCCCGGAAGAGGCGATCGATAAGAGCAAAGTCGCCGGCCAGATGATGGACCGCTTCCAGAGGGCGGGGATCGATATCGGCAAATTGGCGGATGAGTTTTCGGCGCATGGAGCCGAGCCCGCGGAGGGCGCCGAAGGCCCGGAGGCGGCGGGCCAGACGCCCGCGAAGCCGAAACCGGGCGCTCCAGGCGGCGGCGGTGCGGCTCCGGGGCAGAGCGAGGCTGAGCGGCGGGCTCAGATCGAAGCGAATCGGGCTCGGTTGCAGGCACTGCAGGGGAAAAAATAAACCAGGATCGAGGGTCGGGCGATGTCACAAGCGATACCGAATAAACCAACCCCGCCGGGGGAACCGGGCAAGCAGCCGCAGCATCCGCCGAGGATGGCTTCAGTGCCGATCACGCGCATACCGCCGGCTGGGTCTGTTCCCATTAAACCGGGGGGAAATGGAAGCGCGCAACCCGGAGGCAATGGCCCGGTGAAACCGCCGGCGCCGGCCGTGCCGATCAGCGCTCCGCCGGAAGCTGCGAAGAATCCGCCCACTGCCCCCCCACCGCCGGCGATGGCAGCGCCGGGAACTGTACCGGCCGCTGGGACGCCCGCGCCGGGCGGTCGCACCGCATTACCGCCGATCAGCGAACTGAAAGGGCGTCAGCTCGGCCGGGTTTTGCAGAAGATGGGCCGCGTAACGCGCGAGCAATACCAGGATGCGCTGAGCTATCAAAAGCAAAAAGGTGGGGCGCTGGGACGAATCCTGATCGACATGGGATTCATCAAGGAAGCGGACCTGAATATCGCGCTGGCGGCGCAGCAGGGGTTTGAACTGGTGAATCTGGAGGGGATCGAAATCGGCACGGCGACGATCGCGGCGGTTCAGCCGCAGTTCGCCACCACCAACAAAGTGCTGCCGATCAGTTTCGATCCGGCGACTAAAACTCTGGTCGTGGCGATGGCATCGCACGAAAACTTCCGGGCGCTGGACGATTTGCGCACGGTGATGGGATACAAAGTGACCGCGAAGATCGCGGCGGACCCGGAACAACTGGATAAGCTGATCGGGAAATATTATCAGGCGGTCGCGGAGGGGCTGGGCGAAGTGCTGGGTGAACTGGCGCAGGACGACACGCTGAAGGATTTGAAAAATCGCGGCGAATCGATCGACATGGACAGCCTGTCGGAGGCGGCGAATTCCAATCCGGTGCGGAAGCTGATTAACCTGGTTTTGCTGCAGGCCATCAAGGACAAGGCGTCGGACATTCACTTTGAGCCGTTCGAGGGTGAATTCAAGATGCGTTACCGCATCGACGGGGTGCTGTACGAGATGATGCCGCCGCCTTCGCACATCGCGCCGGCGATCAGCAGCCGCATCAAGGTCATGGCGAATCTGGATATCGCGGAGCGGCGTCTGCCGCAGGACGGGCGCATCGAGCTATCCGTGAATAACCAGCCGATCGACTTGCGCGTGAGCATTTTGCCGACGATGTTCGGGGAAAGCGTCGTGATGCGCGTGCTGGACCGCGCCAACGTGAGCCTGGACCTGGATAAGATTGGGCTTCGCGAGGACGACCTGGGCGTGCTTCGGCAACTCATCCGCAAGCCCAACGGGATTGTGATCGTCACGGGGCCGACCGGGTCGGGCAAAACGACCACGCTTTATTCGGCTCTGCGAGAATTGAACGATCCCAGCAGCAAATTAATTACCGCCGAAGACCCGGTTGAATATGACATCGACGGGGTCATCCAATGCCAGATCAAGCCGGATATCGAATTGACGTTCGCCAGAATCTTGCGAGCGATGTTGCGTCAGGACCCGGATATTATTCTGGTCGGCGAAATCCGCGATAAGGAGACTGCCGAAATCGCCGTGCAGGCGTCGCTGACCGGTCACCTGGTTTTCAGCACATTGCATACGAACGACGCCCCGAGCGCTGTCGCCCGTTTGCTCGATTTGGGACTGGAGCCGTTTTTGGTGACCGCGACGATTGAAGGAATTGTCGCCCAGCGACTGGTGAGGAAAATCTGTAATAACTGCAAAGCGGAATTCACGCCTTCGCTGGAACAGCTCATGGAGCTGGAGCTAAAGCCGGAGGACGTGGCCGGGAAGAAAATCTACTACGGCAAGGGGTGCCCGGCCTGTAACAACACCGGATACCGCGGGCGCATGGGCATTTATGAGATCATGATGGTGGATGACGATATGCGCGACATGATCGTTCAGCATGCGAGCACGCAGGTTTTGAGGAACGAGGCCAAGAAGCGGGGAATGCGTTCGCTCCGGCAGTGCGGGCTACTGGCGATTTATGACGGGGTGACGACGATCGAGGAAGTCGTGCGCGAAACGATGATGGAAGACGAATAATACATGGCTTTTCGCGGGGTTGTGGATTTTTTCATCTTTTGGGATTGGGCGGTCCGATAAAGGGGTTAGCCCGGGCGATGTCGCGCGGGAAATGTCGTTCCCAAGGAGTAAAGTCATGAATAAGTCCACGATCCTTAAGTGGGCGATCGCCGCCCTGCTGACCGTTCCCGCCGTCTCGACGCTGGGCAGCACGACCTTGACCAGGCATCATCACCGCACTTTGAGCAGTCGACACCATCACAAACACGTCATGCTCAGCAGCCTGCATCACCGCCGGTTGCATCACAAGGGCAATGCGCATTCGTCGCTATCGTCGCATAGGCACCGTCATTCGACGCTGAGCACGTCGTCGGTTCATCCGACGATTAAGATCACCAAGATGCCGCCGACGATCGACGGCATGAATACCTGAAACGACACTGGGTTCGCTTAAAGAACATTGAATATGCGGCGGCGCGAAATGCGCCGCTTTTTTTATTGCTGTGGAGGGGGGAGTGCCGCCGCGAAATCGGCCAGTTGCTTTCCGGTGGGACTTTGGGCCGTGCGGACGTAATAGCCACTGGTCGCCACGCCGGTGCAGAGACATTCTTCCAGGGACAAACCGAGGGTGCGGCCGAGGCAGAAGCCGGCATTGAAATGGTCACCGGCGCCCGTGCTGATTTTGGGTTCGAGAACGAACGGCCCGGCGAACCGCGCCGATTCGCCTTCGGTGGCAGCCGCGGCGCCGCGGCGCGGATGAACCACCACGCAGGACAATTTCATTTTCGCGCGAATCGCGATGGCGATCTTTTCCATTTCCGAATCGTCCACCGCGAAGGTCCCGGCGCCGATCGCCTGGGCGATCTGAGTCGATTCCTTCAGGTT
>JBEKPV010000016.1:30411-59556 GCA_049520395.1 Tepidisphaeraceae bacterium
AGGCGGCCATCGCATGGAGAATGTCCTGTTGGGTGCGTTTTTCGGGGTCGGCCAGATCGACGAAGAATTTCCTGCCCGGCAGGGGCGATTGGGCGATGAGCGCGCCCAGCTCTTCCCAAATCTCCGCCATGTGGGGGATCATAGTCCAGTTGGTCATGGCGATGAGCCGGGCGGCGGCGACGGTTTTTTTCATTTGCTCCATGCCCATGCACTGGATGAGACGATCCCAGGTGATTTCGGAAAGGCATTGGTATTTGCCGAGCATGAGTTTTCCATCCTGGAATTCCAATGCGTCAGTATGGCCGGGCTCGGCGACGGTGATGACTTTGGCTTTAGCCGCGAAATCGGCGAAGACTGGGTGGGGGTCGGGGAATCCGAGGTTGCCGATGTAGGTGACGTCGATCCCCGCGGTCGCCAGCGCGTTGGCCATGATGGGGCCGTTGCCGCCGAGTTTGATTTGTTTGACCAGTAATTCGTAATTGCTGGATTGGCCCGCGGCGCGGAGCACTTTTTCGCCCATCGCCTGGATGGTGGAAACGGGATCGAAATGGTCGGCATCGCGGCGTTTATCGACCACGGCTATGATTTCGTCGATAAAGCCGTCCAATCCCACCAGAGCGCGGGCGGTTTGAATCGTGGGCAGCGCGGCTGAAAGTTTAGCGCCGGCGGACTGACAAACCTGCGATCGGGATAAGGGCATCCGTTCCCCTTTTTTCTGGCGCCGTACCGGTTATTGAGGGGTCGTCGGCTGCGTACTGGGCGGCAGCACGGGCATCGCGGTGTAGGTCGGGTCCATGCTCAACTCCTGGTAAAGCACCATTTTCCACATCGGATCGTATGTCCAGGCCGGAACCGGGCTGTAGGCCACATTGCCCAGGAAGAGAGTTGTTTCCCAGGAGGGGTCGGCGGGGGCGTCGAGGGGATCGGGAACCCAGGTGATGTAATTCGGCCAGGCCCAGACCCCGCCGGTGGAATAAACGGCGGCGGAGGGATCCCACTGGCGGGCGCGCATGGCGGCGTCGGGAATCGGAGGCACCGGATTCAGCGGCTCAGGATCCGCCACGCGGGGCAAGGTCTGACAGGCGCACAGCGGCAACGCCAGAACCCCAACGATCATGCTTTTACGGAGGATTGAGAACATGATTGACGTCCTTATTAAAGGCCTTGGAATCGAAATTGGCGGTGCCGCCGCCGGTGACGGTGTCGTTGTCGAAATTGGGAGCGGCGTTCATCGGATCGGCCAGCGCGCGTGTGGTCGGGTCGGAATCGTCGGAATTGCCGGAGTCCATGTCGCAAGCCGCCAATGTCAGCAGGCCCGCCAGGCAGGCCGCCAGCGGAATCACTCGCCGGGGTTCGGCGAAGAACGCGTGAGCGCGAAACATAGCTACCTCCCAACCGCCGATCAGCGACCGGGTCGAATCTCATCGGCATATTCAACCGTATAATTGGGGGACTCTTTGGTGATGGTGATGTCGTGCGGATGGCTCTCGGCCATGCTCGCGGAGGAGACGCGGCAGAAGCGGGCCTCCTTGCGAAGGGCCTCGATATTTTTAGCGCCGCAATACCCCATTCCCGCCCGTACGCCTCCGACCATTTGATAGACAAAATCGCTGAGTTCGCCGCGATAGGGGACGCGTCCCTCGACGCCTTCGGGGACCAGTTTGGTGGTCTCGCGGACGCCGGCCTGGCCGTAACGGTCTTTGGAGCCGCTGATCATGGCCCCCATGCTACCCATGCCACGATAAGTTTTGTAGCGCCTTCCCTGATGAATGACCAGTTCCCCAGGGGACTCGTCGAGGCCGGCAAAAAGGCTGCCCATCATGACGCAACTGGCGCCGGCGGCGATGGCTTTGGTGATGTCGCCGCTGTGGCGGATACCGCCGTCGGCGATCACGGGGATGCCGGTCATATCCGCAATGGAGACGGCGTTCATGATCGCGGTAATTTGGGGGACCCCGACGCCGGAGATAATTCGGGTGGTGCAGATCGCTCCGGGGCCGATGCCGACCTTGATGCCATCGACGCCCGCTTCGATCAAATCCCGGGCCCCTTCCGGCGTGGCGACGTTACCGGCGATCACTTCGATTTCGTATTTCCGCTTGATCTCCCTGACGGTGTCGATGACGTTTTGGCTGTGGCCGTGCGCGGTGTCGACGACCAGCACATCGACATCGGCGCGGATCAGGGCTTCGACGCGGGCCATGTCCAGAACGCCGGTCGCGGCGCCGACGCGCAAGCGACCGCGCTTGTCTTTGCAGGAATTGGGGTACTGATGCATCTTGTCGATGTCGCGCATCGTGATCAAGCCGGCCAGGCGGCTCTCTTTATCGACCAGAAGCAGTTTCTCGACCTTGGCGCGGTAGAGAATGCTCTCGGCCTCGTCGAGGGTCGTATTCTCGGGTGCGGTGACGAGATTTTCGCGAGTCATGACCTCGCCGATTTTCCGATTGTCGTCTTCTTGAAATTTCAGGTCGCGGCGGGTCATGATGCCGACGAGCCGCGGGGATTTTCCGCCGCCGTTGCCGGTGTGGCGGCGCGGAGGAACGTGCGAAACGCCGGGCGAACCTTCGACGATGGGGATACCGCTGACGTTATATTCGCGCATGACGCGCCGGGCGGTGGCGATGGTTTCCGTTGGAGGTAACGTGATCGGATCGACGATGACGCCGTTTTCGCTGCGCTTGACCTTTTCCACTTCGCGGGCTTGATTCTCGATGGAGAGATTTTTGTGGATGATCCCGATGCCGCCCTCCTGCGCCAGGGCGATGGCCAGGGCGGCTTCGGTGACGGTGTCCATGGGCGCGGAGATCAGCGGAATGTTCAGCTCGATTCGCCGCGTCAAATGCGTGTGAGTGTCGGCATCGGCGGGCACAAAACCGCTGCGGGCGGGGATCAGGAGCACGTCGTCAAAAGTAATAGCGTCGTAGACGATCTTGGGGTGTTCCATAGGATACTGTTACGCCGACGACCCGGCAGTGTCAAGCAAAACCTTTGAGGCGGGCAATGTCGTAAGGTGGGATGGCGGGGTATAAAGCTCCGGCGGCCCATCGCGGGCGGCAATCGAAACATGACCGCTTTCTCCGCTAAGCCAAGTGCGCTGGAAGATAAATCCACTGAACCGCCGCTCTTGTGGGAGCGGCGCTGGTTTGGACCGGCGGCGGCGTTGGCGGCGGCGGCGGCGATGCTCATCTGGACCTGGGGAACCTGGCCCGATGTGCTGGTCGATTTCGGCGTACAGTTGTATGTCCCATGGCGGCTGGCGGCAGGCGACGTGCTCTACCGCGATATCGCCCATTACACGGGGCCCTTGTCGGTTTATTACAACGCCCTGGCCTTTCGGATTTTTGGCGCCAGTTTGCTGACGCTGGTTCTGGCGAATTTGCCGGTACTCGTCGGAATCATCGCGGAAATCTATTACCTCTGCTTGCAATTGGCCGGGCGGGCCGCCGCGACTGTGGCGACGCTTTCGTTCGTGATCCTATTCGCGTTCGCGCACCCGATGCCAACCGGGAATTACAACTATGTTTGTCCCTACGAATACGAATACACGCACGGGATGCTGCTCAGCCTGGGGGCGGTGATTTTTGCCTGGCGACTGGTGAAATATGGCCGCGCGATCGATGCGGCGGGGGCGGGATTTCTGACGGGAATGGTTTTTCTCACCCGCGCGGAATTTTTTGTCGCGGATGTTGGCGCGGCGGGATTGGGAATTCTGATCTACTGTTTGGAATCGCGCGGGACGCAGCGCCGTACCACCGGCGCGATCGCCATGTTTTTGACGGCGGCGATATTGCCGCCGATTGTCAGCACGCTGCTGCTGGGGCTGGCGATGCCGATTCACGAAGCCTTGCGCGGGACGGCGGGAATGTGGCCGGCGCTGCTGGCGGGGAGAGTGACGCAGCAGCAGTTCTATCGGCACAGCATGGGGATGGATCATCCGGCGCAAAGTCTGCTCGAATTGGCCAAGTGGAGCGGGATATATCTGGCCATTATCGCCGCGGCGGCGGTCTGGGCGCGATGCGCCGGGAAAACACGCGTAAGCGCCTTCGCGACGGCGGCGGCCCTGGCCGGAATCGGTTTGATCGCACTGCGATGGCGGGATGTGGATTGGAGGTCCGTTTTTCGCCCGCTGCCGGTGGTGGCGATGGCCGTCGCCGTTGTGGGGATGGTGCACCGCCGCCGCTGCAAATGCGACGTGGCGGCGCTGGCGGTGATACTCGGGACACTGGCGATCCTGCTGCTGGGGAAAATCATTTTGTACTCGCGCATCGAACATTACGGCTGCTGGCTGGCGATGCCGGCGACGATGCTGCTGATCACGTCGCTCTTTGGCTGGATCGGAACGGGCGTGAGAAAACTCGGCGGAAACGCCGCGGTCTATTTCGCCGGAATCGCCGGACTTTGGGGCGCGGTGCTGATCGTCCACCTGGCGATCACCGCGACGGGAATCGGACGGCTTACGGTCACTGTGGGCGGCGGACCTGACCAATTTCTGGCGAGTCAAAATGGGGCGATCATTAATCGCGCCGTGGCGCTGGCGCGGCGGCTTGGGCCAGACCAGACGCTGACCTGTTTTCCCGAGGGGATTATGATCAACTATTTGTCGCGGCGGCGCACGGCGACGCCCTACGTCAATTTCAATCCGCCGGACCTGCTGCTATTCGGCGAATCGAACATGCTGGCGGCCCTGCGGCGGCATCCGCCGGATTGTGTCATGATCGTGCACAAGGATACGTCGGAGTTCGGGGTGCCATTTTTCGGCGTTGATTATGGGCGCGATCTGGGGGCGTGGATCACTTCGCACTACCAGCAGCGCGATATGCCGCTGGATTTGGGGGCGCAGCCGCTGCGCGATAATCGGTTTGGGATTCGCCTGCTGGTTCCGTCAGGGCCGCAGTGAGCGGTGTCGCGCCTCGTACTCAAGCACGGCCGCCTCGACGTCGTGGCCGTCGTAAATGAAGATCGTATTGGCCACGACGGCAATCGGCTCCCTTTGTTGCAGTTCGGCGCTGTATGGAATCGCCATCAAACGGCGCTCGCGCGGCGCCAGGAGGACGCGATTGAGCATACCCTGCACGTAGAAGGCGCTGATGGCGAAATAGGGCGCCTTGGAAGTTGCCGATATCGGCTCGTAGTTGACCTGGTAAGCAACCGGATCGACGTAACCGAAATAAAACAGGGTGACTTTCGGAACGTTGTGACTGCTCATCCAATCTCGCAGGGCGATGAGACCCTGGCCCCAATCGAAATCGGAATTGCTGAGCAATCGCCAGCCGTTGGAAGGACCGCCGGCGGCGAAATTGACGTAGCTGATAAACCAGGGCGCGACCGCGAGGGCTTCCACGGCCGCGACGAAGACCAATCCGTCGCGAATGCGCCCGATGAGTTTGGGGGCGCGTGGAAAAAGGGTCCAGAGCCGCGAGGTGAGAATCATGGCGAAAGGAAGGGCGGGGAGGATGTAGCGGGTTCCGATGTTGACGTCGCCGATAATCATGACGCCGGTGAGGAAGGTGATGGGCGCCAGCGCCATGCTCCAAGGGGCGGCGTAATCGTCGGGAGCGAGATTGGGCCGGCGAATGAAGAGCGTTACCGCCGCCAGGAACATTAACACCATCACCGACACGGGAGTTTTGCAAAGGAGAGCGATGGGATAATAGTCCCAGCGGGCGCCGATGTAGATTTCTCCGAGCAGGTACGCCGGATACCCAAGCGACGTGTCGAATTTTTGCGCGTCGAACCCCTCCATCATGGTGGAGGGCAAGAGCACGGGGAACCCCGGCGGGAGGTCTTGCTGAACGTGCTGCATCATCGCGGAGGAGAAATGGAAGTTACTGATGGGCCGGCCGGAACCGGAAAACCCGTAGGCGGCGTTGATCAGCAGGACGGTCGTCGGCAGCGCCGCGGCCCAGCCGGCGAGATAAACCCGCCAGCGCTTCCCGCCGCGCAGCGCATAGGGCGCGGCCATCGCCAGCATCATCGGCCACATTAAAATCGCGGTGAATTTGCAAAGATGAACCGCTAAAAGCGCCAGGCAGACCCAGACCCAGCGAAGAAAGGACGGGCGACGGCAAAATCGCCACCAGAGCCAGCAGCCGAGCAACATCGCGGTCATCGTGCCGGCATCGGTGGTTATCAGCGCCGCGTGCGCCAGGACGGAAGGATTGAAGCAATAGAGCGCACAGGCCGCCAGGGCGGCGGCGGACCCGTATAGTTCGCGCGCCCACTGGAAGACCAATAGTGCGGTCAAACAACTCAGCGGGATCATACCCAGGCGGGATAAAAAGAGCAGGTGTTCGAATCGGGCGACATTGGCGTAGATAAAATCATCCCCATAGGCCATATGGCGGCCGCCGACCTGGAATTGGTGCTCTTGTAAAGGATTCGGAACCTGCGCGCCCGCGAGCATCGCCGGGGCCGCGGCCCAGAGGCGCAGAAGAGGCGGGCTTAGGCTGTAAATTGAGAAATCGCCCCACCGCCAGTAAACCGCCCCCGCGGCCAGATGCCATGGTTCGTCGAACGTCGCGGAGTTTTGGGCCGCCGACCAGACGAGAACGATCGCGTGAACCGCGATAAGAATAGTGCAAAGGAGGCGCGCGGAGATCGGCTTTGCGGCCGCGGAAGGCGCGGGTGAATCGCCGGGGATGGCGGCCGTGCTCATGGCGTCCGGTTCGCCGACAGGGTCGGGAAGTTTCTATCCTCAATTTCCTTGTCGATGATGATTGTCGGCTTAACCAGGATGAGCAGAATCTGATCGTCCTTGGCGTGGGAAGTGCTGGTGGTGAGGCGCTTAAGGAACGGCACCTTGGAGAGGACGGGGATGCCGGCTTCTTCTTCGATTTCGCCGTTGATGTTCACGCCGCCTAGAAGCACGGTGCCGCCGTCGGGAACGGTGACGCGGGTGTGCACGGCGGTAACGGTTTCGATCGCTTCCTGAACCACCAGGGTGGCGGCGCCGGCGCCGGTGTTGATGACTGTTCCGGCGCTGCTGGTCGTTGGCGCCGGGGCGATCTGGAATGCGAAGGTCTGGAACCCGCCGAACTGATCCAATACCGGAAGAATGTCCAAGGTGACGAATTTTCGATCGGCGGTAACGACGGCGCGGTCGATCTCAAGGCGAACGCCGTCGACGGCGGTGGAGATGACCGGCGTGGCGATGGCGGCGCCGCTGGCGACCGAGGCGTTCAGCGACGAGACGTAGGGAATCAAGGTTTCCTGCTGAATGTTGGCGCCTTGTCCGTCCCAGAGGGTAACGCGGGGGGCATGAACGAGACTGTTGGTGCTGGAGGCCTCGGTGGCCTGAAGGACGAAGCTCACCTGGAAATTATCCAGGAAATTGCCGAACCCGCCGCTGATCGACGAGAGGGCCGGCGCGCTGCCCAGCGAGCCCGGGACGCCGGTGCTTGGAGCGGCGACGAAGCTGGTGTTGTCTGTCGAGATGGTAATGGGGGTGAAATTGCTGGTGCCGGTGCCGCCGGCCGCGGCGAGATTGCTGGTGGCGTTGGCGGTGGCGTCGAGGCCGATGCCGACCGATTCCACAAAGTGGCGCCCGACGATCAGGAAGCGCGCCTCGACGGTGATCTGTAGCGCCCGGCTTTCACGCAATTGCGCCAGGAGATCGCGAATCTGATCATGGACGGCGTGCGTCTGGGTGATGATCAGATTGTCGTTGAAGTCGTCGATCTGGCCGTAGCCGTTGGGATCGTTGACCTTCCAGGTGTTGAAGGCGACGGTGTTTTGAATCTTCTTTTCGATGTCCTGGAGGAGCATCTCGGTGCCGCCGTTGGCGTTGCCGTTGCCGGTGCTCGAAGGAAGGTTGCCGCCGCCGCCGCCGCCGCCCGCGGAGACCGTCACGGAAGGAATCGTGGGATCGAAATTGGGATCGATCAGCAGGTCGCGGATGTCGTAAACGGTGGTGATGACCGCTTTGTTCAATTCGTCGGTGGTGGAAATGTAGATAACACCGTCGTCGATGGTGCGATCCAATTTCCCGCCGCCGGCCTGTGACAGGATGATGTCCAGCACCTTGGAAAATTTCACGTCGTGCAGGGAAACCGTCACGGGGGTCTGCTTATCGATGCTGGCGGCCTCCAGGGCTTTCCAGTTCACCAGGATATTGGCGCCCGTCGTATCGCGCAGGAAATCGATGGCGTCCGTAAGAGCGACCTGCGGCAGCTGAATCGTCGGCAGCCGCCGATCCAATAACGCCTGAACCGCCTGATCCTCTTTGCTGGCGGATTTGTCCTGAACTTCCCGATCCCGCATGTCCGAGAGGTCCGGCCAGTTGTCCGGAAAACGGAATACGTCGTCATAAGGGATCAACTGCTCGTCGGCGTTGTTCAACTGCTTTTCAAAGTTGTAATCAAACCGTTCCTTGTACTTGGCCTGCTCCTGCAAAATGGCCTTGTCCTCGATCAACTGACGAACGCCCAGGGCGTAATCATTTTGCGGATCGAGTTTGAGAATCTGATCGACGACTCCCAAGGCGGCGGAGTAATTTTGCTGCCAGACCAGCGTTCGAGAAAGCTTGATCAGCGATTCGATGGTGGTTCGCCGCTCGATCGCCGCTTGCTGGAGGCGCTGGGCCTCGCGCTGGGCCGATTCCTGGGCGGCCGCGTTGCGCGCCTGCTGGTCGTAGACGGCGCGGGCGCTGGCCAGATCGTTGCGGGAGCGGGTGAGAGTCGCGTCCATTCGGCGCAGATCCGATTCGCTGAAGACCGACGGATCCTGATCGCGCGCGGCCTGGGCGTCGGCGACATCGTTCTGAGCGTCGGCAAAATCTCCGTTGGTCCAGGCGGTGCGGGCGTCGCCCAGGGCGTTGTTGAACTTAAAGGTGATCGCGTCGCGAATCTGCTGAATTTCGTGTTCGCGCTCGGTCAAAGCGCTGCCGGCGCCGGGAGCCGCCTGACCGACTTTCGCCGTCATTCGGTCCCGGCCTTCCACCGCCTGGGTGTTGGTCGGATCGAGATTGACGGCCTGGCTGTAGTCGCTGAGAGCTTCCTGGTTGTCCCCAGCCGTCTCGGCCTTGGCTCCCAAATCGACCAGCCCTTGCGCCTGAAACGCCTGCTGCTGCTGGGTGGTTTGCTGAGGCGCTTGTTCCACCGGCGCGGGCGGTGGCGGAGTCGGCGGCAACTCCGCGGGCGGCATCACCGGCGTGGGCGCTTCGGAACCGCTGGTCGATTGAGTCGACGAATCGCCCACCGCCAGGTTGACGGTCTGATCCGATGCCGACGAAGAGCCGCTGGCCGCCGCGCCCGGGTTGCTGCGCTGCGCGAGACGGGCCTCCTCAGCCTCCTTCTCGTCCATGCGCGTCAGATATTCCTGGGGAGAAAGCCCTTCGAGGAACCCCGGCTTGAAACCCAAATCGCGGGCGCGGGTGAAATCGCGCCGGGCATCGTCCCATTTCCCCTGCCGATATTCTTCCCGCGCCTGTTCGTAAGCGGCGCGAGCCTGGACCTTTTGCTCCTGCGCCTGCTGTTCGGCCTGGTTTTCCAGGGCCTCGTTTTCCTGATCCTGAATTTTCTTCAAGTAATCCGCGGGGCTGGCCTGCAGGAAGCCGGCGGAATATCCCATTTGCTGCGCCAAAGTGAAATCCGCCTGGGCTTGCGACCACTGCGCTTGCTTGTACTCGGCGACGCCGCGTTCATACGCGGCTTTGCCGTCGTTGCTTTCAGGAGCGGCGCCGGTTCCGCCCCCGGTCGCCTGAACCAGGGCCAATTGCTCGCTGGCCTTCTGGCGAGTTCCATCGTCGGCCTTATCGTTGCTGAGAACCGCGCGGTAGTGCGCCGCCGCCTCGTCGGGACGATTGGCCAAACGCGCGTCTTCGCCGCGCTGAAATTCGTCGCGCGCCGCCTGACGTTCGGTGGCGGCATCCTGGGCCTTGCTGAGCGTGTCGCCAAGTTGCTGCTGGTCGGAAGCGCTCAGGTTGGTGGCGTTGACTTGCTTGAGAGTCCCGACGGCTTCTTCGTATTGTCCGTTGTCAAACTGGGCCATGCCCAGCTTGAGCATGTCGCTGTCGCTTAATTTCTGGTTGCCGGAACTTGGATTGGAAGAAGCATCGTCGGCGAAGACGCGGGCCTGCTGCAGTATGCCGGGCGGAAAAGCCATCGCGGCGGCGATCCCCAGGCGAGCCAGCCGGCGGTAGCGGTCCGGCGCCGAGGCATACCGGCGCGAGTTTCGGTTGCGATGACTGTTACTCCGGCCGGTGGGTTTGAACAACACAGTGATGCTCCTTTTGCAGATCACGCTCCCCGGAGGCTCTAGGCAAGCTACCGAGGCCCTCGGCGTGAAACGAGCCTAACGCGGGCGATGCGACATCCAAGTCGCGGAGACGGATACCGACCTTGCAAACAGCGGGCGATGGCGAATCATTTCTGGGGAAGACCGTCTGGGGTATAGCGCTGGTGCTCGAACTCCACGCGGCCGGGAACACGTCGCGATCGAGAAACAAATGCCCGCCACACACTCCTCCGGCACCCAAGCCGTCGAGGGCGGATTAATAACCGCCTATCGCCGTTGTGCCTTGGCGAACTTCTTACACGCGACATCCTGTCCGGATCAATCGGAACTCCGCCCCGAACGAAAGCGAAGTCTAAACAAAGGCTTCCGGCCTTGCAAATAAAATCCAGCGTCATGACTGAGGCCTCAGGACCGGATAAAATGGGCGTCTGGCGCGGCCCAAAAGGGAGCCGCCCATATCGCCGCCGGCGCAATATTTGCGCCGCTGGAGACGCCCTTTTGGCAAGAGCGCCGGCCAGGATTTATTCGGTTTTCAGACCTGAAAATCCGTATAAAATCGGTCGGCAAATGTAAGGAGTGTCACCCGATGGATGCGCAGGACGCCGAATTAGCCGATGTCGTGGTTATTTTAGCCGATCCGCTCCCCCTGCGATTGGAAGAGGCGGTCGAGCAGTTGCGTGGGGCGGGGTTGACGGTCGACGACGTCGACGCGGAAAACGGGGCTATTGAGGGAACAACCCAGGTGGGGCTGATCAAGCCGATTCAATCGATGCCGTTCGTAAAATACGTCCGAAAAGTGTTTGAGTACACCGCCGAGCCCCCTTCGCCTGATCCGTCGGATGATGAGAGTCCGGAATCCGACGGGAAATGAAAGACGCCGGGGCTTGGCGGGGTCCAAGTTGACCCAACCAAGCCGCCGGCGTCCGTTGAATACAATCCCGCCAGCGGATTGTTACCGCCAATATCCGCGGGCGTAGAACCAGCCGCCTGAGCCGTGTTGCCAGTGGCCACCGACCCAAACCGCGCCACCCCAGGGGCGATGGCCCCAGCGGCCGTGAATCCAGTCGTAGTGATCGCCATGCCAAACCCAGTAGCCGCCGATCCAAATGTAATCCGGACCGGGGGCGACGCCGACCACTTCCACCTGATCCTGCGGCGGCGGAGCGTCGGCCTGAGGAGGCGCCGGAGCGTAGTAGTAACCGGGAGGCGGAGGCGGTGGAGGCGGCGAGGCATAAACCACGCGCTCACGATACACGCATCCGCACAGCGACAAGGCGGCGAAACCGACGCCGCTCAGAACAATCGCGCGGGCCAACGCGGCCCGTTTTAACTTGGGAAACATAATCTTTCTCCTCTACAAAAATAAGACCCGAAACTCCCTCACAGGTTGGCCGCATTCGCTCGCCAAACCACCTGCGCATCCACTGAAATTACAAACGTGCCGGGGGGCTGGTTATTTCACCGCCGACGACGCAAAGGCGAAGTGCGGCTCCCCGTAAGTCCCTTTTTTGATGAATTGGGCGTATTTCGCGGCCGAAACCGGCTTTACATCGGCTCGGCTTTTACTGTTTCGTCAAAAACCCGAAGCAGCTTGGCTTTGTCGAAAATCATTTCCTGGCGGGTAAGTCCGACAATGTCGTAATAGTGGGTCAGTTCGATTGCATCCACCGGGCAGGCTTCCTCGCACATGCCGCAATAAATGCAACGAAGTTCGTCAATGTCGAATTTGGCGGGATATTTTTCTCGGTCCTGCCAGGGGCTTTCGGCGGCTTCGATGTGAATGCATTGCGCCGGGCAGGCGGTGGAACACATGAAACAGGCGACGCATTTCACGCGGCCTTCTTCGTCCTTGTTGAGCCGGTGAATGCCGCGATAGGTTTGCAGCGTCATCCCTCCCTTTTCCACGGGAAGGTCTTCTCGTTTTTCTTCCGGATACTGGATCACGCGATCCTTGCCGCGAACAACGACGTTGAACATATGCTTCATCGTCGTGCCCAGACCGATGAGCACCTGCGGCAGATAGAACTGATCGGGCACCGAAAGCTTCGGCTCCTCGAGCATGATCACATCGGAGTCTTTCATACGCTCACTCGCAATCAGTTCAAACCGGCCGGCAACGGCGTCACGCGGAATCGGCTTCCAGCCACGATTAATTTTCGGTTGGTTGCCGGAGCGGGCGGAACAAAACGGCTGCCGACGAGGATCAGCAAAGTCATGGCGAGATTGGCGCCAAAGAGCGTCAACGCCATCGGGCCATGCAGGCCGTCATAACTTTCGCCGTGGAAGACGTAGACGACCACCGCGGTCATCGCCAAAAGAAGCAGCGAGATCGGAATCAGCGCCCGCCAGGCCAGCATCATCAATTGATCGAACCGGAATCGCGGCAAGCTCCACCGCACCCACATGAAGACAAAAATAATCGCGATCGTCTTGGCGAAGAAGACCAGGGCGCGGACGATGCAGAGGATGAGGCTGTAGCTGAGTCCTGGATTGGAGGCCGGTCCGCGGAGGCCGGGGAGATCCCAGCCGCCGAAAAAGAGGGCGACGCATACAGCGCTGGTGGTGATCATCCCGGCGTATTCAGCCAGGAAAAACAGGGCGAAACGCATGGCGCTGTATTCGGTGTGATAGCCGCCGACCAGTTCCTGTTCGGCCTCGGCCATGTCGAACGGGGCGCGGTTCGCCTCGGCGTGGATGCAGACCAGGAACATCACGAACGCCAGGGGCTGGCAGAAGACGTTCCATGCCGGCAGAAAGTGGCCCCAATTATGGCATTGCCGCACGACGATGGTGTTCAGGTCCAGCGATCCGTACATCAAGACGATGCACAGGACGGCCAGGCCGAGGGGGATTTCGTAGGAGATCATGTTGGCCGTGGCGCGCAGGCCGCCGAGGAAGGAATATTTATTGTTGCTCGCCCAGCCGCCGATGACGACGCCGTAAACGGAGAGGGACAGGACCGCCAGGATATAGAGCACGCCGATATTGAGCGTGGCGATCTGGAACACATAGCGGTAGGTCATCGTGTATTGATCGGCGGTTCCATCAACCAACATCGGCGAGCCGATGAGCGTTGATCCATACGGCAATTGCTGCTGAGCATAAACCGTGATGTCGGATGTGGAGGTGGGGATCGTGATCGTCCGGCTAGATTCCATTGTGCCGCCCCAGGGCAACACGGCAATACTGATGATGATCACCAGAATCATGAAGCCGGGAGCAAGCGTAAAGAGAACGCGGTCCACGTTCTTCGGGCGGTAATCTTCCTTGAGGATGAATTTCAATCCGTCGGCCAGCGGCTGGCCGAATCCCCAAAAGTGAAAATCCTTTAGAACCGGAATGATTCCGAACCCGAGACCCACGCGATTGGGTCCGAGGCGGTCCTGCACCCAACTGGCGACTTTTCGCTCGAGCAGAATCAAATAGGCCACCGTGCCCAGAATGGCGAAATGCGCCACCAGCAGAATGATGAGCCAGGGAGGGATGTGCGCCAAAAGCCAGTCGATCATATCAGGTCCGATAATTTAAAGAGCGACGAACTCCATATGGGCCGGAGTATTGCCGCTCGGTTCCGCCATTTTTACGTCGGTGAACGGCGGACCCATTTCTGAACGAATGCTATCGGCATGATACAGCCCGCTGCGTCCCAGCAGGGAGAGATAAACGTCCCCATCGCGGCGAACGCCTTCCGGCGGACGCACGGCGGCCTCGAACGGCTGAATTTTTCCCGCGAAATTTTCCCAGCATCCCTCTTTTTCCGCCCAGGCCGCCGACGGAATCAGCACGTCCGCCGATTCGCTCAGGCTGCTGGGCAGCAGGTCCTGCACGACTTTGAAGCCGGCCCTGAAAATCGAGGGCAATTGGCCGGGAACCCAGGGAGATAAATATCCGCCGACGATCCAGCCGCCGCGCAGATTTCGCAGATCGGGGCGATTGTCGTGAAGTAGATCGTCGAAGGTCGCGGTGGTGCCGCCGAGTAGTGCCAGCACGCGGCGAATCCCCGCGGCGTTGGGAACTTTCTCCGCCTTGATGACGAACGTCTGTTTGCCGGTCTGCGAGTGTCGGAAGATTTCGTCCTGCCCGCTGCTGGGAATCGGGCCGAGCACCAGAACCGCTTGCGGATCGATCTGCCGAATGGCTTTGCCCAGCAGATAGGCCTCTTCGCAGGCCATCATTGGGGAGAGTACCGCATAGAGGCTCCCAGGCGATTCGGCCGCCACCGTGCGCAAGCCCTGCAAGGCGGCTTGAACCGCCGCGTCGGTGCTGCAAGGAGCGGGGGAACCGTGTTCTTTTTTCGCCGCGCTCATCAATCGGCGGACGTCGGAAATGATTTTGTAGGAGTAGCGAGTGTCGTCGCTGATCCAATAGGTGTTGACTTCGAGATTTTCGCGCGGCTTGATCCGGTAGACGACCCCTTCATTATGTTCCAGGAAAATATTTTCCCCGCCGCTATCGACGGGAGAAATCGACGGTGTCTGCTTCAGCAGCCAGACCCGCTGCTTGAAGAGGAAGTCCTTGTCCAGAAGCGCCCCGACCGGGCAGAGGTCCACGACGTTTCCGGCGAGTTTATTATTGCACGGCTTGCCGGGGAATATGTCGATCTCCTCGCGATAGCCGCGGCCGTCGACGTACAACTCACTGGTGCCCGAAATCTCGCGCGTGAATCGGACGCACCGCGTGCACATGATGCACCGATCGGCGTACAGATAAATGTTGTCCCCCACGTCCTTCTTCGGCTTCTTGGCCTTGTCCTCTTCAAACCGCGATTCGCTGCGCCCGTATTGATAGGAATAATCCTGCAACGAACATTCGCCGGCCTGGTCACATACCGGACAATCCAACGGATGATTGATCAGCAGGTATTCCATCACCTGCTTCTGATTGGCCACCGATTTGGGCGACGTGGAATGAACGACCATCCCATCGCGCACCGGCGTCTGGCAGGAAGGCACGAGCTTGGGAATCCCCTCAACCTCCACGAGGCAAATCCGGCAGGAGGCGGGAATGGAAAGCCCTTCGTGATAACAGTAATGCGGCAAAAAACGCCCCGCATCGAGACAGGCTTGAAGAATCATTTGCCGGTCTTTGCATTCGATGACGGCGCCGTCGACGGTGATCTTAGGCATACGGGGCCGGATGGTACACGAGATCGAGCGGATTTTCATCCCCCGCGATTTAGCGGCGGTGCGCGGCACCGCCGTGCTGGGCACCGCCGTTAAATACGTCAGGAACGACTCAATTATCCATTGATTTCGCGCAGAAGTTCCGCGTGTGCCACCTGCGGCGCCGCGACGAACGGGACTTTCGCACCAGTATAATGGCGAAGATCAAACGGAAAAATCGGTTTCCCGCTCGGATCCGTCACCTTGCCGCCCGCTTCCAGCACAATCGCGGCTGGCGCGGCTATGTCCCACAACTTTCCATTCAAGGTAATCGCACCATGGGCCACGCCGGCGGCGACTTGAACCGCCTCCAGCGCGGCCGAGCCGAGGATACGGATTTTCCAGTCCGTTTGCGCCACCCAACGTCCGACAAACGCCGGCGGCTTGCCATCCGTGTGCAGCAAATTGCTGGTCAACATCAACATGGCGTTATTCCCCATCGGCGTGTCGAGCACTTTGATCCGCCGATCGTCGAGCCACGCCCCTTGTCCGCGGGCGGCGGCGTAGGTTTGATTCCGCGTGACGTCGTGAACGACTCCCAAGACCGGCTCTCCACCTTCCAGCAACCCGATACACACGGCGAAAATTCCAAGTCCGCCCAAAAAATTGTTGGTGCCGTCGATCGGATCGATGACCCAGGTTCTGCCCGCCGGATTGGGGACGTCGAAGGTGATCGCGTCGCCGGTTTCGTTTTCCTCGCCGACGACTCCATCGCCGGCAAAGCGCGACCGCAGCCCGGCGACAATCATGCGCTGGCTGGCGCGGTCGGCGTCGCTGACGGCTTCGTCGCAGCGTTTGGTGAGGCGGGCGACTTTTCCGTATTGATCCAGAACCAGGCGCCCCGCCTTGCGAGCCAGTTCCACGGCCGATTGGAGATCGTCTTGCAGACTCATCGACCGGGCAGGTTAACCGCCCCGGCGGCATCGTCAAACCACGCCGCGCCCTGCCGCCGCCGGCCACACAGGAGAAGCGCCGCGGCGGCCACCGGCGTCAGCGACGCCTGCGCGACGGCGTCCCGCAATCGCTTCGGCTCGGATTCCACGGCGACCAGAGCGCTATGTTCGGCCCCGTCCAGACGCGCTGCGATCTCCTGGCGCTTCAAATTTACAACGACATCGAAAACCAATTCCGGCTGGTGGAGGGAGTCATCTTCGACCAGACCCAATAATGTGATTTCAGAAATCTGCTCGCCGGTCAAATGCAATTCCTCGTCCAATTCCCGCCGCATCGCGGCAAAAACGTCGCCTGCTTCCGGCGGCTCCAGCGCTCCGGCGAAGGTGTGCACCCGATCGGCGTAATGCGCCACGGTCGCGTTGCGCCGGCCCAGAAGGAAAAATCCATCCGCGCTTTGCACGACGGCACTGATTCCAATCGCATTGGCGCGGGAATTTTTTCCGAATGGTTCCGCGGAGGACGGATCGAAGTAATGGGTGCCGACAAAAATTTTGTACGACGTGAGGCTGAAAGATAAAAGCAGTTCGCGGTCTGCGTCGAAAGATTCCAATCTGCACATCGGCGAGTCGAAGAGCCGGACGCCCGGCCGCTCGTGGGCTTCCCGCCAGGCTTGCTCGATCCGCGCTTCCAGTTCCGGGATCTTCGGCCGCGTGCTCTGGACCCATTGCGTGCGCACCTGATGCGGGCCATACGATTGCATAAGATGAAAATGCACACGCGGACCCGGCATCCCAAAGAGTCTAACCGACCACCACCGACGCCGGGAGGATCACCGCGAAGGTGCTTCCGCGTCCGAGCAGGCTTTCGATAGTGATCCGCCCTCCCATCGCTTCCACCAGCCGCTTGGAAATGGAAAGTCCCAGCCCGGTTCCTTTTGTGCGGTCGCGCTCGGGATTTTTAAGTTGAAAAAACTCGTCGAAAATCTGGCTCATATCCTCGTCGGCGATGCCGATCCCGGTGTCCTGCACGGCCAGCCGCACCGAGCCGTCACCCAGGCGCTCCGCGCACACATGCACCTGTCCGCTTTCCGTGTACTTCACCGCGTTGCTAACCAGATTGGCCAATACTCGGCCCAACTTAATTTGATCGCAGAAGACGCGCACGGCGCGCTGCGGCGGGAGGCATTGGAAACTCAACTTTTTCGCATCCGCAAGCGGCCGGAGCTTGGCGCACTCGTCGCAGAACCATTGACCTAGATCGAATTTCTGCGGTTTGAGGACCACTTTGCCCAAATCCAGGCGAGCCAGGTCGAGCGCATCGCCGACCATGCTCACCAGCCCCAGCGAGCAATTTTGCAATTCCCGCGCCAGCTCGCGGACCTCCCCCGCCGCGGGGTCTTCGACGGCGCGCTGAATTAACTCCGCCAGCAGACTGATGGCATTGGCCGGAGTGCGGATATCGTGGCTGACGGCGGCAAGAAACCGGCTTTTGCTAACGGAGTCTTGTTCGGCATCGCGACGGCGGCGATCCAATTCCTGCTGCAATCGCTTTAGCTCGGTTACATCCACAAACGCCGCGACCGCCGAGTTGATCGAACCGAATCGATCTCGGATGGGCGAAGCACTCACCAAGAGCGTCAGTCGCCGACCATCGTGGAAGCGGTTTTCGTATTCCTCAAGCGGGGCGTGCTCTCCGTCCAGGGCGCGTCGGATCGGATACCGCTCGGGCGGCACGGGATTTCCGTCGTGGAAGAAGTTGGCGACGGAGGTCCAGCTGATGCTCGGGCCGCGAATCTCCCGCGGAACGCCGAGTAGGGCGGCTCCGGCGGGATTGAACTGCCCCACCGTGGCGTCGACGTTGACAATCAGCACGCCGAACGGAACCGCCTCCACAACCGTTTTCAACCGCCACCGTTCGTCCTCCACCTCGCTGAGGGTATCCGCCAGTTTGCCATGGCTTTTGAAAAGTAGATCGACGATCAGGCCGGTCAAGAATAAATCGACAAGCACCGCCGCCCCGGACCAGAGGTGCTCGGTAACGGCATGAGGTTCCGTCCGATTCAGCAAGTAGCCAAATTTCAAAATTGTGATGGCCGCGAAAGCCGCCACAATCCCCCATAATAGCCGCCGGCGCCGCGTCCACCCGGTGATTATCACCGGCACCGCATACCCCACCGGCAAGGTGATTCGCCCGAAGACCCCCAGGCGGAGCCAGGCCATCCCCGCGACCAATAGAATGCACAATCCAGCCGAAATCACCAATGATCGCTCGCGCGGCGCCGGCTGCGTCTTGGCATGCCCCGATCCCATGCCCCGCCATTGTTGGTGCCCTTTCGCCGGAGCACAAGGGCAAAACGGACGATCAAACGTCAAAATACTTCGCCTGGGGATGATGAACCACGATGGCGTCCGTGGATTGTTCCGGCACCAGCATGAAATTTTCGGTCAGATAGGCCCCGATCTGATCCGCGGGAAGAAGCTGGACGATTTTGGCGCGATCTTCGAGATTCGGACAGGCGGGATAGCCGAAACTATACCGGCTGCCGCGATAGCCCTGGTGGAAAAGCTCCTCGACCGAGGCGGCGTCCTCGCTGCCAAAACCGAGTTCCTGCCTCATTCGTTTGTGCCAGAATTCCGCCAGCGCTTCGGCTGATTCCACGCCGAAGCCATGTAAATAAAGATAATCCTGATACCGATCGGATTTGCGGAGGGCTTCGGCCGCCTCACTGGCGGCGGGGCCGACGGTAACCATTTGCAAGCCCATCACATCAAACTGGTCGGAATCGCGGCGACGGAAGAAATCCGAGATACACAGCCGCCGCCGACCGCTCTGCCGCGGAAACGTGAATCGAAGCCGCTCGCGTGGCGAACCCTTGGGCGCTAATTGCCCCGCCGCGAATGGCTCGGTGTCGTATACGATCAAATCGTCTCCATCCGACTGAACCGGGAAATACCCGTAAACCACTTTGGGCTGAATCAGCTTGTCCCTGGTCGTCAGCCCCATCAACGATTCAAACACCGGCCTCGCTTTCTCCTCCACAAGTTTCCGGTATTCCTGTGGGTTCGATCCCTTTTGCTTAAAGCCCCATTGCCCGGTGAACAGCGCGGTCTGATTGATGAACGGGAAAATCAGCCGCGGCGAAATATCCGTGACGACTCTACTTCCCCAAAACGGCGGGACTGGCACCGGGTTATCGCGCGGCACGCCCGGGGCTTCGGTGCCTTTCCCGGCGATGATCTGCCCGTATTTCTCCTCGCTGCGGGCACGCAATTCCTTGCGTCGCTGCGTCCGCTGCCTCTGGTTCTGTACGGCCGCCGGCAATTGCCCCGCGTGAATCTGGTCCATCGCCGACAAACCCTCAAACGCGTCCTTGCAATAAAGCAGCGGCCCGCGATACAACTCCGCCAGCGTCTCCTCGGCATAGTCGCGCGTCAGTGCCGCCCCGCCCAGGAGCACGGGAATCTTCATCCCCTGCGCGTTTAATTCCTCCAGATTTTCCTTCATTACCGCCACGCTCTTGACGAGCAATCCGCTCATACCGATCGCGTCGGCTCGTCTTTCAATCGCCGCGCGAATGATGTCGTGCACGGGCTGCTTGATCCCGAGGTTATAAACCGTGTAGCCGTTGTTGGTGAGAATGATGTCGACGAGATTCTTGCCGATATCGTGAACATCTCCCTTAACCGTCGCCAGAACGATCTTGCCCTTGGATTGCCCGTCCACTTTTTCCATCAGCGGCTCCAGATGAGCCACGGCCGCTTTCATCGTCTCGGCGCTCTGCAAGACGAACGGCAACTGCATCTGCCCGCTTCCAAACAATTCCCCCACCACCTTCATCCCTTCCAGCAAAATATTGTTGATGATCTCCAGCGGCGGATACTTTTGCAGGGCCTCCTGCAAATGAGTCGTCAGATCGCGCTTCTCGCCGTCGATGATGTGCCGCTTGAGCTTCTCCTCGATCGGCGAATCGTCGCGCACCGCCTCCCGAACCGTCTCGGTCCCTTCGGGAAAAAGCCCCACGAAATGCGTCAGCGGATCGAATCCCTCCCGGCGGCGGTCGTAAATCAAATCCAATGCCGCGTTCCACTGCTCGTCGGGAATCCGATTTCGCGGCAGAATCTTCGAGGCGTGCACGATCGCCGCCGTTAACCCCGCCTCGCGCAGTTCGTGCAGGAAGCAACTGTTCAGGACCACGCGCGCGGCCGGCTTCAGGCCGAAACTCACGTTGGACAATCCAACGATGGTGTTGCATCGCGGCAGTTCCGTCATGATCTGTCGCGTTCCTTCGATCGTCTCCAGGGCGTTGCGACGATCCTCCTCAATGCCGGTGCTGATCGGCAGCACCAGCGGATCAAAAAGGATCTCCTCATCCTTCAATCCAAACCGATCGACAGCCAAATCGCGCAGGCGCTTGGCAATGGATAATTTCCGCACCGCGGTGCGGGCCATCGCCTGTTGTTTGTCTTCATCGATGGTGCCCGCAACCACGGCCGCGCCGTATTTTTTCGCCAGGGCGCAGATGTGCCCGACGCGCTCTTCGCCGTCTTCGAGGTTCATCGAATTGAGGATGCACCGTCCGCCGCAGAGTTTGAGGCCCGCTTCCATGACCGCCGGGTTGGTGCTGTCGAGCATGAGCGGCGCGGCCAGAGAGTTAACGAACCGGCCGGCGACCGCGTGCATATCGCGCACGCCATCGCGGCCGACGAAATCGACGCAGACGTCCAGCAAATGCGATCCGTCGCGCAATTCATCGCGCCCCATGGAGACCAGGCCGTCCCAGTTGTCTTCCTGGAGCAATCGTTTGAATTGCCGGCTGCCATTGGTGTTGGTGCGCTCGGCGACGATCAGGTAGCTATTGTCCTGCCGCAGATCGACGGCGGTCACCACGCTGCCGACCTGAGCCTTTGCCGCGACATTCCGCACCGCCCGCGGCGTATCGCGCGCGACCTCCACCACGGCCTTGAGATGCTCCGGCGTCGTGCCGCAACATCCGCCGACTACATTCACCCCGAATTCCCCGATAAACCGCCGCACGCCCTTGGCGTAATCGTCCGGCTTCATCGGGAAATGCGCCTTCCCATTCACAAACACCGGTAGCCCCGCATTGGGCAAAGCGCTGACATATTTCCCATAATTGGCGGCGATGTACCGCGTGCTTTCACTCAATTCGTTGGGCCCAAACGCGCAGTTCAATCCCAACACCTGCACTTCGTCATAACAACGAATAGCCGCCACCAGGGCCGAGGGATCGGCCCCGGTAAGCATCTGCTGCCCGTTATTGGTGTCGAAGGAGGCCTGCACCATGATCGGCACCCGCCGACCGACTTCGCCAAAGGCCCGATTCGCGGCCGCGATGGCGCACTTGATCGCCAGCAAATCCTGCTGAGTCTCGATCAATAATGCATCCGCGCCACCCTGCAGCAGGCCCAGCATCTGGGCGTGAAAACTTTCCGCCAGTTCATCGAAACCGATCTGGCCCAGCGTCACGAGCCGACGAGTCGGCCCAATCGATCCGATCACGTAGCGCGGAGAATCGGGGGTTTCAAACCGATCGCAAGCCTTGCGGGCGATCTCGGCGGCGATGCGGTTAACCTCGACCGCCCGATCCGAAAGATTCGCCTCCGCCAGATCATTCCGGCTTCCGTTAAACGAATTGGTCTCAACCGCATCACAACCCACGGCCAAAAACGATTCATGAATCTCCTGAATCAAATCCGGCCGGGTCAGGTTGAGCACCTCCGAAGCGTTTTCGTGCCCCAGCCAATCCCGCTGAAGATCCAGCGTATAGGTGTGAATGCTGGTCCCCATCGCCCCGTCGAGCACGACGACGCGATCGCGAACCTGATCTAAAAACGGCTTGCGTGACATCAAAAACCGGCTTTCTTCGCGAAAAGTGCCTAGCAAGTATAGATCGGCCAGATGCCGGGACAACCGAGAGGGTTCCGCCAGGCCGGCCGTCCGTCAAAACCTCGTGCATATGGCCTCAGATGAGGTCCGGTGGAAGATTGGGCAGATCGCGGGCGCCATGCAGAATGGTGAGGACTTCGACCGAATTCGCGCGAACCCGGTAAAAAATGAGATAGCGACGGAACCTGCGAGATATCAACCTATAGCAACGATCCGCCGCTTCATGTTCGTCGCTTCTTCTCCGCCCGAAGGCGCTTCAGCCCCTGGACCTTTATCCGCTTCCAGTCGCGGGCGCTCATCGGCGTCGATTCGCCGGATTCCAATGCGGCCAACAGCTTCGATTCAATCTTCGCCCGGGCGTCCTGGCTCTGCCGCTGACGGCGCAGAAGCTCTCGCACGTATTCGCTTGCGGTGCCGTAACCCTCTTGCTCGACCTGCTCTTCCAGCCACGCTTTAAGCTGCGGCGGGAGGGAGATATTCATCGTGGCTCTCATATCCAATCATTCTAGCGGTGGCCGCGGATTGTGGCAAACTGTGGCACATTCTCGTGCGGCATCGGCGGCGCATTTCGACACACCCTCGGTCCCGGCCCGAGCGGAGCGATTGGCGCCACGTCGAATCTCCGATTTGCCCGCTTCGGGCGAGCGGCGTAACCTCCACCGGCGTGAACGTCGCCCTCGTGATTTTTTCCGCCGATCCCGCTCGCGGCGGGGCCGAGCGTTATACCGGCAACCTGGCCTCGGCGCTGGCCCAGCGCGGACATCGAGTCGATCTGATCGCCGCCCGATTGGGTCCTCCGATTGACGGCGTGCGCATGTTGGAGATTCCCAGCCGGGCCGCGACGCGCAGCGGCGAATACCGGAAATTCCTAACCGGCCTCGATCGGCATCTGGAAACCCATTCGTACGACATCGTTCATGCCATGCTGCCCGTGCCGCGCTGCGACGTTTATCACCCTCATGCGGGAATGGCCAAATCGGCCTTCGAGGCCACGCCGCTCAATCGGCTTAATCGCAAACGTAAGCTCTACGCGCAAGTCGAGGAAAAACTTCTCACCGGACCGCGGCGGCCGACCGTCTTGTGCCTCTCGAATTTCGTGAAGGGGTTCATCCTGACGAGTTACCCCGATATCGCCGGCCAATTAGAAACGCTGTTTAACGCCGTCGACCTGAACCATTTCGATCCGAGCCGCCACGGATGCGAGGCCCGTAAGCCATTCAATTTGGGGACAGACAAAATCGTCGGGCTGATGATCGCGCAACATTTTTTACGCAAGGGCCTGGCTCAGGCGATCGTCGCGCTGGCGAAGCTCGATGAGCGAATGGTGCTGTGGGTTATCGGCAACGACAATCCCGCCCCCGCCGTCAAACTCGCCAAGCGCTTGGGAATCGCCGATCGTGTGATCTTCGCTGGAACGACGAAGAATCCGGCGGATTTTTACGCGGCCGCCGATTATTTTGTCCTGCCGACGCCGTACGATTCGTGCAGCCTGGTCGTGCTGGAAGCGCTGGCGATGGGTTTGCCGGTCATCAGCACCGCGCGCAACGGGGCGTGCGAAATCATGACCGATGGGAAAGAAGGCTTTGTCCTGCAAGACCCGGATGATGTCCCCGGGCTAACCAGTGCAATGCGGCATATGCAGGACGCGGATCGTCGCGCGGATATGAAAAAAGCCGCCCTGGCGCTGCGGCCGCGGCTATCCTACGAAGCTCATCTGGACCGATTGGAAGAAATTTATCGCGCCAGCCACCGGGCCCATTGATCGGCGGCCAATTCGTTGGTGAAGTTCTCCTCAACGCGCTTCCGCCCGGCGAGCCCCATGCGTTTCCGCAATTCCACATCGGCGGCCAAAGCAGCGACCGCCTCGGGCCATTTCGAATAATCATTCGGCAGCAATCCGGTTTGACCCCCGGCGACAATTTCCGCATTGCCTCCCACCGGGCTGGCGATCACCGGAAGCCCGGCCGCCATGTACTGAACGATTTTGAAACCGCATTTGCCCAGCGTCCAGGGGTCGCAAGGCGTCGGCGCAATACCGATATCGCCGCGACAGAGCGCGGCCGACTCGGTCTCGACGGACCAGGGAACATGTTCCGTCGGAATCGGCGACTGCGCCGGGGCGCGATCCGCGATCACGATCAAGCGCAAGCCGGCTACTTGCCGCGCTGCTTCGGCCAACGCGGGAAACGCCGATTCCAAATAGGGAAGCGTGGACGCGCTGCCGATCCAGACCAGCGCCGGTGATTCCGCCGCGATGTGCGATTTAATCGCATAATGCGACGGATTCACGCCCGTTGGCAGAACAACCGCCTCAGCCCCCCGGTCGCGGAACAGACCCGCCAGATATTCGTTCCCGGCAACCACCAAATCCACATGCCTTGCGGTTGCGATGAACCGTCGCCGCGTTTGCCACGCGGAGAATGGGCCAGCCGGACGGGAGTGGTACATCACCGCGTCGTCGACATCGAAAACTAGCCGCTTGGCATTGCGCCGCAGCAGGCGAATGTCGATCGGATCCAATAATTTCCTTTGAAGCAGAGCCGCGTCGAACGTACGCGCGGCGCCAAGCAGGGCGCGTCGCTCGAAGAATCGCCGCGGGCGGACGGCCACCGTCAATTCCACGCCTCGCCGCGACAGAGGCTCAATCAGTGCCTGAACCCGCAGGCGAAATGACGCCTGCTGGAGATTGTTGGTAATGGCCAAAACGCGGATCACGATCGGCGGAATTGTGACGGTTGGGCTCTCCCGACGCCAGATGTCCGGCGATTGCAGGTTTCGCCGGGATCAAGTATTCCCCACCGCCAGTGCAATCCGGCCCCATCGACCCCTTTACCCGCCGCGAGGATGCGCCCGTGATCCGCGCATTGCTGGCGACGGCAAATTTTTACGCGCGGGTGTATCACCGTTTGACGATTCGCCGGGCCAGCCAATTGCCGCGAGACGGCCCCGCGATCCTCGTATGCAATCACACCAGCGGATTGGATCCGGCCCTAATCCAGGCCGGCTGTCACCGGCTCATTCGCTGGATGATGGCGCAGGAATATTTCGATATCAGGGGTCTTAAATGGTTCTTCAAGACGGTCGGCGCTATCCCTGTACAGCGCAGCGGCCGCGATATGGCCGCGACGCGCGCGGCCATGCGTGCCCTGGAAAGAGGTTTCGTGCTGGGGGTATTTCCCGAGGGCAAAATCGAAACGGGTCCGGAACTCCTCCCCTTCCATAACGGCATTGGACTCATGGCTCTAAAGACCGGCGCCCCCGTCTTTCCCGCTTATCTGGAAGGCAAACAGCGCGGGCGGGAAATGCTGGCCGCCCTAACCCTCGTCAGCGGCGCTTCGGTCGTCTTTGGACCGCCGGTTGACCTCTCCGATTTGGATCATTCGCGGCGCGGAGTGGAACAGGCCACCGCCAGAATTCAAACCGCCGTCGCCGCGCTCAAAGAACCCCATATCGACCGGTGCTGATATATTGAAAATATAGCAAGATTTTGCAATGAAATCAAAAAAAAAGAGTGTAGGGGAATTGGCGGTGCGGCCGATGGGTTTGTTGAATGGTGCGGTCGAAACGGGCTTCTTGCTAATTTGTATGCCAGTGATTAAGATAAAATAGGCAATTTATACCGTCCGCATCGACGGCGCATTTTCTCCCCTCCGGAAGACACCGTGCAGAAATGCCGGTGTCTTCTTTTTTGCAATTTATCATCTCCCAAAACGGGTGGAATCTGCCAAACAATTGCAAGATTCGGTGCTCCCTGTGCCTCAAAACGCACTAGAATCGCCGTGGAGCGGCATGCAAATTGCGCACTCCGCGCGAACCGCGAAGCGAATTCGATTTTCTGGCGACTGGCGCGACCGCGTTGTATAAACTGTCTGTCGCGTTCTATAGACCCTCGCTGATATGTTTGAGCTTCGTTAATCTTCGCATCTCGCATCGGAGTATCGCCCCATGAACTCGACCATCCGCGGAAGGGCCTACGTCCTGGGGGACAACGTCGACACGGATCAGATTATTCCGGCGCAGTATCTCTCTTACAGCACTTCGATTCCCGATGAGCGAAAGTATTTCGGCATGTACGCCATGAGCAGCGTCCCCGACGGCAAAGCCGGATTGCCCGCGGGAAATATCCGCTTCGTCCGTCCCGGCGAATTCAAGAGCGATTTTCAGATCGTCGTGGCGGGCAAGAATTTCGGCAGCGGATCGAGCCGCGAACACGCGCCGCTGGCGCTGGCGGAAGCCGGCTGCAACTGCGTGATCGCCGAGTTTTACGCCAGGATTTTTTTCCGTAACAGCGTCAACGGCGGCTATCTGATCCCCCTGGAATCCGTCCACCGCCTGGTGGAAAAAATCGCCACCGGCGATGAATTGGAAGTCGATTTAGCAGGCCATCGTCTGATGAATTTGACCCGCGGCAGCGAAGCGCACGCCCTGCGTCCGCTGGGCGATGTGCTGCCTATTATTGAAGCGGGCGGGATTTTCCCATACGCGAAAAAGGTGGGGATGCTCGGGTGATTTGTGGCGATGGAACTGGAGCTGAGTACGGGGACCTTCACGCCGAGGCGCGACCGGCGACCCAGGCTGGAGGAGCCGCCGCCGGTCCGGCTGGTCGCGATTGAGGATTGCCGCCTGCCCGCCTCCGCCGGCCTGGAACAGGAATTGGACCGATTTTACGCTGGATTACTGCGATTCCAGCGGCTGGACGATTCCGACCAACTCGCCTACAAGGCGGAGAATCAGGATTTGCGTTTTCAAATTGTCGAGGGACCGGTTACGCCGCGAGAAATGCGAACGCTGGGGATTGCCGTTCCTTCGCTGGCGGAATTGACGCAGCGTCTGAACGACGCGGAAATTGAATTTGTGCGTCTCCAGGGCCTGATGCCGGGGACGCAGAGCCTGATGGTGTATGATCCCGCCGGTAATCCGTTGGAGATTACCGAATTTGGATTCGCCCTTTAGAATCTCGGCGAGTCATCTTGTCGGGTGATCATTCGTGTACGCAGGCAAACCCATCCTCGGCCTCGCCGGCGGAATCGGCAGCGGCAAGAGCACCGTCGCGCGATTGCTTGCGGAACTTGGCTGCTTTGTCATCGATTCCGACGATTTGACAAAGCAGGCGCACCTGCGGCCCGACGTCATCCGCATGGTGCAAGAATGGTGGGGCAAGGAAACGATTCTTCCCGATGGGCGGATCGACCGCAAAGCGGTGGCCCGGCGTGTGTTCAGCGACGAAAAGGAAAGGCAGAAATTGGAAGGACTCCTGCATCCAATCGTGAATCAAGCGCGGGATGAAGCCATGACGCGGGCGATCGCGCAAAACCCGCAATTCCCAGCCTTTGTGTGGGATTCGCCGCTATTATTCGAGACGGGACAACACCTTCGGTGTGACGCCCTGATCTTCGTCGAGGCGCCGCTGCAGCAGCGGCTGGCCCGCCTGCGGGAGTCCCGGGGCTGGGATCAGCAGGAATTGGCCAAACGCGAAAAATTGCAATGGCCTCTAGACAAGAAGCGGGAAATATCCGATTATGTAATAGTTAACACCGCCGATGCGGATTATGCCCGCAGCCAAATCAAAGAAGTGCTTTCCCGAACCCTTGCAAGCATGAAATCGAAGCGATAACCGGGCAGGGAACGAGCGGTTTTTTTCAGGATGAAAAGATCGGGTTTATCCGCTACGCTTTAGCGGTCATCGTAGGTGATGCCCACGGATCCCCATTTTAGAAGGGTGAGCGAGACGTAGCGCCGATCGCGGCGTCCCCAAGGGACACCGGCGTCGGCATGGCCGGTCGAGGAACGACCGCAAGAACCGCTCCAGGCAATATCCGGTGAGAATTCCCCGATTGCATCGAACAATCCAACATAGAACTATCCATTGAGGAGGCCTTTCATGGCAAAGACAACCAGCACCCGCGGCCGGCGCTCCGGCGGATCGCATCATCAGTCGGCCGGCAGCGAAGAGGTGCAGGAACGCAACGTAGAGACGGCCCCCGCCGTCGCAACCGCTCAGAGTGTGGAGGAGGCTCCGCCCAAGGAAGAGGCCGCGCCCAAAGCCGGCGCCACCGAAGATATCGCCAACTTCGACGCCGAAACCAACGCTAAATACGAACAAGTCAAAGGCGGCAAGCTCTATATCAAGGACCTGCAGACGATGGACGTGCACAAGCTGCACGAGATCGCCAAGGTCGAGGGAATCACCGACTATGTCGGACTCAAGAAACAGGATTTGATTTTCCAAATTCTTCGCGCCCGCATCCGTCAAAACGGATTGATGTACGGCGAGGGCGTTCTGGAAATCCTTCCCGACGGGTTCGGATTTTTACGTAGCCCGGAATACAACTATCTGCCCTGCCCCGACGACATCTACATCAGCCCCAGCCAGATTCGCCGGTTTGGGTTGCGCAACGGGCATGTGGTTCAGGGGCAGATTCGCCCGCCGAAGGAATCGGAGCGTTATTTCGCGCTTTTGCGCGTCGAAGCGATCAATGGGGAGGACCCGGAGCGCATCACCGACGTGAGCAATTTCGAGGATTTAACGCCGCTGCATCCCAACGCCCGGCTGATGCTGGAGCACGATCCGAAGGATTTGAACATGCGGATCGTGGATCTGGTGACGCCGATCGGCAAAGGCCAGCGCATGCTGATCGTCGCCCCACCGCGCACGGGCAAGACGGTTCTCCTGCAAAAGATCGCCAACGCCGTGACCAAGAATCATCCGGAAGTGGTTCTGATCGTTTTGCTGATCGATGAGCGTCCGGAAGAAGTGACGGACATGGAGCGGAACACCAAGGCGGAAGTGGTGAGCAGCACCTTCGACGAACCCGCCAGCCGCCACGTGCAGGTCGCGGAGATGGTCATCGAAAAGGCCAAGCGCTATGTCGAGTTTGGCAAGGACGTGGTGATTCTGCTGGATAGCATCACTCGCCTGGCGCGGGCGTACAACACCGAGGTTCCG
>JBEKPV010000017.1:0-29404 GCA_049520395.1 Tepidisphaeraceae bacterium
GGATTACGACTTGAGGCAATGAAATACATGATTCCCAACCCCGAAAAAATTGTCGAGCGCCTCTCATCATTCCAGCGCACCGTCCGCGAAATGATCATCGCCACCCGCCGCACCGCCGGAATGCACGAAGTCAGCCGCAGCAGCTCGGCCGACACCATTTATAAAATCGACGCCGAGGTCGATCCGCTTCTCGAGGAATTTTGCCGCGATTGGTCCAGAGAGTTGCCGCTGGTTCTTGTCGCCGAAGGTTTGGAGGATGAAGACGGCCAGGAGGCCGATTTTCGCGTCTTCCCCCACGGAATTTCAGAACAGGACGCGCCCATCCGCTTGCTCGTCGATCCCATCGATGGCACCCGCCCGATCATGTACGACAAACGATCCGCCTGGGCGCTGGCCGGCGTCGCCCCCAACAAAGGGGCCCACGCCCGGCTTCGCGACATCGAAGTCGCCGTAATGACGGAATTGCCCACCAGTAAAATGGGTCAGGCCGACGTCCTCTGGGCCATTCGCGGCCGGGGCCCCAGCGCCTATCGGGCCGATCTGCGCGACGGCAGCCGGGCGGAACTCAAGATTGCTCCATCGCAGGCGGCCGGAATCGATCACGGCTTCGCCTCGATCACCAATTTCTTCCCCGGCACCAAAATCCTCGCCGGCGAACTCATGGAATACCTGGCCGCCCATTTGATCGGCCCCGCCGACGTCACCCGCGCGACCGTCTACGAAGATCAGTACATCTCCACCGGCGGCCAGTTCTATGAGCTTCTCGTGGGCCACGACCGTTTCAACGCCGATTTGCGCCCCTGGTTTTATAAAATTCAGGATCAGCCGCCGGGGTTGTGTTGCCATCCCTATGATTGCGCCACCTGGCTGATCGCCGAGGAAGCCGGAATCGTCATCACCGACGGCCTGGGCCGCCCGATGGACGGGCCGCTCGATGTCACCACCCCAATCGCCTGGGCCGCCTTTGCCAATCGCGCCCTGCAACAGCGCATCGAACCCATTCTCACCAATTTTTTGCGCGATAAATTGGGCGACAAGATTAATATCTAAACGCCAGCCCGCCGCCGCTCCAAAGCACGTTGCTGGCCGTGAGCTGTTTGGAGAGTTTCCCGCTATAGGTCACGAACCCGGTCAGATTGAATTCGCCATACCGCCGCGGAATGTTCAGCAAATTGTTCACCGAGTAACTGGCATAAAGTCCCCCCTCGGCATGCTGCCAGCCCGTGTCCTGTTCCGTGTTCGTAAAAATAAATTGCGTCTGCAACCGCGCGATGTACGCGACATCCCCTTTAACCGTCAGGGTCAATCCCCAATCCTCGATCACGAAATCATGTCTCAGCCCCGTCTCCACATACCAACCCTTGCCGCTCCCAAAATCGAACGCCCCCATCGCGTACGGCGAAAAGATCGGGCTGTCCGTGTTAAACAGCAGCGAATCGTCGATGGTGACTTTCAGATAAAGCTCCGACGTATCGAAATTTTCGCGCTGCGGATAGATATAGGAATTGTGCCCCAGCTCCAGCAAAAAAGGCCGCAAATTCCAATCCGCCCCCACGGACGGCCGAAATTCCTGAAATTGCGAAACAGGGTCCGCGTTGTAAACGTCGGCAAAGACCCCCACGAACAGATGCGGATAAGGCCCGAAATCGAACGTAAGCCTGCTGTCGATGAGCAGATTCAGCGAATTCCCGCTGGGCCCGACGTCGTCGTGATCGACGCCCCGGTAGACGTAGTCCGTGGCGTAGCCGATATCCAGGTCCAGATTGACTCCGCCGCTGTTCGTTCCCTCCTGCTGCTCGGGAGATAGGGGCGGTGGGCCATAGACAGCGTTATCATCTTCCGAGTCATCCAGGAGCAACGCACTAGACCCAAGGGCGTCCAGCGCCGTTTGCGGCGGCGGCGCGGCGGCGGAATCACACACCGAATTCAGCGGTGCCGCCGCCGGAGTTGCCGAATCGGGCGACGCCCAAGCGGAATTGTCTCCGCGCGCCGTCGCAGCGCCGGCGCACAGACACAACAAGAAAACCGCCGTCCATCCTGCCCAGGTTCGCATGGCTCAAAAATGTAGCCGGGCGGGTCGGAATTGTCACGGCAAACCCCAGGACCCCAATTAAAACAACCCAAGGTCCAGCATGGCCGCCTCGCTCATCCGAGTCTTATCCCACGGCGGGTCCCACACCAGTTCCACTTCCGCGCCGGAAACTTCCGGAATCGCCTCCACCTTCTGCTCCACCGACCCCGGCAGCGACCCCGCCACCGGACACCCCGGACTCGTCAGCGTCATCCTCACCTTGACGTGATTCGCCGCGTCGATGTCGATCCGATAAATCAGCCCCAGATCGTAAATATTCACCGGGATTTCCGGATCGAAAACCGTCCGCAAAACTTCGACCACCGTCGCCTCCAGCGCCCGCTGCGCCGGACTGAAATCCGCCGGCGATTCGTGCATCGGATGCCCCATCGGCGGCGGAATCGGCGCCGTTCGCGCTTCGATTTCCGATTTCAACTGCTCGACTTTTCCAGAACTCGGCAAGACCGGCAACCCCGATCGCGAATCCGAAGTTGTATCATCGCCATTCGTCATAAAATTCACGCGCCAGTCGCCTGCGGATGCGAAATTCGTTCCGCCTCGGCGCCAATGCGCTGCAGCATGCTCGCCAAGCCAATCCGCCGGCCCATGATCAGGTTCTGATCCAAACCCAGCCGTTTGAGCAATCCGTCCGTGTCGAAATCCAGAATCGCCCGCGCCGATTGCCCGCTGAAGAGTTTCTGCAAAACCGCCAGCAGGCCGCGCACGATATCCGCATCGCTGGAGGCCAGAAATTCCAGCGAATCCTCCGATCCCGCAGCGCGGCGGGCATACACATGCACCAGGCTCATGCACCCATGAACACGCGTCGCCTCGGTCTTCAGTTCCGCCGGCATCGGCGGCAGCTTGCCGCCCAGTTCAATCAGATAACGATACCGCTCATTCCAGTCCCCCAGAAAATCGAATATTTCAATCAGTTCATCCGCCACCGCCCGCGGGCTGCTCCCCGCCGCCGGGGGGAACTGCATCGGCCCAACCGTCGCGGCGGGGCCCCGAGCCGGCTTGGGTGCGGCCGCGATGACTTTCCCCAACTCCTGCGCCACAAAATCAATCTCCTCCGGCGTATTGTAAACCGCCAGCGAGATGCGCGCCGTCGATGAGACCCCCAATCGATCCATCACCGGCTGGCAGCAATGATGCCCCGTCCGCACCGCAATCCCCTCCGCGTCGAGGCGCATCCCCACATCCAACGTCGAAATCGGCGGGTTCTCCACAACAAAGGAAATCACCCCCGCCTTTTCCGGCGCGGTCCCAATGATTCGCACGCCCGGAATCTCGGATAGCAGCCGCGTCCCGCGCGACAGAAGCGATTGTTCATACGCGGCGATTTTTTCCAGGCCGACGGAACTAACCCAATCGACCGCCGCCCCCAGCCCGATCACCCCCGCGATATGCGGCGTCCCCGCCTCAAACTTGTGCGGCAAAACATTGTACGTCGTCTTCTCAAACGAAACCGACGCGATCATGTCCCCGCCCCCCTGATACGGCGGCATCGATTCCAGCAGCTTCGCCTTTCCGTACAAAACGCCAATGCCCGTCGGCCCGTAAAGTTTGTGGCCCGAGAAAGCGTAGAAATCCACGTCCAAATCCTGCACATCCAGCGGCGCATGTGCCACCCACTGCGCCCCGTCCACCATCACCACCGCCCCGCGCTGGTGCGCCTTGGTGACGATCTCTTTCACCGGGTTCACCGTCCCCAGCGAATTAGACAGATGCACAATAGAGACGATTTTCGTCCGCGGCCCCAGCATCTTCTCCAGTTCATCCATCCGCAGCTGCCCCGAATCAGTGATGGGGATCACCCGAACAATCGCCCCCGTTTGTTCCGCCAGAATTTGCCACGGCACGATGTTGGAATGGTGCTCCATCGCCGACAGCAGGATTTCGTCGCCCGCAGCCAGAAATTTCCGCCCCCAGGTCCCCGCCACCAGATTGATCGATTCCGTCGCTCCGCGCGTAAAAATAATCTCCCGCGTCTCCGCCGCCCCGATAAACCGCCCGATCTTCTCCCGCGCCTTTTCATACGCCGCGGTGGCTTCCTGACTCAGCGCGTGAACCCCCCGATGAATGTTGGCGTTTTCCTCGCGGTAATAATGGTTCAGTGCATTGAGAACCGCCAGGGGCTTTTGCGTGGTCGCGGCGTTATCGAAATAAACCAGCGGCTTGCCGTGAACCTCCCGATTCAGGATCGGAAACTGCTCCCGGATCGCTTGCACATCTAGATCGGAAGGCGAAACTGTCTCACCGGGCTTTTTCATCGTGCTGGCCCAGATCGGTAATCCGCAAATCCAGCGGCAACCCATGCCGCGCCGCCAGAAAATCTTCCAGCCGCCGCCGCACCGGTTCGATCTTGATCCGCCGCGTCACGTCCGCCGCGAAGGCGTACGTCAACAGATGCCGCGCCGCTTCCAATCCCACCCCGCGCGAGCGCAGATAGAACACCATTTCTTCGTCCACCGGCCCCGTCGTGCTGCCGTGCGTGCATTTGACGTCGTCGGCGTAAATCTCCAGCGCCGGCTGGCTGTTCATCGTCGCCTCGTCGCTCAACAGCAGCGACTTGCTCGTCTGCTTGGAATCCGTCTTCTGCGAATCCTGCCGAACCAAAATCTTCCCCTTAAAGACGCACGAGGATTTCCCGTCCAGCACATGCTTGTAAAGCTCGTGGCTCGGGCAATTCGGCGCCGCATGATCCAGCAGCGTGTGATTATCGCAATGCTGCTGATGGTCCAGCACCGCCAGCCCGTTGATCGTCGCGTCCGCGCCGTCGCCGGCGAGCACCACATTCAAATCGTTTCGCGTCAGCCTGCCCCCCAGCGTCGCGGCGTGGCTCACCATCCGCGCCCCGCGCCCCAATCGCGCCGACAGCATCGTCACCAGCAATTCCGATTCCGTACCCTGCTGTATCCGGTTGTAATCAATCCGCGAATCGTCCCCCAGAAATAACTCCGCCACCGAATTGGCCAGAGTCGTCACGCCGCGGGCCGCGGAGACAAAGCTCTCCACCAGCGCCAACTCCGAATTCTCTTCCGCGACCAGAAGCAGCCGCGGATGCGACGCCATCGGCTCGCCAACCGCATCGGAGATGTAAATCACATGGATCGGCGATTCCAACGCCATTCCGCGCGGGATATGAATGATCGCCGCGTCGCGGAACGACCCGGTATTCAGCGCCACGAACGGCGTCGCGCCGATCTCCGCCTGCCGCGAAAGATGGCGCTGCAGCAACGACGCGTCGGAATTCCCCGCCGAGAGAGCCTCAATGGTCGCCCCATGCGGCGCCTTGCCGGGATGCGAAAGCGACGGCGCATAATGCCCGTTAACGAATACCAGCTCCGCCAGGCAGCGCCCTCCGAACCCCGCCGCCGCCGCCGCATCCGCGGCCGCCTCACTGACAGCGACCGGCTCCGAGGGCGCCGGCTGAAATTGGGTCCGAACGATCGGCGCCAGATTGGTAAATCGCCACGATTCCTCATCCGCCGTCGGATAACCCACCGACAAAAACCGGTCCGCCGCCGCTTGGCGCAGCGAATCCAGCCACGGCGCGGCGTGGGGCGGATGAGCGTGCGACTTTCTCTCAATCAATTGCGACATCCGTTCTAAGCTCTTTCGTCTATACCGTCGCCCCGACTTCGCGCTCAACCCATTCGTATCCGCGCGATTCCAATTCCAGGGCCAGTGATTTATCCCCCGTTTTCACGATCCGCCCGTCCATCATCACATGCACTTGATCCGGCTCAATGTAATTCAGCAGCCGCTGATAGTGCGTGACGACCAGAATCGCCCGCCCCGGCCCGCGCAGGCTATTGGCCCCATGCGAGACCACTTTCAGCGCGTCGATATCCAGCCCCGAATCGGTCTCGTCCATCAGCGCCAGCCGCGGATCGCAAACCGCCATTTGAAAAATCTCGTTCCGCTTTTTCTCGCCCCCGGAGAATCCCTCATTGACGGCTCGGTTCATGAAGCTCTGGTCCATTTTCAGCAGCGTCATCTTCTCTTTGACGAGTTTGAGGAATTCCACAGTGTCGATGTCCGGCTGCCCATGATGTTTGCGCACCGCATTCACGGCCGCCTTCAGAAAATAACTGGTACTCACCCCCGGAATTTCCACAGGATATTGGAAAGCCAAAAAAACGCCCTCCCGCGCCCGTTCCTCGGCGGAAAGCTCCAGCAAATCTTTCCCGTCGTAGCGAACCGACCCGGCCGTCACTTCATACGTCTCGCGACCCGCCAGCACCTGCACCAGCGTGCTCTTGCCCGAGCCATTTTTGCCCATGATCGCGTGAACCTCGCCGGAGTCGATCGACAAATTGACGCCCTTGAGGATTTCCCGCCCGCCAGGGGCGGCCACGCGAGCGTGAAGATTGGTGATTTCCAGAAAACTCATGACTTATCTTTCTTAAGCGGAGACCGAAACGGCCAACTTGCCGGGCGCCGGAAGCGTCCGACCCTCAGCCTCGTACGATTCGATCAATAACTCCAATACTTCGCGTCCATTCTTCACGGCTTCCTCGTAGGTCGCCCCGTGTGTCTTGCATCCCTCGCCGAATTCCGGCAGAGAAACCACGAAAGCCTGGTCGTCTTCCGACCACTGAATGAGCATGCTGTAATGACCGTTCATGGGGCTTCCCTTGGCCGCGCGAACAATAAATCCAGCTCTAACCAACATCGCTTTTAACTCGCGAATCTTCTTCGGCATCGCCTAGCCAACGCTGCCTTCCAGGCTCACCCCCAAAAGCTTTTGCGCCTCAACCGCGAATTCCATCGGGAGTTCGCGGAAGACTTCCTTGCAGAACCCGCTGACAATCATGCTGATCGAATCTTCCAGGCTGATCCCGCGCGTCTTGCAATAAAAAAGCTGGTCCTCGCCAATCTTGCTGGTGCTCGCTTCGTGCTCGGCCCGGCTCGTCGTGTTCCGCACCTCAATATACGGCTCCGTATGCGCCCCGCACCGATCCCCCAGCAATAGCGAATCGCATTGCGTGTAATTCCGGCTGTTGGACGCGCCTTTCATTATTTTTACCAAACCGCGATACGTATTCTGCCCGTGCCCGGCGCTGATCCCCTTGGAGACAATCGTGCTTCGCGTATTTTTCCCGATGTGGATCATCTTGGTGCCGGTGTCGGCCTGCTGCCGGTGGTTGGTCAGCGCCACGCTGTAAAACTCGCCGATGCTGTCGTCCCCCTGCAGAATGCAGCTCGGATATTTCCACGTGATCGCCGACCCGGTTTCCACCTGCGTCCAACTGATTTTGCTCGCCCGTCCCCGGCAAGCCCCGCGCTTGGTCACAAAGTTATAAATCCCGCCGCGCCCTTCCTTGTCCCCCGGATACCAATTCTGAACCGTGCTGTATTTGATGCTCGCCCCTTCCAGCGCCACCAGTTCCACCACCGCCGCGTGCAATTGGTTCTCATCCCGCATCGGAGCCGTGCACCCTTCCAGGTAACTGACCGAAGCTCCGTCTTCCGCGATGATCAGCGTCCGCTCGAATTGCCCCGTCCCTTTCGCGTTGATCCGGAAATACGTGCTCAGTTCCATCGGGCACTTCACACCCTTGGGAACGAAGCAGAAGCTCCCGTCCGTGAAGACCGCGCTGTTCAGCGTCGCGAAATAATTATCCGAATACGGAACCACCGACCCCATATACTTCTGAATCAGTTCCGGATGCTCCTGTACCGCCTCCCCGAAGGAGCAGAAGATGATCCCCTTCTCCGCCAGCGATTTCTTAAACGTCGTGGTCACCGAAACGCTGTCGAACACCGCATCCACCGCCACCGCCGGCTGCTCCACACCCAGAAGCGCCGCCTGTTCCTGCACCGGCACCCCCAGCTTCTTGTAAATCGCCAGCAGCTCCGGATCGACCTCATCCAGACTCTTCTTCTTCGGCTTCGGCGCCGAATAGTAAATCGTCTTCTGATAATCGATCGGCGGATACTTCACTTTCGCCCATCGCGGCTCCCGCATCGTCAGCCAATGCCGGTAAGCCCGCAATCGCCAATCCAGCATCCACTGCGGCTCCCGCTTCTTATGCGAAATAAAACGGACAATCTCCTCGTTCAACCCCGGCGGAGCCGAGTCGGCTTCAATATCGCTAATGAAGCCCCACTGGTACTCCCGGTTAGCCAGCGTTTCGATTTCCGTTTCCGCGGTCGGCATGAAACCTCTTCGTTGAGACTAAATCTCAACTACATCTTATACATCGTCCCGCCCCAAGCGGGCAATGAGCAAACCAAATTGCCCGCGGCCGCCCTTAGGCGTTGAAGCTGCTACCGCAGCCGCAAGTGCTTGTCGCATTTGGGTTTTTGAACACAAAGCCGCGGCCCATGACCTCGTCCCGGAAGTCGATTTCCGTGCCGTTGAGGTACATATAGGAGCGTCCATCGCAAAGGATCTTCACCCCCTGCGATTCCATCTCCTCATCTCCCTCGGCCTTGGGGTCCTCTGTCAGGTCGAGCATGTACGAAAAGCCGCTGCAGCCGCCCCCTTTGACCCCCACGCGCAAACGCGTGGATTCGCCGGGAAGCTCCTGCTGCTGGATGATGGTCTTAATCTCCTTGGCAGCCGTCTCTGAAAGCGTGATGGGCATAAGTAACTCCTTTAAGTCAAAAGTAGGTTTACGATAAAGCGATTGCCGCCGGTCGCCCGCTCTTCAGAGCCTCCAGCGGCACGTCGATTCTCCGCCCCGGCAAAACCAGGTCGGAAAGCGCTATTTCACGCAAAAATCCCATTAATTTCGATTGAATCGCCCGAATCGGCGCCGGCTTCCATCCCCGCCGGCTCGACATCGGCAACTCATCATGCTCGCAACCCGGCTCGACTTTCCCTTCCAATACCCGGATCAGCTCGTAAAGCGATATCCCGTCCAAATCCGCCCCAATCCGGTATCCGCCGTTCTTCCCCCGCGTGCTCTGAAGAATTCCCTGGCCTTGCAGCCTTTTCAGGATATTCATCAAAAGCGCCTCGGGCAGCTCAAAAGCCCGGCTGATTTCCCGAGCCGCAACCACACGATCCTGCCGCTCCGCCAAATATCCCAGGGCGATGAGCGCGTAATCGGTTTTCCGAGTCAGGCAGAGCATCCTGATTCAATATAGGACCGCCCTAGTGCGATATCAAGCAATTTATGGCTGGAACCGCGAGCCCGTCAGCAGCAGCGGGGACGAACCCTCCCGCGCGACGCTGGCCAGCGGCACGTCCTTCAAAACAAGATGCCGCCCCGAAAGCCATTTGGCGAACTCGGTATCCTGCGGATCAAAGACAATCAGCGGCGGCCGATCGAACGCCGCCTGCGCGGCCGCCTCCGGATATTCAATCACCGGCCGGTCTGCCAAATAATTCAAAATCCGCGCCCGCCCCGAAGCGCAGATCACCACATCCTCCGCTCCCGTCAATTGCGAAATCTTCCTCGCCATTTTTGAATACCCAAGATATTCCCCCCCGTGATACCACGCCTCGAACGGCCTCAGATGCTGGCGAAGCATGATATTTCCCAATTGCAGCGTGTTCCCCAAAACGCCCAGCATAAGCAGAATCGCAAAAATCCAGTTACCCGCCTGTCCCGATATCTTCCGATTGACGAAGGTCAGAAATCTCCACCACCCAAGGACCAGCAGCGGCGAAATCTGAATCATGTATCGATCGTGCGAGACGATCAGGATCAGCATCGCCAGCGTCACGGCGATCCACAGTCCCCACAGCGCCCGCACCCGAAAAAGCGCAAGCCCTGCCGCCAGACTCGCGCCTCCAAGAATCGCGTTGATCCACCACGCGCCCCAGGGAATACCGAATGCCGCTCGCGCCGCGGTGATCCCCATCAGGTCCTTGAAATTCACCACCGCGTCAACGCGCAACAAGTGCCCCAGATTGTGCGTAAAATCAGCAAGAATCGTATGCTCATAGCTCGACGACGCCGCTTGCGAAAAGGCGTGCCGCGGATCCAGCAAAAAGAACAGCAGGCCGAGTCCCACCGCCATCGAAAAAGCGCCGATCGCCAGCCCCCTGCGTCCCGGTTTTCGCCAGGCGGTCCAGATCAGTACGACCATCCAGACCAGAAGCAGTGCGATCATGGTGGGGCGCATGGAAATCGCCAGCACCAGCCCCACGACCAGCAATCCCCAGTCGTACCAGTGCGCGCGTTTAGGGCTTTCAAACACCGCTTCATGCCCGGCCAAAAACAGCATGACCCCCAAAACAAACGGGACATCCGTCAGGATCGTATAGCAGTACCGATAGAATTCGTGAATCCCCGCCAAACCAAGGGTGACGACGCGTGCGGTATCGCGCTCGAAGGCCAGCGCGCACATTCGAAACGTCGCCCCCAACACCAGCAACCCCCCCAAGAGGATCATCCCATCCGCCGCCGCGATGACCCTGGCATCGGTTCCGAAGATTTTGTACAAACCCGCCAGCGCATAGGGCAACCCAGGATAGACCAGATCATTGGGTTGGCCGTTGTACGTGTACCCACGACCCGCGGCGATGTTCCTCCCCAAATTTAAATAGAGCGCGCTATCCGGAGTCATCTGCCACTGGCCGTTATACGAAGCCAGATAGCTCAGCAGCACCAGAATCCACATCGCCCGGCGATGGGTTCTAAGCCAGTCGGAAAATACCTCCGCCCACCGCCGCCCGGAGTTCGGCTGAATCGAGAAACTTGCCTGCGAAGCCACTTCAGTCGTGGGAGTCATACGTCGGATCGCGGGAGTATACACAGACCGATTCTTAACATCCGGTTAAAATAAGCATCGCACACCTTCCACATTCGGTCACCGGCAGCGGTAATTTCCGTCATGATCGCCGCTGGCGACTCGAATAAATCAGAAAATTGCGACTTCTTCATTTGCGACATTTTGCGGCGAAAAAGCGAAATATTTAATGGTTTATCCCTTGCCATAACTCCGATCTCAGATAGCATCGCAGGTCCGATAAACGACCGGGTTGGCGGAGGAGAGTTAGGAATGCGGAGAGCGTGGTTGCTCGTGGGTTCAGCGGGCTCGCCCGCCGCGGTCGTTTAGGCACGGACGCCACTCAAATCAAAAGCATTTCTTACTGGTTCTTCCAGCCAATCGAAGTTTTACACCCAAGCCGCGGGATTCTGTCCGTCCGTCGGCTTTTCGAGAGGACGATCATGGCGCGACGAACCTTTGCCGCAATCCTTTTCATCGTCGCGGCGGCTTCGCCCGCCTTCGCCACCTATACGCTGACCACCCTCTCCACCTTCACCGGCGACCCAGCAGGTTCCCAGCCCGAATCCCAGTTAACCCTCTCCGGCACCACCCTCTACGGAACGACCAACATCGGCGGCTCCAGCAACCTCGGCTCGATTTACTCCGTCCCCATAACCGGCGGCACCCCCACGATTCTCGCCTCCTTCAACAACACCAACGGCGCCAACCCCGGCGGCAACGTCGTCGTCTCCGGAAGCACCCTCTACACCACCGCAGGCCAGGATGGAGCCCACGGCGACGGAACCATCGTCTCCGTCCCCACCAGCGGCGGCACCCCCACGATCCTCACCTCCTTCGCCGGAACCAGCGACGGATCCTTTCCCACCGGCCTCATCCTCTCCGGCACCACCCTCTACGGCGTAACCTCCCTCGGCGGGACCGACAACGATGGCGTCGTCTTCTCCGAGCCCGTCGCCGGCGGCACTCCCACCGTCCTCACCTCCTTCACCGGCACCGACGGCAGAAGCCCCGCCAGTGGCTTGGTCCTCTCCGGCACCACCCTCTACGGCAGCACAGGCTCCGGCGGCCCCGGCGGCGCGGGCGAGGTCTTCTCCCTTCCCATTTCTGGCGGAACGCCCACCATCATCTGCTCTTTCAATGACACCGACGGCGACGCCCCCGGACCCATTACCCTTTCCAACGGCGTCCTCTACGGAACCACCGAAGGACCCGGCAACGGCAAAATATTCTCCGTCTCCACTTCCACCGTCAACGGCACCCCGACCATCCTGGCGACCTTCGCCGGAACCTCCAACGGAAGCCTCCCCGTCTCCGCCTTGATCGCCTTCGGCGGCGTTCTCTACGGCACCGCCGAACAAGGCGGCGCCAATAGCGACGGCGTGGTCTTCGCAGAGGCAATCGGCGGTGGAACCATCAACCCCATCATCACCTTCAACGGCACCGGAAACGGCGCCGCTCCCGTCGTCGGATTGATCACCGACGCCAATAACGATCTCTACGGCACCACCAAAGCCGGCGGCACCGATAACGACGGAACCATCTTCGAAGTCGTCCCCGAACCGTCGTCCTTCTGCATTCTTTCCCTCGGCTCACTGGCCCTGCTCCGCCGAAAAAGCCGCGCCGCCTAGCCAAAAACGGCAGAGCCAGATGTCGATTTGGCATCCCCAGCCGATGCCTTTAAGCGTTCCAGTCCTGCTGGCCTTGCTGTAAGCTGTTGTCAGAAAACAACCTGTCGCCGAGCTACCGCCGGCTCGGCGTGGCACGGGCTTTGCCCATTGGCTATCGCTGGTCACGCTACCTTTAAAGCGCGCCGGCAGGAGAATTTACATGGCAAAAATCATTGGAATCGATCTCGGAACGACCAACAGCGTGGTCGCCGTCATGGAAGGGGATCAGCCCAAAGTGCTGATCAACGCCCAGGGCAGCCGTCTCACGCCGTCCGTCGTCGCCTTCACCGACAAGGGCGAACGCATTGTCGGACAGAACGCGAAACATCAACAAGTAACCAATCCCAAGAACACGGTTTTCAGCATCAAGCGTTTCATGGGCCGCCGCCACTCCGAAGTGGCCGGCGAAGAGAAGATGGTCCCCTACACCATCGTCGGCGCTCCCGACGAACTGGTGCAGGTCGAAATCCGCGGCAAGAAATACACCCCCGAAGCCATCAGCGCCATGATCCTTCAGGATCTGAAAAAGACCGCCGAGGATTATCTGGGCGAAAAAGTGACCGAAGCGGTCATCACCGTGCCCGCTTATTTCAACGACGCCCAGCGCAAGGCCACCAAAGACGCCGGCGAAATCGCCGGACTCAAGGTCCTGCGCGTCCTCCCCGAGCCCACCGCCGCGGCGCTGGCGTATGGGCTGGACAAGAAAAAGAACGAAAAAATCTGCGTCTTCGATCTCGGCGGCGGAACCTTCGACGTCTCCGTCCTCGACGTCGGCGACGGTGTTTTCGAAGTCCTCAGCATCAACGGCGACACCCATCTCGGCGGCGACGATTTCGACCAGGTCCTCATCAATTACCTGGCCGACGAATTCAAACGCACCGAAGGCATCGATCTTCGCAAAGACCCGATGGCCCTTCAGCGCCTCAAGGAAGCCGCCGAAAAGGCCAAAATCGAACTCTCCAGCGCCATGGAGACCACCGTCAATCTGCCGTTTATCACCGCCGATCAGAACGGCCCCAAACATCTGCAAATTACCGTCACCCGCAGCAAGTTCGAGCAGTTAATCACCCCGCTGGTCGAAAAATGCCGCAAGCCGGTCGTCGACGCTCTCGCCGACGCCAAACTGGCGCCGGACAAAATCGATGAGGTCGTCCTGGTCGGCGGCTCGACCCGCGTCCCCATGGTCCAGCGCCTCGTCAAGGAACTCTTCAACGGCAAGGAGCCCAACAAGAGCGTCAATCCCGACGAAGTCGTCGCCATTGGCGCCGCGATTCAAGGCGCGATCGCCACCGGCGAGGTCAAGGACATCCTCGTCCTCGACGCCACGCCCCTCTCCCTGGGCGTCGAAACCCTCGGCGGCGTCATGACCGTCCTCATTGCGCGCAACACCACCATCCCCACCAGCAAGGCGGAGGTCTTCTCCACCGCCTCCGACAACCAGGGCGCGGTGACCATCAACGTCCTTCAGGGCGAGCGCGAATTCGCCCGCGACAATCGCTTGCTCGGAACCTTCAATCTCGAAGGCATTCCCCCCGCGCCGCGCGGCGTGCCGCAGATCGAGGTGACTTTTAACATCGACGTCAACGGCATCCTCAGCGTCTCCGCCAAGGACAAGGCGACCGGCAAGGAAAGCAAGATCACCGTGCAAAACGCCGGCGGTCTGAGCAAGGACGAAATCGAAAAGATGAAGCGCGAAGCCGAGACACACGCCGCCGAGGACAAAAAACGCCGCGAGGCCATCGACATCAAAAATCGCGCCGAATCCTTCGCCTACGAAATCGAAAAATCGCTCCGCGATTATGGCGACAAAGTCTCCCCGGAAGTTCGCGGCGAAATCGAAAACGCCCTGAACAGCCTCAAAGACGCCAACAAGAGCGACGACGGCGATCAGATCAAAAAGGCCTTGGAAAACCTCCAGAAGGTCAGCCAAAAACTGGGCGAAGAGGTCTACAAAGCCACCGCCGCCAAGGGCGGACCCGCTCCCGGCGCCGGTCCCCAACCCGGCCCCGAAGCCAGCACCGACCGCGGGACCACGGACCCCAAGAAAGATGACGACGTCATCGACGCCGAATACGAGGTAAAGGAGTAACCCCTCCTTTCGATTCAGGTGCATGCGACGGCCGGCCTCCAAGGGCCGGCCGTTTGCTTGCGCTGGATTTGCCCCCTGTGGTCATCTATTCTTTTTCCATTATGCTCGACAAGGCCTTCTCCAAGTGGTGGTTTTCGCGCATCGTTCCCTTCCGCGACGTGCTACCCGAAAAGCTCGCCGCCGAGCGCGAAGCCGTCCAGCGGCTGGCGGATTACAACCAGAATTACGTCGAATTCCTCAACCGCGCCGTCTTCCCCGCCGTCGACGAACTCGTCAAACTCCTCGCCAAACAAGGCATCGTCCACCGAGTCAGCACCTGGGGAAACCAGCTCTCCCTCCGCATTCACCTGGCCTGGCGCTGGGGCGAACTGGTCATCATGCAAAGCCACGAGGATTGCGTCACTTTCGAGCACCACATCATCACCGAAGGCGAAAAACGCGGCGACGACAGCACCGAAGACCACACCCACCAGTACGACCTGCGCGACCCCCTCCCCGGCCCGGTGGCCGATTCAGAGTTGCAGTTCTTCCTCAGCCGAGTCGCCCAGGACCTGGTCGAGCCCGAGCCGGAGCCGGAAATACCCCCCGAATCGGAACCGAAGTGAGCAAATTCCTGCAAGGATTCGGGTTCGCCCTTCTGGCGGTGGGACTCGCTGCCGCCCCGGCCACTGAGCCGTCGATCGGCCATCTTCCCAGCGTCGAAATCGACGCCGCCAACAAACAGGTCCGCGTCGATTGCGAATCCCTCAACGCCCGCATGCCCCTGGAATTCTTCTGCGTCGCCATCGGCGGCCCCGAGCATGAGACCGTCCTCCGCACCCCCGCCAAACCCTCCGACGTCCACTTCGGCCTATTGGCCCTGGGCCTGATCCCCGGCTCTCCCGCCCATTACGACCAAACAACCGACACCTGGTATCCCCCGACCGGCACGCCGCTCCAGATCGAATGCCGTTTTATGTTGAAGGGCCAGCGGGTGACCATCCCCGCCAATCGCTTGATGCGTTCCGTGACTACACACGCCGAGATGCCCCCCCAAACCTGGGTCTTCGACGGCTCCAGCCTGCTCCCGACCGGCCAATATGCCGCCAATATCACCGGATACGTTGTCAGCATCGTCAATTTCGACATGACCATGATTGATGTGCCCGAGCTGGCCAGCAATTCCAACGACACCCTGGAGTGGGAATACAACCCCGACATCGTCCCGCGAACCGGCACCAAAGTAACGATGATCATCGAACCCGCCCCGCCCGGAGCCGCCACTCAGCCCGCCAAAACCCTCAAGGGCAGCCAATTTTTCCCCGGTCCCGGATTGCATGCAGATAGCGATACCTCTGCGACTCCCCCACGGTAGAATGGCTCCCCAGCATGAGCGATGAGTCGATCCAACCAGTCGAACGGGCCTTCTCATCCAGCATTACGCCCCCTCCCTCCAAAAGCCTCAGCAACCGCGCCCTGGTCCTGGCTGCCCTCAGTTCCGGCAAGAGCCTGGTCCGCAATCTCCTCCTGGCCGACGACACCCGCGTCATGATCGACGGCCTTCGCAAACTCGGCTTTGAAGTCACCGTTCAGGAAGAAGGCTCGCCGGAGGCCACGGTCTCGGGCCTGGGCGGGAAAATCCCGGCTAAGTCGGCCGAACTCTTCTGCGGAAATTCCGGAACCACCATCCGCTTCCTCGCCGCCGTTTGCGCCCTGGGCCAAGGAAATTTCACCCTCGACGGCGTCGAACGCATGCGCCAGCGCCCCATCGGCCAACAAATGCAAATGCTCCGCGACCTCGGCGTCCGCAGCCAATTCCTCCAGCGCGCAGGCTTCCCACCCATTCAGCTCGATGCCGACGGCCTCCCCGGCGGACTCATCCAATTCGGCGCCGCTCAATCCAGCCAGTTCCTCTCCGCCGTCCTCATGATCGGACCCTTCGCCCGCCACGAATTGAAAGTCGATCTCATCGGCCGACAGACCAGCTGGCCCTACGTCGCCATGACCATGCAGCTCATGGACGAATTCGGCCTGACTCCCGAATTGCTCCGCGACCCCGCCACCGGAATGCCGCGCCAGATCGTCGTCCCCCAGGGCCAATACGCCGCCACCGAATATCGCGTCGAGCCCGACGCCTCCAATGCCGCCTATTTCATGGCCGCCGCCGCCATGCACGAAGGATCCCAGGTCGTCATCCGCGGCCTCGGCCGCGCCAGCCTCCAGGGCGACGTCGGTTTCGCCGAAGTCCTCAAACGCATGGGCGCTACCGTCCATATGCAAAAGGACTGTGTCACCGTCGCCGGCAGCGGGCTGCTCCGCGGAATCGAAGTGGATCTCTCCCCCATGCCCGACACCGCGCAAACGCTCGCCGTCGCCGCCCTGCGCGCCGAGGGCCGCACCATCATTCGCGGCCTCGACACCCTTCGCGTCAAGGAAACCGATCGCTTGGAAGCAACCGCCACCGAATTAAAACGACTGGGCGCCGGAGTCGAAATCGAAGGCGACACCCTCCGAATCGATCCCCCCGAACAGATTTCCGCCGCCGAGGTGCAAACCTACGACGACCATCGCATGGCCATGAGCTTCGCCCTCGCCGCCACCGCCGCACCGGGAATCGTCATCAAAGACGCCCAGTGCGTTCAAAAAACATATCCAAATTATTTCGAAGATTTGCGCGAAGTCCTGGGCTCGTCGGACGCCTAAAATCGCATGCTTCGCAGCCCCGCGAAACTTTTCATCGGTTTGGCGCTAGCTGTGATCGTGCTGGGCGCGGCCATCTTTCTCGCAACTCGAATCTACGAATCCGCCGCAACGCAAAGCGCGCCCCAACAAAACAAGTAAACCCGCCCCCACGTCAATACAGATCGAATTTCTGCTCGCTCGAAACCGCCGCGTCGAAATCCTCCTGATCCCGAATGAAATGCAGCGCCCCCTCATACCACCCCGGCGCGGCCTGGCGGCAACGGAGTAGCGTGCATTCCACCTTCAGCGTACGGTTATCCGGTGCCGGAATCTCCACGGTGCCCCCATACCCCAGCGGCAGCCGATGCTGCGTCAAAAACCCCAGGCCGCGCCGGCTCACATTGCTGGTAAATAAGCATCTCCGCTCGGAACCAGGATCATCCGTGTAAAGCCGCAAGCCCGCCTTAACGCGGTACGTCCGCCGCGGCGTCGAGCGCCGCTCATCCGCCCATCGACCCGCCGCCAGCGCCGTCAAAATCAGCGCCACCTCCGGCGGCCACGTCGGGTCAATCTGCTCCGTCTCCTGCGTCATGTGCAAAACGCTCATACTGCTGCGTCCTTTGGCAAATCATCTGGCCTCGCCCGGCAAACACTTCGCCGCGCCTCAAGAGACGTACAATATGCCCCGCGCTAAAAAAAACGCCCGAGCAAAAAAATAGAGCAGCGTCCGATAATTACCCCGACCGCGCCGCGATCAATTCGCCAAGCGCATCCGCCACACGCCGAATCGGGCTTTCCCAATCACGGTAAGCCGGCTGACGAAACAGCCGCGCCGTCGCATACCACGGCGAATCCTCCCGATTCAGCATCCACCGCCAATCCGGAACCCACGGCAACAAAACCCAGACCGGCCGCCCCAAAGCCCCCGCCACATGCACAACCGACGTATCCACCGAAATCACCAAATCCAAATTCGCCACCAGCGCCGCCGTCTGCAGATAATCGCTCAACTCCGCGCTGCAATCGATCAATTTCAATCCCTCCGGCGGCCTTTTCGCCTGCTCCGCCGCGGTCCCTTTTTGCAGCGAATAAAACGAAACCCCCCCCATCCCCGCCAGCGGCGCAAGCTGCGACAGCGCGATCGACCGGTGATGATCGTTCGCATAATCCGGCCGCCCGGCCCATACCAGGCCGACTTTCAAGTTTCCCCCATCCGCCGCCAATCGCCCCCGCCAATATTCGATCCGATCCCCCGGCGGATGAATGTAACGCCCCGCCCCCGGAATATTGCTCGTCGTCGCTCCAAACAGCCGCGGCAAACCGGTTTGCGGGCAATGCACATCAAAGTCCGGAACCGGCTGCCCCGATGGGACAAGCTCGCTCACTCCCGGATAATTCGCCAAAAGACTCGCCAAATCGCGCGGAACCCCCAGCACAACCTTCCCCCCGCGCCCCGCCACCCACGGCACAAATCGCAGCATTTGTATCGCGTCGCCAAATCCACCTTCCGGGTGCAGCAGAATGCGCCGCCCCGCCAGTTCCCCCCCGTCCCAATATTTTTCATCAAACGCCGGCTGCCGCACCGAACTTCCCACGATTTTCCACCGCCACTCGATCTCGTCCCACCCCCTCGGCAAATCCCCCAGCAGCAAATAGAGCATCCCAAGATTCAAATGCGCCGAGGCGTGATCCGGCTGAATACGAATCGCCTCCGTATGCTCGGCCACCGCCTCCGCGAACCGGCCCCGCTTTTTCAAAACCCGCCCCAGATTATCGTGCGCCTCCGCCAAATTCGCCCGCAGCGCCAAAGCCCGCCGCAGCGACGCCTCCGCCTCCTCGAACCGCTCGACCACTTCATACGCCGTCCCCAGATTATTATGCAATTCCGGCAAATCCCCCCGAACCGAAATCGCTTTCCGATAAATCGCGATTCCCTCCTCCGTCCGCCCAAGCCCGACCAGAACCAGTCCCAGCGTATTATGGCTCGCCGCCACCGAGGCCCCTTGACCGATCGCCCTTTGGATTTCCCCCAGCGCTTCATCCAGCCGTCTTTCCTGAAACAGCAGATAAGCCCACTGTGCCCGCGCCTCCGCATGATTCGGATTCTCCCCAAGAATCCGCTGGTAGATAACTCGAGCCTCCGCCACCCGCCCCGCGCGATGGTGCCCGGTAGCCGCTATGAAATCCTGATCGCTCATCGCGCCGTCCGGCAAAAATCCCGCCACATCTCCCGATAAGCCCGCTCGACGCCGCGTGCGTAATCGGCCCCCTTCATCACCGCCGAACCCGCCATGCGCTCCCGCAAACCCCGGCGCATTTCCGTCAGCCGCGGCCAATCGCCCGCCAACTCCGCCGCGATGCCAACATACTCCCCCTCGTCCGCGCCGATCAATTCGCCAAGCCCAATTTGGCTCAGCAGACTCACCCCCCCGCGCCCGACCGCCGTTCGTCCCGCGACCGTTACGACCGGAACCCCCATCCAAAGCGCATCGCAGGTCGTCGTCCCCCCGCCATACGGAAACGGATCCAGCCCGATATCGATCCCCTGGTATTCCCTGAAATAGTCTTCCGCCGCCAGCCCCGGCACAAATTCCAATCGTTCCGGATCGATCCCCGCGGCAGCGATTTCAGATTTCTTATCCTTCCAGTGGCTCCCCGGATTGGAATGCACCCTGAGCCGGGAATTCGGAACCGCCAGCAGCAGCCTCTCCCACGCCCGCCAAGCCGGCGCGGAAATTTTCGCATACGTATTCAGGCACCCAAACGTAATCCGCCCGCTTCGCAAAACCGGCGGCGGCTGCGGATCCATCGCGACATGCGCCTCGTAACACCAATACGGCACCCCCAGCCGAATCGATCGTTCCGAGTAGCACGATTCATCCATCCCCATCGGATCGAGATACGGATCGGTGATCCGCCAATCCATCGCCCCCATGCCGCTCGTCCCGCAATACCCCAGATAGGTCGCCTGCACCGCCGCCGGCTTTCGTGCAAAAACCAGCAGCCGATTCCCCGCCGTCTGCAGCGACAGGTCAATCAGAATGTCGATCTTGTGCTCCCGAATTTTTTCCGCCAGTACCGCATCCGCCATCCCCTCCACATCCAACCATTCATCCGCACACGCGCGCAATCTCCGCGTAATCGCGTCAGGAACCGGCACATCCGAATAACAATAAATCTCCATCGTCTCGTGATCGTGGTTCTCCATCAGCGGCAGCAAAAATCTCCCCACGCTATGAATGCGAAAATCGGCCGACACATATCCAATGCGCAGCCGCCGCTCCGGCGACCTCTCCACATCCCGCTGCCTGATTTCCCCCGCCAGTGGCTCGGCAAACCGCTCGCTCCACCGCCGCTGCGCCCTCAATATGGCCGAAGCGTCGTAATCCGCATGAAAATAAACCAGATAGGCCAGACTCGAATTCGCCTCCAGGCTCCCCGGTTCGATCTCGACCGCCCGATTAAGCGCCGCCACCGCCTCGTCGATGCGCCCCATGGTTTTCAGGATATTTCCGATCGCGACATAGGCCCGGCCCAAATCCGGCCGCAGTTGCAGCGCCCGCCGATACGCCGCCAGCGCCTCGTCCAATTGCCCCGCCGATTCCAGCGCGAACCCCATATTGCAAAGCGCACCCGCATGATTCGGACGCAGCTCCGAACCCCTCTTCGCCGCCGCGATTGCTTCCTCATGACGCCCCAGATGCGTCAGCGGCGTACTCATGTTGCTAAACGCCTGCGCAAAATCCGGCCGCTGACCAACCGCGTCACGATAAAACTCGATCGCCTTCCCATACCGATGCTGCATCGTCAGCGCATTGCCCAGATTGCTATACGCCTCGGCATAATTAGCCGCCAGCGCGATCGCCTGCTCAAACGACGCCACCGCCTGATCCAATCGCCCCAGCGTCGTTAGCGCCAGCCCCAGATTATTTCGATAAACCGGCGCATCGGGATTCATCTCCACCGCCCGATGCATAAGCCGCGTCGCCTCCTCAACATTCCCCTCCCGCGCCAGCGTCACGCCCAGCAGATTCAGCGCATCGGCATGATCCGGATGATCGGCAAGGATTCGCCGGTAGATCGCCGCCGCCTCGCCAAATCGCCCCTGGTTTTGCAATTCAGCCGCGTCGGCGAACGATTTCTCAACCGTCGAATTCATCGGTCCTTCCCCGCCGCCAATTCGCGCAGCGCCGATTCCGCCTCCGCAAACGGCGTCTCCCAATCCCCAGCCCTCGCCTGGCGAAACAGCCGCATCGTCGGATACCAAACTGTTCGCTCCCCCGTCATCCTCCATCGCCAATCCGGAACGTACGGCAAAAACACCCAAACCGGCTTCCCCATCGCCCCCGCCAAATGCGCCATCGCCGTATCGACGCTGATGATCAAATCCAGCCCGCTGATCAGCGCCGCCGTATCCGCAAAATCCCGCAGTTCCCCCGTCCAGTCCGTCGGCCTCCAGCTCCCCGCCAGCGCGCCAATCTGCTCGCCCGCCTTCCCCTTCTGCAGACTGCAAAACCAAGCCCCCGAAACCGCCGCCAGCCGCTCAAAGCGAGCCAACGGAATCGATCGATTCCGATCGTTGAAATATTCCGGTCGCCCTGCCCAGACCAGTCCAATCTTCAGTCCAGCCGAAATCCCCTCCAGCGCCATCGCCCATCGCTTGGCCAGCGCCGGATCAGCATGAATATAAGGCGCCTCCGCCGGCGGATGATCCGTCGTCTTCAGCGCCCGCGGCAAACTCAGCAGCGGACAATGCACCTCAAATTTCGGAATCTCCGCCCCCGTCACCGCCAGCTCCGCAACTCCATCCACCGTTTGCAGCAGGCGGAATAATTCCTCCGCGCACCCCAGCACCACCTGCCCCCCCCGCGCCGCCACCAGCGGCGCATATCGCACGAATTGGATCGTGTCTCCATAACCCCCTTCGGGATGCAGCAAAATCCGCCGCCCCTCCAGATTTCGCCCGTCCCACATCGTCTGCGAAAATCGCGGCTCCGGAACGATCGTATGGATCATCCGCCAGCGCCATTCATATTCGCTCCACCCGCGATCAAAATCGCCGGACAGGAGATAAAGCAAGCTCAGATTCAGATGCGCCTGCGCAAGCTGCGGATTCATTTCCAGCGCCCGCCGCTGCGCCGCGAAGGCTTCATCGAGCCGTCCAAGTCGGTGATACGCCGTTCCCAGATTCGACCACCTCTCCGCCGAATCCGGGCTCAACTCCGCCGCCTTTTCACTCGCCTCCAGCGCCTCCTCCAATCGCCCCATCGAGGTCAGCGTCACCGCCAGCTCCGTAAACGCCTCCTCCGACTCCGGCTTTAATTCGACCACTCGCCGCCGAGCCGCCAGTTCCTCCTCCTCGCGCCGCGCTTCCCGCAGCGCCTTGGCCATATTCCGCCACCCCTCCAAATAATCCGGCCTCAGCGCCACCGCCCTCTGAAACGCCGCGATCGCCGCCCCCGACTCACCCCTCGTCGCCAGCAGCACCCCCAGATCGTTCGACGCTTCCGCGAAATCCGGCCGCAGCGCCAGCGTCCTCTCATACGCCGCGATCGCCAGATCGTTCCTCCCCAGCGCCCCCTCCGCGTGCGCCAGTTGATAGTGCGCCTCCACGTAATCGCTCTTCAGTTCCAGCGCCCGCCGCAATTCCGCCGCCGCCTCCTCCGGCCGCCCCATAACCGACAAAATCATCCCCCGATTGCAATGATAATCCGGCGCCTCCGGATCGATCCCCACCGCCCGATCCAGCAATTCCAGCGCCTCGCCCAAATTCCCCTGATGAAACACCGCCACCCCCAGCAATTGCAAAACATCCGCATCCCCCGGCTGCGCCAAAAGAAGCTGCCGATAGATCCCTTCCGCTTCGCGCAGGCGCCCCGCCTGGTGATGATCAATCGCGGCTTGAAATAATTCCTCGCTCACCATGCCAACGGCGCGATCTTAATCGAATCCCCCCTCCCCCCACCAATCCAACCAAGAAAACCCATTCATCCAAAACAAAAAAGACTTTCCTCCGTGCACTCTGTGCTCTCCGTGTCCTCCGTGCCAGTTCTGTTATTTGAAAATCCAAGCAACCCAGACGCCCACAAACTTATCGACGTGACTTTTCAAGCCGGCAGCGCGTGCGTCTCATCATCCGTCTCGTGCCGATCCCCTCGCGAATCCGCTTTTCCCGCCCCCCGCCCCGGCCTTCGCTCAGCCGCGCGGCGCGAAGCCGCGATCGTCAGCAGCGTAAAAAGCACCGCCAATCCCCCCATCGCGTACAGGCTATAAATCTGCCGCGGATCAACCGCCGTCCCCAGCACATCCGCGTCCGTCAGCGGCCGAATATCGAAACACCGGTCCGCCTGCAACTGCTTCTGGTCCCGGTCGCGCACCGCCACTTCCAACTGGTTCTGCTGGTTGTTCAATTCCTGCGTCAACTCCGCCATCTGCATCCGCGCCGAATCGGCATCCTCATGCTGCCCCGCCTCCGTGTCATATTGCACGCGAATCGCCTCGTAATCCTTCTTCGTCTCCTCCAGCGCCTGCTTATCCAGTTCAAATTGTCGCTGCGCATCCGCCAATTGGCTGGCGTTCTGCTGTGGCTGCTGCTGCGCCAGGTCCGCCTGCCGCCGATCGAATCGCGCCTTCAGATCGTCCAGTTGCTTCTCCAGATTCGTCACCACCGCCGACGGAGACGTATCCCCCTCCCCCAAAACCTGCGCGTAATTCTTCCGCGCGTCGTTCAGCGCCGCCAGGCTCTGCCGCAATTGCAGCGCCATCTGCTGCTGCGCCTCCGGCAGCGATCCCACCTGCCCGTCCAGCCCCGCAAGTTGCTTCTGCAGCGGATCGAGCACCTCGTCGATCTGATCCTTCTCCTTCTGCAATTTCCGTCGCAGTGAATCGATCACCTTATTCAGCCCGTCGGCCACTCTCACTTCGCTGGGGTCCACCCCCAGCGCATCTTTCCGAGCCTTCACCTGGCTCGTCAGATCGTCGATTTCCTGCTTCAGCGAATCCAATAAATGCTGATCCCCGACCCCTTCCCCCACCGCCGCGTTATACCGATGCTGCGCCCCGTCCAAACTCGTCTCCAGCTGCTGAAGCTGCGTATCATCCGCCCAAAGTTCTTCCTGCCGCGACTGAATCATCTCTTCCACATCGCGCCGCGTGTCTTCCAATTGCCGCTGCAGGTCTTCCCCATCGACCAGCATGGTCGTGATCATCTCCCGCGCCTTGTCCTGCGAATCTTTCGCCGAGTCGACAAACTGCCGCAGTTGCGACCCGCTATCCAGCACATTATCCGAAGCCGACAGCTGGTCGTTGAACTGCTTCACCGCTTGTTCCAGTTGCGACCGCGCATCCGCCACGCCCGCCGATTGCTGGCTCTTGGCCTCCTGCAATTGCTGATTCACCCCCACGATCTGTTGCCGCAACGCCTCCAATTGCGAATCCGGCGCCGCCGGCGCCGCCGGCGGATCGGCCGTCGCCGTCGCGCTCGCCGCCTGCAATCGCTCCAATTCACCCCGGTCGTGATCCAGCAAATCCTCGGCGTCAAATCGCGCCTTCTGCATCGCCTCTTTCTTCGCCGTCAGCGCCGCCAGTTCATCCGGAGCCGGATCCTGATCGATCACCCGCTGCAGCGACGGCATCTGCGCCTTGATCTCCGCCAGACGTTGATTGGCGTCGTCCACTTCCTGATGCGCCGCCTGCGCGATCTCCCTCACCCGCCGGTTGTCATCCAGCGTCGCCGCGTTGGCGTCATAAACCGCCTGCAGCAGCGCCGCCATCCGCTGCTGGTCGCGGTTCTTATCCGCTCCGTCCGCCGTCAATTGCAGCGTCGTTTGCGCCTCTCCATTCACCGCCGCCGACGCCAGTTTCACCCCCGAAACCACATGCAAATATTCCGCCGCATCCGTATCCAAAAACCCCGCCGCCGTCCCTGGAAACCGCTGCCCCAAAACCTCTCGCGCATGCTCATGCGTCTGCTCGCTCTCCAGAATTCGCCGCTGATCCGCCTCGAACGCCGATCCGTCGTCCGTCCCCGGCACCCAATCAAAATTCACATACGTCAGCGTCCCCACCACCCGCGATTTAGGCTGAATCAGCACCCAAATCCCCGCCAAAACCATCCCCATGCTCACCAGCATCGTCAGCATAAGAATCGGAAGGATGCGCCCGCGCCCTCCGGCTCGCCGCGGCTTCGCCGCCGCCGGCGGCGCAATTTCTTCAGCCGCCGGGACGGGCTCGACTTCTTCAAGATTCAGCCCCTCCGCCTCCGCCGGCGCTGCCGACGCAACCGGAATATCCGCCCACGTCTCATCCGAATCATCCTGCGCCGCCGCGGGAGCCGCCGGTTCGGCTTCTCTCGCCGCCGGCGCTTCAACTTCCTCCGCCACAGGCGCTTCAACTTCACTCACCACAGGCGGCGGAATAGCCCGCTTCTCCTTCTTCCGTTTCGCATCCGCAGCCGTCGCAGGCGGCCCCACATCCTCCAGCGAAAAATCCTTCAGCCCCGTCTCCGGCGGCGCTTCCATCCCCTCCGCTTCCATCGCACGCACCGGCCCATTCGTCGGCGGATTCAATCCCTCACCCTTCGCAACCCCCGTCGGCGGCAATCCCTCCTCCTCATCCGTACGATTCCAGAAATCATCCTCCGCGAAATCGTGATCCGTCTTATCCGACAGCCGCGAAGCCGACTCCGGGCTCTCCGGCAATATGTAATCGTCCCCCCGGCTCAGCCGCGCTCCCCCAAACGCCGCATCGTTCATCGCCGTCGCTTCCAAATCCGAAAAAACATCCCGAACCGGCATCGCCAGCCCATCGAACGCGCTGGCGATCCCGCGCGGCGAATCCTCCCCCGATCCCAATTTCGGCCGCGGCGGCGTCGCCGCCGCACCACCATTATCATCCGGCGAAATCCCCTTACCCCGCGTCGCGAACGGCGTCGCTCGCTTCGTCCGCATCTTCGGCGGCGGCTGCGGTATTCCAACACCCCCCGCCTCCCGCACCTTATGCGGCGGCCTCGTCCCCGCGCGACGCTTCGCTTCCGACGCCGGCGCAAACTCTCCCGCTTCCTCCACCGCCGTCGTCGGCGGCGCCAAATTCACCGGCATCCCGCCCAAATAATTCTCCGCATTCGCCGAATCCGCCCCCGTCAGCCAACTCACCCCCTGATCGCCCACCGCCCCCGCCGCCTCCGGAGCCACCGGCGCCGCCTCCGGCGCAGGCAAAGCAACCTCAGCCGTTGGCGGCAGCGCCGGCGCCTCCACCGCCACAGCCGGCTTGCCAAATTTCTGCCCCTCGCGGATGAAGATTCCATTCGCCGTCAAATCGGCGCTGAAAAATCCGTCATCCAGACCGAAAGATTCGCTGACAATCGTCGAAGCCCCGATCATCGCCCCGCGCGACGGCGCCAAAGGCGGCGGCGCAACCGCCGCCGGCTCCGCCGGAACCACCGGCGCAACCGGCGTAACGCTGATCACCGGCTCCGCCAGTTCCAAATCGCTAATAACAGGCAATTCAATTTCACTCACCACAGGCGCTTCGCCCCCGCTCACCGTCGGCAGTTCAATTTCACTCTCAAAAATCGGTTCGACGTAGCTCACCACGGGCGGATCGACATACCCCACATCAACCGGCTCGCTTTCGCTCACCACCGGCTCGGTTTCGCTAGCCGCCCCCGTTTCCACCGAAATCTCGTCGCTCGTCCCCCCCACGGAAATTTCCGCCCCAGGCAAGTCCAGTCCAACCACCAGCGTTTCATCCGCCGTGAGCTCAGTCGAAACAGCCTCACTCACCCCCGGCTCTACAAATTCGCCAATAACAGGCAGTTCAACTCCCGGCCCCTCCGTTTCAACCGCCGCGCTCTCAACGGGAAGCTCTTCGACCAGCGGCCCCGTCGATTCGCCGCTAAATTCCTGCACCAGTTTTCCGAATTCCGTATCCCCCGGTTCCTCCGCCGCCGGCGCGCCCGCCGTTGCCGTCGTCTCCATCGGCGGCAGCTCCGAATCAAGATCCAGCGTCGCCTCCCCATCGGACGCCGCCTCCTCCAGAACTTCATCCGACACCGTCCCCGAGATTTCCGGCTCCCTCCCAGCTTCCGCCGGCTCCCCGACTACCGTCGCTTCCGGAAAATCCTCCATGCTCAGATTCAATCCCTCGATCGGCGGCTCCCCCGCCCCGATCGACCCCGCCTCAGCCACCGGCTCCGTCGCCTCAGCCGGCGCGTCCAACTCGAATTCCTGCAACGGCGCCTCTACCTGCGGTGAGGGAACTTGAACCACATCCGGCTCGGCAATTTCGATCTTCGCACGCTCAATCGGTTCGTAAGTCGTAGCGCTGATAACCTGCGCCGGCGGCGCGGCCGGCGCCTCCAATTCCGATTCATCCTTCACCGGCCGCAAATCAATCTCATCCGCTCCCACTTCCGGCCCGATTTCGATCGGCGCTATCGGCGCCTCAATTTCCACCGGCTCAATCGGTTCATAAGTCGTAGCCCCAATGATTTGCGCCGGAAATTCCGCCACCTCCTGCGGTGAGCCTGGTCGAACCGCCTGCGGTGCGCTCGGTGGAACTAGCTCCGGCTCGCCAACTTCCGGCGCATGAACCGGAACCTCGATCGCCTCCTCCGGCCGCAGCGTGATTTCCTCCAAAGGCGCCGCTTCCAACGGAGCCTCCGCGGGCGTTTCAACCTCCACCGCCGGCGCCGCCGAACGCGGCGCAACCGGCGTCTCCGGCTCCGCCGCCAGCGGCGCGATTTCTTCCACAGGTTCCAAGTCCAGCGGAATGCCCATATCCGCTTCAACTTCAGCAACCGGCGGCAGCGCCGCCATAGGCGGCACTCGTGGCGGCGGGGGGGCAATCTCTTCAACTGGCTCTAAATCAAGCGGAATTTCTGCTAGCGCCTCCACTTTCGCAACCGCCGGCAGCGCCGCCTTAGCCGGTACTCGCAGCGGCGGCGAGGCAATCTCTTCAACCGGCTCTAAATCAAGTGGGATTTCTGCTAGCGCCTCCACTTTCGCAACCGGCGGCAGCGCCACCTGAGGCGGTACACGCAGCGGCGGCGCGGCAATCTCTTCAACCGGCTCTAAATCAAGCGGAATTTCTGCTAGCGCCTCCACTTTCGCAACCGGCGGCAGCGCTGCCTTAGCCGGCATTCGCGGCGGCGGCGCGGCAATCTCTTCCACCGGCTCCAAATCCAGCGTAATTTCCGCAGGCGTCTCAACCACCGCAACTGGCGGCAACACCGCTTGATGCGGCACTCGTGGCGGCGGGGGGGCAATCTCTTCAACCGGCTCCAAATCCAGCGGAATTTCCCCAGGCATCTCAACTTTCGCAACCGGCGCCGGAGGTTCAATTACCTTCACGACAGGCGGTTCGACCCGGCTCACCACGGGTTGCGCCACCGGCTTCGCCATCGCCGGCCGCGGCAATTCTGCCGCAGGAGCAATCCCCGCCACAGGTTCCGATTTAACCGGCGCTCTCTCCACCCCCTTCGGCGCGACCGCCGCCGCCGGCGGTGGCACAGCGCCCGTAGTAATCGCAGTCGGAGCAGGCTTCGGAATCGGCGGCAGCACCATCAGCCGTGGCAACTCCGGCGCTGGCACCAACGGCTGAAACACCATCACCACCGGCGGCGCCGCAGGCCGCACCGGTTTCGGCGGCGGCGCGATCTCCTCATCCGGCCCCGCCGCCAGCGGTGCCGGCGCTCCCGGCCTCCCCTTCGCAAACGGCGAAACCGCCGCACGCGCCGGCGCCGCCGGCGCAACAGCGGCCGCCGGCTTAATTTCAATCGCAGGCGGTTCAACCCTGCTCGCCGCAACCGCCGCCGCAGGCTCCAGCGCCGCAACCATCGGCGGCACCACCATGCGCGCTGCCGCCTCCGCCTTAGGCGGCGCAGCATCCGCCACCACCGCCGGCGCAACCGGCTTCGCCGCTTTCGCCGCTGCCGGCTTCGCCGCGATCACTTCCAATCGCGTCTCACCCACCCGAATCTGATCCCCGAACAGAACTTCCTGCTGCCGAACCCGGCTTCCGTTCAAAAACGTCCCCGTCCGCGAATTCAAATCCCGCACATACCGCTTCCCCCCGATATCGAACACGATCGCATGACGCGCCGAAATCGCGTCATCCTCGATCGCCACATCGCATCCCGGATCGCGCCCGATCAGAACCGTGTGCCCCGTGATATTCAGCGCCTCAGGCCGCGTGCTGATATTCAATGCCGCCGCC
>JBEKPV010000018.1:0-49741 GCA_049520395.1 Tepidisphaeraceae bacterium
CGCCCGGCTGGCGGTCATCGCGGGAAAGGTTCATTTTCGGGGAGCCGGCCAGGACCGGCGGATCAAAGGCCAGAGCGGCCGCGGGGCCGGGCTCGTAGGTTCGCTGCTGGAGCTGTTGATCCGAGGAGACAGCCGTCTGCTGGCTGGCACAGCCAGTTAACATCAATCCCAGTAACATGATGCTGAATAACCGCATGGTTTGACATGAACAAACCCTATGCCAGGATTCACAACTCGCGCGATTGGCGGGATTTCACCTCGTCCGGGTGGGTTCCACACCCCCGTCGGGAGCCGCACAGACCGTTTGATGCCTCGGAGCATCATTTACCGTCCTCCTGGGACTACACGCAACATCCGGGCAGGTTCTCGGACCCAATCCACGTCCGCTAAATCTGGAAATCGAGGAAGAGGTCGCCTTTGGCTCTTTTTGCGCTGCGATCACGGTATTTGAGCTTCGGCGGCTCGGCGCTGACCTGATTATGCGGCGGCACGCTGGCCGTGATGAAGACGTTGCCCCCGATCGTGCACCCTTCGCCGATCACGGTCTCGCCGCCGAGGATGGTCGCCCCCGCGTAGATGGTGACGTTGTCTTCGATGGTCGGATGCCGCTTCTGCCCGCGCAGGAGCTGTCCAAACGCCGGGGCCAGCGCGCCCAGGGTGACGCCCTGGTAGATTTTCACGTTGTCGCCGATCACCGTGGTTTCGCCGATGACCACACCGGTGCCGTGATCGATGAAGAAACTGCGACCCAGTTGCGCCCCGGGATTGATGTCGATTCCCGTCAGGCTGTGCGCGTGCTCGGTCATGATGCGCGGGAGCAGCGGCACCGACATTTTGTAAAACTCGTGAGCGATCCGCTGCACGCTGATCGCCAGCAAGCCCGGATAACTGAAGACGGTTTCGTCGGTGCTTTGGGCGGCGGGGTCGCCGTCGAAGCACGCCTGCACATCCGCCGCGAGCATTTTGCGAACCACGGGCAGGCGATTGAAAAATTCCGCCAGAATCCGCGCGGCTTCCTTATCGCACGGTTCGCAATCGTCATCCTTTTTATCCGGGTCCGGAATCTGCTCTTTGTAGCGCAGGCAGCAGCGCACCTGTTCATAAAGCAGATCCGTGAGCTCGATCATGACTTCGCCGATGCGGAAGGCGATATTTTCGGTGGTGAGTCCCGGCTTGCCGAAATATCCCGGGTACATGATCTGGCGCAATAATTCCATCGCTTCGATGATGGCGTCCCGACTGGGCAGGTGGATGCGGTTCAGATGCCGCATCTTCGGCTCTTCGACGATGCTCTTGACCAGCGCATCCACCACGCCGGGCAGTAGTTTGTTTAGTTCGTTGCGATCCATAAATGGGAGCGGGGAATGTCGATCAACATTTGCTTAGCCAAGCATAGCCCTTGCTACCAGCGGCGGCAAATCCATAATGCGCCGGCGATGGAAGAGTTAATGATCGGCATCTCCGGAATGCGCGGCACCGTCGGCTCGACGCTGACCCCCGCAACCGTTTCCCGCATGGCGGCGGCGTTTGCGGCGTATTTAAAGCGGAAATCCCCCGGAAAACGTTTGCAGGTGATTTTCGCTCGCGACAGCCGGCCCAGCGGGCCATGGGTGCGCGACGCCGCCGTCGCCGCGCTGGTCGCCAGCGGAATTGAAGTCATCGACCTGGACATCGTCACCACGCCCGGCGCGGCCATGATGGTGAAGCATCTGAGCGCCGCCGCTGCCGTCGTGGCGACGGCTTCGCACAATCCGATCGAGTGGAACGGACTGAAATTTCTCAACGATCAGGCGGTCGCCCCGCCGCAAGGCGACGCCGATGCGATCAAGGCGATTTATCTCGACGGTGGCGCCGATTATGTCAGGGTTGAAAATCTGATCCCCGCGCGGCGAAACACGGAAACGCACGCGCTTCACGTCAAGCGCGTGCTCGACCACGTCGATGTGCTGGGAATTTCGACCCGGCGATACAAGGTGGTCCTCGACAGCGTGAACGGCGCGGGATGCGTGGCCACGGCGACGCTCCTGAGCAAACTGGGATGCCAGCTGGTCCATCTCAATGGAACGCCCGACGGGCTCTTCGCCCATGAGCCGGAGCCGACCGAGAAAAATCTCGTGGGATTGGCCGATGAGGTTCGCCGCCAGCGCGCGGCGGTTGGTTTCGCGCAGGATCCCGACGGCGATCGTTTGGCCATCGTCGATCAAAACGGCCGCTACATCGGCGAGGAATATTCGCTGGCCCTGTGCGCGAAATGGATTCTAAGCCGCCGACCGGGCGTGGCGGTGACCAATCTTTCCTCAAGCCGGATGCTGGACGACATCGCCGCCGCAAACAAAAGCCGGGTGATCCGCACGGCGGTCGGCGAGGCCAACGTCGTACAGGCGATGCTGGCGAATCATGCCGTCATCGGCGGCGAAGGCAACGGCGGGGTGATCGACCCGCGCATAGTCCCCGGCCGCGATAGCCTGGTCGGAATGGCGTATGTTCTGCAATTAATGGCGGCAACCGGGTTATCCATCAGCCAACTGGTCGATCAGATTCCTCGATATGAGATTGTGAAGACGAAATTCCCCTGCCGGCGCGAGACGGCGAACAAAGCGGTGGAGGCGCTCAAAGCGCATTTTTCCTCCGAGCGCGTGGACACGCAGGACGGCATCCGCATCGACTGGCCGACCGCCTGGGTGCACGCCCGGCCGAGCAACACCGAGCCGATCATGCGCGTCATCGCCGAGGCCCCGGATCGCGCGACGGCCGAGAAATGGATCGCCGACGTCCGAGCGGTCATCGACGCCGCCATTCCCGCCTGAATTAGCCACCTAAATCTTGCAAATTTCAACGGAGTTACTTGACAGTTCCGGCCTATTTCACCGAAAAGGTAGTCATAGCATTTGTTTTGGCGGAGTCTAACCAGCGAGGTATCCATGAATCGTCGGTCGCCCTCCCATCGGCGGCATTTTGCGGCGGCTGTTGCCGCGTTTGTAATGCTCATCGCGCTGGCCCCGCGGCCCACGCTGGCGAGCGAAACCAGCCTGGTCATCCCCGACCTCAACGCCGCCAGATTCTTTAACAACTCGATCGGCGGCCGCTCGCTTCTCATCGACGGGATGGGAATCTGCGCTCTTGGGCTGGCGTTCGGGTTCTTCTTTTATCGAAAGATCAAAGCGCTGGCCGTCCACGACGCCATGCGCGAAGTCTCCGAGACGATCTACGCCACCTGCCAAACCTATCTCAAGACCCAGTTGAAATTCATCCTCTTCCTGGAACTCTTCATCGGGGCGATTCTGGTGGTCTATTTTGGATTCCTCGCCACCGAGCCGGATGGATCGCATCTGGGCGCGCTCAAAGTCGCGGTTATTTTGCTCTTTAGCCTGGTGGGGATTGCCGGGAGCGTTTCGGTCGCGTGGTTCGGGATGCGAATCAACACCTTCGCCAACAGCCGCACGGCCTGGGCCTCGCTGGCGGGCAAACCCTATCCGCTCTACGCCATTCCCCTTGAAGCGGGGATGAGCGTCGGGATGGTGCTGATCAGTTTGGAATTGCTGATCATGCTCTTCATTTTGCTCTTCGTGCCCGCGAGTTACGCGGGCTCGTGCTTCATCGGATTCGCCGTGGGCGAATCGCTGGGGGCGGCGGCCTTACGCGTCGCGGGCGGAATCTTCACCAAGATCGCCGACATCGGCGCCGACCTGATGAAGATCGTCTTCAACGTCAAGGAAGACGACGCCCGCAATCCCGGCGTCATCGCCGACTGCACCGGCGACAACGCCGGCGACAGCGTCGGACCCACCGCCGACGGTTTTGAAACCTATGGCGTCACCGGCGTCGCGTTGATCACGTTTATCCTGCTCGCCGTCCCCCCGGCGATTCAAAGCCAGCTCCTGGTCTGGATCTTCGCCATGCGCCTGGTCATGGTGCTGACGAGCGGCGCGGCGTATGTCGTCAACGGTGTGCTCGCCAAGGCACGCTATTCCCATGCCGTCGCCATGGATTTTGAAAAACCGCTGACCAGCCTGGTTTACATCACCAGCGCGCTGTCGATCGCCAGCACCTATGCCGCGTCCTACCTTTTAATCGGCGACCTTGGCGACGGGGCCATCTGGTGGAAACTGTCCACCATCATCACCTGCGGCACGGCCGCCGGCGCGCTGATTCCGGAATTCACAAAAGTATTCACCAGCACCAATAGCCGCCATGTGCGCGAAATCGTCGATTCCAGCCGCGAGGGCGGGGCTTCGCTGAACGTCCTGAGCGGATTGGTCGCCGGGAATTTCTCGGCGTTTTGGATGGGGGGCCTGGTCATCGGCGGATTGATGGCGGTCGCCTATGCCGTCACCAGCTGGGGGGGAGCCAATGGCGTCTCGTCTCTGTTGCTTCCCGGCGCTTCGGCCGCCGTGGCGGTCTTCGCCTTCGGACTGGTGGCTTTCGGTTTCCTGGGGATGGGACCGGTCACCATTGCCGTGGATAGCTACGGGCCGGTTACCGACAACGCCCAGAGCGTTTATGAACTAAGCCTCATCGAAACTGTCCCCGGCATTCAAGGGCAAGTGAAAGCCAATTGGGGCGTCGACGTGGATTTCGAACATGCCAAACTCCTCCTCGAACAAAACGACGGCGCCGGCAATACCTTCAAAGCAACGGCCAAACCCGTCCTCATCGGCACCGCCGTGGTCGGCGCCACCACGCTCATTTTCAGCATCATCATGATGCTCACCCACAGCCTCACCGACACCGTCGCCATCGGCAAACTCTCCATCCTCTACGCCCCGTTCCTGCTGGGCCTGATCATGGGCGGAGCCGAGATCTACTGGTTCACCGGCGCCAGCCTGCAGGCGGTGGTTACCGGCGCTTACCGAGCCGTCGCCTTCATCAAGCGCAATATGGATTTGGAAAGCACCGCCAAGGCCAGCATCAGCGATAGCAAAAAAGTCGTGCAGATTTGCACCCATTACGCCCAGCTGGGCATGCTCAACATCTTCCTGACCGTTTTCTTCAGCACACTGGCGTATGCCTGCGTTGAGCCGTTCTTCTTCATCGGATATTTGATTTCGATGGCGACGTTCGGCCTTTTCCAGGCGATCTTCATGGCCAACGCCGGCGGCGCCTGGGATAACGCGAAGAAAGTGGTGGAAGTGGAACTGCGGCAGAAAGGAACGCCGCTGCATGCCGCCACCGTCGTGGGTGACACCGTCGGCGATCCGTTCAAAGACACCAGCAGCGTCGCGATGAACCCCATCATCAAATTCACCACCCTCTTCGGCCTGCTGGCCGTGGAATTGGCCACCAGCCTTACGCCCGGCGTGCGATTCGGCCTCGCCGCCGCCTTCTTCCTGATCGCTTTGACCTTTATTTATAGGTCGTTCTACGCGATGCGGATCAGCAGTGAAAAACTCGCCTCCGATGCGCCCGCGCGCGAGGAGCCGGTGCATTCTCATTCGTGAAAGCCGCGCCCGGGTGGCCGGCGGTGGGCGAAAAAGTCACCCCGGATTCACGTCCGAAGGGCCCGCCCGCCTGTTATTCAGTCCACAATCGATTTGCATCGGTCCGGCCTATATCGCACTGCATAGGCGACAGGAGAAACCGATGCGATGCAAGGAACAAAATCGAAACCAGCCCCGCGAGGCGCGGCGTGAGGATCCGATCCCACGGGTTCAGCAGGCGCCTGAGCTTCAGCCGGTGCGCCGGCGCTTTCCCAAAGGCAAAGCGCCGATGCCGCGATTCAATTCGATGCTGGATGAATTTATCCACGACCCGGAGCGCTGGGAGGTGCCTTAGAGCGACCCTTTTGTACTGGGCACATCGGTCTGGCGAGGATCGAGACTCACCGCCTGGCGCAAGGCCTTGGCGAATGATTTGAAGATCGCCTCGGCAATGTGGTGATTGTTGGTGCCGTAAGCGACATTGATATGCAAATTGAGCCTGGCGCTCGTGGCGATCGCCTTGAAAAATTCCTCGACGAGTTCGACCGGAAATTGCCCGATTGAACCCCCGCGATATTTTGCGTTGTAGACGAAGGCCGCGCGGCCGGAGAGATCGACCGCCGTGCTGGCCAGCGTTTCGTCCATCGGAACCGTCGCCCATCCGAAACGCGAAATCCCTTTCTTATCGCCCAGGGCCTTCTCGATGGCCTGACCCAGAACAATCCCGACGTCTTCCACGGTGTGATGCGAATCGACTTGCAGATCGCCATCCGCTTGAGCGGTCAGATCGATCAGACTGTGGCGGCCGAGCAATTCCAGCATGTGATCGAAAAATCCAACGCCGGTTTCGATCGAGGTTTTCCCGGAGCCGTCGAGGTTGATCGAGACTTTGACCTTGGTCTCCTTGGTCTGCCTGAAGATTTCCGCGGTGCGATCCATTTTTGTTTATGCGGCCTTACCGGCCGTCGTCAGCGTTTTGATACCCGCCAGCAGCGCGTTATTTTCGCGCGCCTCGCCGATGGTAATCCGCAGCTTGTCCCGCAAGCCCGGCAAATCGAAGTATCGAACCAAAATCCCCTGCTTCTTGAGCCCAAGATACATTTCCTTGCCTGCGCCGCCCGGAACCGCCGCCAGGACGAAATTCGCCTGGCTGGGAGCGACGGTCCAGCCGAGTTGCGATAACTCGGCGACGACTCGCTCGCGCTCGGATTTAATTCGTTCCCACGTCCGTTTTGCGTACGCCTGATCCTCCAGCGCCGCCGCCGCCGCGATAACCGAGACGGCGTCGCAATTGTAACTGTCCTTCACTTTCATCATCTCCTCGATGACGGCCGGCTGCGCGATCGCATATCCAAATCGCAGCCCGGCCAGGGAGTAAGCCTTGCTCATCGTGCGGCTGATGACGACGTTGGGAAACCGCTCGACCAGCGCCAGACAATTGTCCTGGGCAAAATCCACGTACGCCTCATCCACCAGCAGCAACCCCGAAAACTTCTTCGCCAGTTCGGCAACTTTCGCCGGCGCGACAAGCGTGCCGGACGGCGCATTGGGATTCGCCAGATAAATCGCCGCGGCGCCGCCGGCAGCAAGCGCATCAATCGGCAACCCCCAATCCCGCTCCCAGGGCACCGCCAGCGCCTTCGCATCCTGCAATCGCGCCAAAACCGGATAGAGCGAATACGTCGGATCAGGAAAAGCCAGAATCCCGCCCGGCGGAATGAAACACCGCGTGGCGATCGTCAAAATATCGTCGCTGCCGTTGCCCGTGATAATGTGCTCGCGGCTGACGTTGTGGAGTTTGGCGGCGACATCGCGGAAAATATCGCCGGTGGGATTGGGATATCGCCGCAGGGTTTCCGGGCTGATTTGCGATAAAGCCTGCATGACGCGGTCGCTCGGCGGATAGGGATTTTCATTGGTGTTAAGTTTGACGACGCGCTGCCCCGCCGCCGGCTGTTCGCCGGGGGCGTAGCCGGTCATTTCGCGAATGGTTGCGCGCACGAATGACGGTCCCATGGGGCGAATTATAAGCCGGGGCGGGAGGGTTGACCAACTTCGCCCCCGAGCCGATTCGCACGGAACAACCCATCTTTATCGACCCGCCACCGGCGGCGCTGGTATATTGCACGCCTCGCCCATGGCATCCGCCGCCACCGCAACTTCGCACCGTTTGGGAACCAAGGGGCTCTCGCGCGAATCGCTCCGCTTGGCCGCGATCGACGTCGGCTCCAACAGCATTCACATGATCGTCGCCCAGGCCGACGCCGACGGCGGAATCACCACGCTCTGGCGCATGAAGGAAATGGTCGGCCTCGGGCGGCTCAGTTTCCCGAATCGGCGGCTCTCCAAGGAGGCCATCGGCCGCGCCGTCGCCGCTTTGGGCCGATTCCAGCAGGCGGCTCAGCAGCGGCAAGCCGAAAAAATTGTCGCCGTCGCCACCAGCGCCGTGCGCGAAGCCGAAAACGGCGGCGATCTGCTGGAGCGCGCACGCGATGATCTGGGAATGTACCTCCGCATCGTCAGCGCCCGCGAGGAAGCCCGGCTGATCTATCTGGCCGTGCGCCATGCCATCCCCCTGCGCGGCCAGCCGCACCTCCTCATCGACATCGGCGGCGGCAGCGTCGAGTTCATCGTCGGCGACGAAAAACATACTCAGCTCCTGGAAAGCCGAAAACTCGGCGCCGCACGCATGACCGCCCAGTTCGTCAAATCGGATCCCATCAGCGAACGCGAGCTTCTTCAGCTCCGAAAACATTACGAGCACGAACTGGTTCCCCTGGTCGAGCAGATCAAATCCCTGCGCCCCGTCAAAGCCATCGGCACCAGCGGCACGCTGGAAAACCTCGCCGTCATGTGCGGCTCCACCCCTCCCGCCAACGGCGACGGCCTGCCCCGCCAAACCATTGAACGCCATGCGTTTGAAAAACTCCTTGCCGAATTACTGGAGAGCAGCACCAAGGACCGCGCTCGCATCCGCGGGCTGGACGATCAGCGCAAGGATCAGATCGTCGCCGGCGCGGTTCTGGTCGGCCAGTTGTTCGACCGGCTGCATCTCAAGCGCATCGACATTTGCCCCATGGCCCTGCGCGAGGGAATTCTGCTGGATTATCTTTCCCGGCACCTGCCCGATCTGGCGATCCGCCGCGAAGTCCCCGACGCGCGGCGCCGCAGCGTCATCGACCTCGCCCGCCGCTGCGATTGGCACAAAACCCACAGCCAGCACGTCGCCGGAATCGCCCTGAAATTATTCGATGAGCTTCGTCCTCTGCACGGCATGAACGCCGCCGAGCGCGAACTGGTGGAATTCGGCGCTCTCCTGCATGACATCGGCTGGCATATCGGCCGCAGCGGCCACCACAAGCACAGCATGTACCTTATCCTCCACGGCGATTTAAAAAATTTTTCCGAGGACGAAATCAAGGTGATCGCCAACATCGCCCGATACCATCGAAAGGCCACGCCCGCCCTGCGGCATGAAAACTACTCCGCTCTGCCCCCCCGCCTCCGGCAAGTGGTGGACGTGGGAGCCGCCCTGCTGCGATTATCCGACGGGCTCGATCGCAGCCACGGCAGCGTCATCACCGACTTGCGCTGCCGCATCGGCAAACGCAAAATCCGGTGCGTTCTAATCGCCAAATCCGACGCGGAGTTGGAAATTTGGGGCGCACGACGCAAAATGGACTGGTTCAAAAAGGTCTTCGGCCGCTCCATCGAATTTGAGCTGGCCAAACGATAACGCTCATGGATTCGCTGCTAACGCCGCACCATTTTCCCGGAAAGCTCATTGTCGTCGAGGGAATCGACGGCTCCGGCAAAAGCACGCAACTGCAATTGGCCATGCGCTATCTGCAGGCCAAGGGCCTGCGGCCATTCTTTACGGAATGGAACAGCGCCGATCTGGTGAAAACGATCACCAAAAAGGGCAAGAAAAAAATGTCCCTGACGCCGATGACGTTTTCACTTTTGCACGCGACGGATTTCGCGCACCGATTGGTGCATGGCATTCTCCCGCCGCTGAAGGCGGGGATGATCGTCCTGGCGGATCGCTACGCCTACACCGCTTTCGCCCGCGATGTCATCCGCGGCTGCCAGCGCGAATGGGTCCGCCAGGTCTATCAATTCGCCCCACGGCCCGATCTGGCGCTCTACTTCAACGTCCCCATCGATGTCAGCGTCTCCAGGCTGATTTCCGGCCGCGCCAAGCTCAAGGAATACGAAGCGGGCATGGACCTGGGCCTCGCCCCCGATCTGGTCGGCTGCTTCAAAATCTTCCAGGGCCGCATCCTCGGCGAATATTCCCGCATCGTTCAGGAATACGGCCTGACCGAAATCGACGCCACCCGCAGCATCGGCGAACAGCAGCAGACCGTCCGCCGCTATATCGACGAAATTCTCGCCGATTATAAGCCGGTGGTTTCCCACCAATCCGTTCCGCTGGAGGGGACCACCTCATGAGCCAGTTCCGCTACATGGGCCGCGCCATGCCCTACCTGCCGACCGATGGCTGCACCGGCAAGCTGATCGTCATCGAAGGCACCGACGGCTGCGGCCGCAGCACGCAGGCCGCCCTGCTGAAAGAATGGCTGGAAGTCCAGGGCTACGCAGTCATCGACACCGGCTGGACGCGCAGCAAACTCGTCGGCCAAGCCATCACCGACGCCAAGGAGGGCCATTCCCTGCATCGCCTGACTTATTGCCTGATGTACGCCACCGATTTAGCCGACCGCATGGAATACCAGATCATGCCCGCCCTGCGCAGCGGATTCATCGTCCTGGCCGACCGCTACGTCTACACCCTCCTGGCCCGCGGCATCGCCCGCGGCGCCGACAAACAATGGCTCCGCGACCTCTTCAGCTTCGCCGTCGAACCCGACGTCGTCTTCTACCTCCAGCTTGGCGTGGACAACCTGGTCCCCCGCGTCCTGGAAGCCGGCAAAATGAACTATTGGGAAAGCGGCCTGGACATGAGCTACGGCGACGATCTCTACGACAGCTTCGTCGCCTACCAAACCGCCCTGATTGAGCAATTCAACATCCTGGCCGAGGAATTCGATTTCCACTGCGTCGATGCAACACAAGACGCCCGAGCCATCCAGCGCCAGCTTCGCCGCGCCGTTACCGCCTATCTCCAGAGCAGCGATTACCCGGCGCCGGGCGCGGCCGCCGCGAAGTAAATCGCTCCGGCCGGAAATCAGGGGCTTTACTCAGTTTTCTTCGCGTCCTTCGCGCCTTAGCGGTAAAAATCAAATTCGCTTTACCGCGAAGAAGCGAAGGACGCGAAGAAATTCAATGAGATGCGGCTGATGCGTATGCATCCTCGAAATAAATTACCCCTATTTCATGGCAAACCGACAAGAGACTTCGCGTTTTCCAGGTTAACCATGTGACGAATCAAAGGCGACGCGATTTGCCATGGGAAATGAAACCGGGCCGCTTTAAAACAACCGCATCGCCACGCCGCGCTTCGACAAAAACTCCTTTACCTGCCCAATCGAATACGTCCCAAAGTGGAATATACTCGCCGCCAGCGCCGCATCCGCGTGCCCGTTGGTCAGCACATCCAGCAGATGCTCCGGCTTTCCCGCCCCTCCGCTGGCGACAACCGGAATCTTCACCGCGTCGCTCACCGCCGCCGTCATTTCGATGTCATATCCCGCCGTGGTCCCGTCCGCGTTCATGACATTCAGCACGATTTCCCCCGCCCCCAGTGCCTCCGCCTGTTTCGCCCAATCCATCACGCGAACTCCGGTCCCCACGCGGCCGCCGTTGATGAAGACTTCCCAAACTTCCTTGCCATCCGCCCCGCGAACACGATTGGCGTCCAGCCCCAGCACCGTGGCGCAGCGCCCGAATTTCCGCGCCACTTGCGCTAGTAAATCCGGATTCTTCACCGCCGCCGAATTCAGGCTCACCTTCTCCGCCCCCGCCTGGATCAATTGCGTGGCATCCTCCAGCGTCCGGATTCCCCCCCCAACCGTCAGCGGCATAAAAATCTGATCCATCACCCGCCGAACCAGCTCCGCCATGATCTGCCGCCCCTCGTGGCTGGCGGAAATGTCGTAAAATACCAGTTCATCCGCCCCCTCATCCTGGTATTTGCGCGCCAGGGCCACCGGATCGCCGGCATCGACCAGATCGAGGAATTTGACGCCTTTAACCACGCGGCCGCGATCCACGTCCAGACAGGGGATGATTCGTTTGCTCAGCACGCTGCGGCAATTATAGACGACTTATTGCCGGGATTGCGACTGCCCGTCCTGCGCCCCGGGGATGAGAAACGCCATGTCCTTCAGGGTCCGGGTGATCGATTTCAGCGGGTGCTCCAGCGCCGACACCACATCTTCCGAAATCGGCTCGACCGGCTTGCCAATTTCACGCTTATACCGATTGATCTCCGCTTGCGCCTGAAATACCTGATATGTGGACAAGAGCAATTCGCAATCCGTTTCAACCGCCCGCCCCAGCGCGGCAAATATCTCCCGCATCGGTTCGGCATTGGCCCGCGCATCCTGCAAAAAATCCAAAAACGCGTCCGGAACATATTTTCCGACCGCCAGCACTCCCAGCCCGTGCCCATGCTTAAACTGAAAACTCGGAAATTTCTTCTCGAGTTCCGCCCAGAGCCGGTGCACGCCGAACCCCTCGTTGGTCTCGGCCGTATCGTGCATCAAAACCACCCCCCGGTCGCTCATTTTGCCGGCCCAACTGTGATAGTCGTGCGCCACGTCCTCATACGAATGCGACCCGTCGATATGCAGCAGATCGATCGAACCGTCCGCAAATTCCTTCAAGGCGTCGTCAAACGTGGACTGAAGCAATGTCGAAAAGGACCCAAAGCGCGGATCGTGATGACTACGAAGAAATCCGAGTATATCCTGCGAATACGGCCCCGTGTGTTTGTCCCCCCTCCACGTATCCACGGCAAAACAGCGCGTCGGCAATTTCAACTTCGTCACCACCTGGCAAAACGCGCAGTATGACGTGCCGTAGTACGTCCCCAGTTCGACCAAGAGCCTCGGCTGAAGCAATTCAACCGACAGAAACGCGAACGGCGCATGGGACGTCCACGCCAGGCTTGGACACAAATACTCCCATTGCATAGCCGCGATCGGATGATCCAATAGATTAAACCGCATGGCAAAATTGCCCGGCGACCCCCCTGGGGGCGACGGATTTGCAAAAAGGGTGATCGACGGGGCTCGAACCCGCGACCCCAAGGACCACAACCTTGTGCTCTGCCAACTGAGCTACGACCACCGTGTCCAAGTTTTGTACCCGATTCGCCCCATGTGTCAATTGTAGCCAGATTCGGGTATGAATCAGTGCTCCGAATCAGCGATCATAGGCCAAGTCGTTACCCAGAAAACCTTTGCGATGCCCGTCATCATCGAATATGCCGCCGTTTTGAAGGAACTCACCGGTCACGGGATGGTCTGTAACTATCCGAACGGCGGATCGTTCGGATTCCCCCAAAACTGCACCCGCTGTTTCCGCGGCTGGATCGGGCCCCCCGACTGGACTATCAAGCGAGACATGCGCCGCAATACCCGCCAGATCGTGCCCCCCTACGAGGCGAATCTGGCCGAATTGGTTCACCGAGCATGGCTCGCCCTATTCCCCGGCAACCTCTGGATCATGCCCGCCAGCCACTGGTCGTTTGAACTTCATCACGGCAGCGGCGATTGGCTGCCCGGCCTGATCACAAGCCTCTCGCTCGACGCAACCGCCCTGGCCGCCCGCACCGACGGGTCGGCAATCCAATTTTCCCCCGAAGAATCCGATCGCTTCAAAACCTTCGCCGAATCGTTATTGAAACAACTCCATTCCAGCGATTTCTGCATCGCCTTCCCCGGCCACCCGGCCGTTTGCACGCTGCATCATCATCAGCAAATCTGGTGGATCACGCGCGATCCCGCGCTGCTGACCCGTCTGGACGCTCTGGCGAAACTTGGGGATATCCCATGTGAGTAGCCGGTTGAGAAATTGCCGGGGGTGAAAAATTTCCCGCTCTTTGCCCCGGCCGATCATTATTCTCCCCTCCCCCGGTCATTCGGCGTTGCATGCCGGCGACCGGATTCGCATAATGTTAGGGCGCACATTCTGCTTAGGAAGGGATGCCTGCAATGACTCAGTTGATCGAATCCGTGTTGGGCAATCAGTTCGATCGACTTCCCCCCCATTCGATTGAAGCCGAGATGTGCCTGCTGGCGTCGATGATGCTCGACCGCGAGATGATCGGCCAAGTGGTACAGGAAATAGACCGTGACGCCTTCTACCAGGCCGATCACCAGACCATCTTCGATGTCATCGTCAAGCTCTACGAGCAAAACCGTCCCGTCGACGCGGTCATTCTTCACGAGGAATTGGCCAAACTGCAGATTCTCGAGGAAGTCGGCGGGGTGGGCTATTTGGCGCAGATTTTGGGGACCGTTCCCTCGGCGGCACACGGGGCGCATTACGCCGAAGTCGTCCGTGAAAAAGCGCTCCTCCGCCAACTGATCGCCGCCAGCAACGACTGCTTGCGAGACGCCTATGCCCCGCACGAAAACGCCGATTTGGTTCTCGAAAAGGCCGAGAAACGGATCTTTGCCATTGCCGAGAAGAAGACCACTGGAACCACCAGCAGCCTCGGTGAGGTAGCCCACCAAGTTTACGACTCCCTCGAGGAAAAGTCTCGTCGCGGCATAGATTCTGGATTCTATGAAATGGACGACATGCTCAACGGTCTTCAGAACGGCGAAATGATAATCGTTGCCGGGCGCCCCTCAATGGGAAAAACTGCTTTCGCGCTAAACATCATCGAGCACATCGCTGCCAATACCAGACTGCCTTGTGGAATCTTCTCGCTAGAAATGAGCAAGCAGCAACTCGCACAGCGAATGATGTGCTCGCGGGCCAATATCGACGCCCAGAAGGTTCGTCGCGGCTTAATCCATGCCTCGGAATTCCATCAGCTTGCTCAAGTAACCAACGAGTTAGCCAAGGCCCAAATTTGGGTAGACGACGCTCCCGGGCTTACGCCACTGGAACTGCGAGCCAAGGCCCGCCGAATGAAGATGCAGCACGACATCAAATGCATCATGATCGATTACATGCAGCTCATGGACAACCACGGCCCGGAAAACCGCCAGCAGGAAATCAGTGAAATCTCGCGAACCGTCAAAAGCGTCGCCCGCGAATTGAACATCCCGGTGATCTGCCTATCGCAATTGAATCGCCAGAGCGAAGGGCGCGACGGGCACCGGCCACGGATGAGCGATCTGCGCGAATCAGGGAGCATCGAGCAGGACGCCGACGTCATCATACTTTTGCACCGCGAAGACTATTACAAGATGAGCGAGCCCGGTTTCATCCCGGACAACCTGGCCGAGGTGATCATTGCAAAGCAGCGCAACGGCCCCACCGGCACGGTGAAACTGACGTTCCTTAACAAGGCGACGCGGTTTGAGAATCTGAGCACGGCGACCGACCCGTGGCCGGCGGCGCAGCGATAAATGCCCGATCTCCTGCAATCCCTCTGCTCAACGCCCACGGCCCCATTTGCCGAGCAGCGCGTCGTCGAATTCGTCGCGGATTTCGTGCGCCGCCGCAAAAATCTCTCGCTCCGCGCCGATCGGTTCGGCAATCTCCTGATCGAATTAAAATCGAAGTCCAAATCCCGCCGCCCGCGCTGGGTCTTCACCGCCCACATGGATCACCCCGGCTTCGTCGCCAGACGAATGCTCAATTCCGGGCAACTCCTGGCCGATTTCCGCGGCTACGTGAAGGTCGATTTTGTCCGCGGCGCGGCCGTGCGATTTTTCGACGCACCACGCGAAATTCCCGGCATCGTTAAAGAGGCAACCGTCGCCGATCACGATCAATTGCCGGTTCCGCACCAGGTCACGGTCCAAGTCGATGCCCCGGTCGCGCCGGGATCGCCCGGAATGTTCGATCAGGGCGAAGGCCGCTATGAATCCGGAAAATTCTATTGCCGCGGCTGCGACGATCTGGCCGGCGCCGCCGCCTGCCTGGAGATGCTCGATCGCTTGCATCGCCGGCCGACCCAATCGCCCGTAGCCGTCTTGTTCACCCGAGCCGAAGAGGAGGGTTTCATCGGCTGCATCGCCGCCTGCCGCGATGGGAAGCTCCTTAAAAAATCCGACCGGGTGATCGCCATCGAATGCAGCAGCGTCCAGCCCGTCGCCCCCCAGGGCGGCGGCGTCATCGTCCGCGTCGGCGACCGCTCCAGCATCTTCAATTCCGCCCTAACCTATTTCCTGGGCGCACAAGCCGCCGAATTGCAAAAAAAGGACAAATCATTCCGCTGGCAACGCGCCCTCATGCCCGGCGGCACCTGCGAAGCCACCGTCTACGACATCTACGGCTACACCGCCGCCTCCCTCTGCGTCCCCCTCGGCAACTACCACAACATGGACACCCAATCCCAAAAAATCGCCCCGGAATATATCGACGTCTCCGATTGGCAAAACATGGTCAAGCTATTCGTCCGCCTCGCCCAGCACGGCCACAAATTCAACCCCGGCCACGCCCAGCTGAAAGCCCGCGTGCTTAAGCGATATAATCGACTCAACCGCTTCCTGACCGCGTCGGCGAAATCCGTGACCGATGCTCTTTGATAGCGCGGTCATTGGACTCGTATGCTAAAATAGTGCCTCGCGTTGAATCGGATAAAGGTGCCGGCATGACAGTCACGATTGCACTTCCTCCAGAAGACGAACGAAAGCTCGCCCGGCTTGCCGCCGCCAGTGGGACGGACCCGGCCGAGTACGTGCGCCGCCTCATCAAGAAGGAAATTGACGCGCCTCTATCGATCGTCCAGGCCGCCGAGCCCTTCGCTCGCGCCGTCGATGCCGGCGGCGTCAGCGACGAGGAATTCACCGACATCGTAAAACAAGCCCAAAAGGAATCGCGGGCAGAGCACGGCGGCCGCCGTGGCCAGGGAACGAAATGAGCGCCGCACAGGTAACGGCGGTCTTCGATTGCATGGTTTATCTGCAAGGCGCTGGACGGCGGCATGGACCCGCGCGACGCTGCCTTGAATTGGTCGACGCCGGCCACATAACCCTCTGCCTCAGCCCATCAATTTTGTTGGAACTCACCGATGTCCTTGCGCGGCCCCTGATCCGACAAAAGTTTCCCCTGCTCACGGCAGCCGACGCCGAGACGCTTTTAAGGTCGATCCGCGCCAAGTCGCAATTATTCACCGACGTCCCCAATGTCTTGACGCTTCCCAGAGACAGGAACGACGAAATCTATCTGGATGTCGCCGTCGCGGCCAAGGCCGATTATCTGGTCACTTGGAATGAACGTCACCTGACTTATTTGATGCAGAAAAATACGCCGGAGGGCAAAGAATTTGGCCGGCGATTTCCCGATCTGACCATTCTGGACCCAGTGCGCTTTCTTCAGCTTGTAACCCCGGACGAGCACCCAAAAGAGAGATAGCGCGGAAGGAAATTTCCTTAAGCCGGATCGTACCCCCTCCCGCCCCAGGGATGGCATCTGCAGACCCTCCCCACCGCTTTCCATCCCCCGCGAAACGCCCCGTATTTGGTAATCGCATCGATCGCATATTGACTGCACGTCGGCGTATACCGGCATTGCCCGCCCAGCAATCGACCCAGCGTCGCGCGATAGAGCACCACGAATTGAATCAGCACCCATCGCATCACTTGATTGTATTCCAGCGATCCCGAATTTTAATCAGCAATTGCGAAACCAGACTCTGGTATTGGCCGAGCGCCAGCGGCTCATGCGGCCGCACCACGATCACCACGTCATACCCGCCGGGCAATTCGTTCGGACTCAGCCGGATCGATTCCCGCAGCAGGCGTTTGATCCGGTTGCGCCTGACCGCCGTCCCCACGCGCCGCGAAACGCTGAATCCCCACCGGCAATGCTTCAATTGATTCGGCGCCGAAAAAGCCGTCAGCGGCCCGCGGGAATGTTTGGCTCCCCGCTCATACACCGCCGCGAACGCCAGCCGCCCCGACAGGCGAACTCTGCGCGGATACCCATACGATCGCACCGGCATCCCCAAAGTGTAGTCTTCTATCTCAACATGTCATTCAATGTATCCAGCATCCCGTCCGCCCAGATCTGATACCCCCGGGCGTTCAGATGCACCTCGTCCGGCATCACATCCGGCAACAAAAACCCCTTCTCGTCCAAAAACTTGTCGCCAAGGTCCAGGAACCGGGTCATATTCCCGTCGTCGAGCTGCGCCAGTCCGGTATTGACCGTTTTTATTTTTTCCCGCATCCGCGCCACGATCGGGTCTTTCGGATTATTTCCGCGCGGAAAGATTCCCAGGATCAGCAGCCGCGTCCGCGGCAACTTCTGCTGAATCTCCTGCACGATCTTCATCTCCCCCAGCAAAATATCATCGGCCGGGTAGGCGATGTTGTTGGTCCCGATCAGCAGAACCACCACCTTGGGCGAAATTCCATCCACCTCCCCATGATCCAGCCGCCAAAGGACGTTCTGCGTTTTGTCCCCCCGGATTCCGAAATTCGCGGCGTTCAGCGGCGCCAGCACTTTGTCCCAGATTTCCTTCCCTCCCCGCGGCCCGGGTTTTCGCCAGTCATCGGTTATCGAATCCCCCAAAAACAGCACATCGATCCCCCCCAGCGCCCGTTGCTGGAGAAACATAATGTGCATCTTCATAAAATATTCAGAGACATTCCCATCCTTGCCCAGTTTCGGAGCCGCCTGATCCGCCGGCTCCGACGGCACCGGCTCCGGAGGCAAAGCCGCCGCCTGCGTTGACGGGACCGTCGCCGGGCCCCCGATCGCGCAGGCGCCGATCGACAAAAACCCCGCCAAAAATCCAACGACAAATCCCCGCATGGGATTCCCTTAATCGATGTTCTTTTCGGAGAGCCAGCGCTCCGCATCCAGCGCCGCCTTGCATCCCATCCCCGCCGCCGTGATCGCCTGCTTATAAACCGGATCGGCGACATCCCCCGCCGCGAACACCCCCTCCACGCTCGTCGTCGTCAGGAACGGGTCCTTCAGAACGATGAACCCTTTGGGATCGAGTTGCAGCTGCCCCTTGAGAAACGCCGTGTTCGGCGTATGCCCGATCGCCGTGAACATGCCCACCGCCTCCAGCGTCCGCTTCTCCCCGTTCAAAATATTTTTCACCCGCACCCCCGTCATCCCATGCTCATCGTCTCCGACCACTTCCTCCACGACCGAATTCCAAACCGGCTTAACCTTCGGATTGCTCAGGAGCCGATCCGCCATGATTCGGCTCGCCCGCAACGCATCGCGCCGATGCACCAGATAAACGGTACTGGCGAATTTCGTCAGATAGCTCCCCTCCTGCGCCGCCGAATCTCCGCCCCCCACCACGACCAGCGCCTTATTCCGAAACCGCGGCAGCGCCCCATCGCATACCGCGCACGCCGACACCCCGAAATTCTTAAATCGATGTTCCGAATCGAGCCCCAGATAATTCGCGCTCGCCCCCGTGGCGATCACGATCGCGTGCGCCGTCGCCGTCGCACCCGCCGAATCTTTCAGTACAAACGGCCGCCTCGACAAATCGATCGAGACGATATCCTCCGTCACGATATGCGTCCCAAATCGCTCGGCCTGCGCCCGCATCGACTCCATCAAATCCGGACCCAGCACCCCTTTGGGAAACCCCGGATAGTTCTCCACATCCGTCGTGAGATTCAGCTGCCCCAATGGCAACGTCCCGCGCACTCGGTTGGTCTCGCTCAAAGCCCCCTCATAAACCAGCGGATTGAGATTCGCCCGAGCGGCATACAACGCGCAGGTCCACCCCGCCGGTCCCGAACCGATGATGATCAATTTTTCAGGCATCCCCCGATTTTAGGCCAATTCCCCCGCCACTCCAAATTCAACCCCAAATCGCCCCAGGCGCTCAGCGGAGGGCGTTTACCACCGCTTCCGTTACCGCCGTCGTGGACGCCGTCCCCCCCAAATCCCGCGTATGGTTTTTCGGATCAGCCACCACTTCCCGCACAGCCTGCTGAATCGCCGCCGCCGCTTTCGGCTGGTTCAGGAAATCCAGCATCATCGCCACCGACAAAAACGTCGCGATCGGATTGGCGTAATTCTTCCCCGCGATATCCGGAGCGCTCCCATGCACCGGCTCGAACATGCTGGCCGCCTGCCGCGTCGGATTCAGATTCCCGCTGGCCGCCATCCCCATCCCTCCCTGAATAGCCGCGCCCAGATCCGTGATGATGTCCCCGAACATATTGGTGGTCACGATCACATCGTAAATCTTCGGCTTGGTCACCATATACATCGTGCAGGCGTCCACGTGATGGTAATCCGTCTCGATCCCCGCATAATCCCCTTTGATCTCCTCAAACGCCCGCAGCCAAAGATTATGGGCGAACCGCAGCACATTGGTCTTGGCGACCAGCGTCACTTTTTTCCGCCCGAATTGTCTGGCGTAATCAAACGCATACCGAATGCACCGCTCCACCCCGCGCCGCGTCGTCACTTCAATCTGATTGGCCACCTCACTGGGCGTATTCTTGTATAAAAACCCGCCGTTCCCGCAGTAAAGCCCTTCCGTGTTCTCGCGCACGATGATCATGTTGATATCGTCCGGCCCGGCATTGCGCAGCGGCGTCGGAACGCCCGGCAGCAATCGCGTCGGCCGCAGATTCACATACTGATCCAGCTCGAACCGCATCTTCAGCAGAATTTCCGTCTCCAGGATTCCCTGCGGAATTTGCTTGGACCCGCGCGGATCGACCCCCACCGCCCCGAACAAAATCGCGTCATGCGCCGCCAATTCCTTCAGCGCCGAATCCGGCAGCGTCTGCCCCGTTTTCAAATAATGTTCCCCGCCAAACGGATAATCCGTCGTCGAATACGTAAAGCCGAATTGGCGCGCCGCCTCCTTCAGCACCAGCAATCCCGCCGGCACCACTTCATTCCCGACCCCGTCGCCAGGCATAACCGCGATTTTCATCTAAAAAAGCCTCCTGCCGAGTCCCAAAATCCATCCAACGCTCCCAAGGTTTATATCCGGACGAGCCGATTCTCAACATATCCGCGACGTCCGAGTTTTCTTGCGCTGGGGTGTAGCGGATATGCGGGCCGGCTCTCAAATCGGACGCACTGGCGCGGCTGTTAACGCCGCCGTTTCGGGGATGACCGATAAACGTCGAATTTTCAGCCCTATCCCTGCGTCCGCTAGAAACTGCGCGACTGGCCTAAAGGTTCCAAACCGCAGGACGATAAAGAACTAGAACGCAGCGCCGCGCCGGCTGCGAACTCAGGAGCGGGTCAGACGAACGAACAATCGGCGTGTCCTGGAGAGGAGAAAATGCAATGAACGCCACCAAGGTCAAAGACGTCTTAACCACAGGCGAAGTCGCCAAGATCTGCAACGTCGCGCCCCGAACCGTCTCCAAATGGTTCGACAGCGGCGCCTTGCACGGCTACCGAATCCCCGGCAGCAAGGATCGACGCATTCCCCTGAACCAACTCATCCGTTTCATGAAAATGCACGGAATGACCGGCGTCACCCGCGTCATGATCGTCGATGAGGAACAGGACATCGTCGAAGTCCTGGAAAAAATTCTCGAAGACGAAGCCAAATATGAAGTCGAGGTCGCCAAGGGCGGTTTCGCGGCCGGAGTCCTGGCCGAAAAATTCCGGCCCCATGTGATCCTCCTCGACATGCACCTCCGCGACATTGACGGGCGCGAAGTCGCCAAACACGTCAAGGCCAACGCGGACCTGCAACTGACTAAAGTGATCGCCATGAGCGGCAAGATGTCCGACGAGGAGGCCAAAGGATTGCTCGCCGCCGGATTCGACGGGTTTCTCCGCAAGCCGTTCCATGTGCGACAAGTGATTGAGGCGGTTGAGGACGCCGTGGCCGTCGTTTACTAAAACGGATCCACACGGTCCGCGCCCTCGGGGCCGGACCTTCAGGCAAATTGGCGGCTGGGGCCTGCCGGAGGGCGGCCCCAGCCGTTCGCGTTTCTAAAAATAACCCCACCCGCCTCGATTCCGATCTCACGGCTGCGTCGTCGGCTTGGGCAACTCATTCTGAATCCGATCCATGATCTTTTGCGTCCGCATATCCACTTGAGCGTCCTGCCCACCCTGTTCATCCGCCAGTCGCTTCTGTTCCTGCTCAAGCATGTTTTGCAATTTCTGAATCCGCAGCCGGTGTTCCTCGATCGACAGATTCACCAGAATCGCCGCCTGGAGCCGAATCTGCGGCCGAATGCTCTCCAGCATCGTCGGATCATGCCGAACCTGAAGTTCCAGACCAAAAATCGTATCCTCCACCTGAAACCGCTTGACTCGCAGATCCCCCACTTCCGGGAAATGTTCCGCCACAAACTTGTAATCGCGCCAGTGCCGCAGCAATTCCGTCCGCACCCGGAAATTATCCCACGCGTCGTTCTCATCGATCACCCGGGCGCGATTGGGGGCGTATTTCTGCATGAAGACGAGCATCTCGTTCCATTCCTGCAGGGTGAACGCGCCGCGCCCGCCGCGAAATCCCTGTTGCTGCCCGTAAAAGGTCTGCGGGCTGCTCGCCGGCGGCGTCGCCGGGCCATCGGCTACCGCCAGCAGCGGCAGAAGCAAAACCAGCCCGATCATCATTCTTGATATTTTTTTCATGTCATCACCATCCATTGATCACTGCGAATCGTCCTGCTTGGGCACCTCGACCGCAAAGTTGATTTCGTCGCTCTTGGCGTCCGCCGCCGCGACCTGCCGGTCGGAGACATCATCCGCCGCCGACGCATCCATCGTGTCCAGCAACATGCTCAGCTTCACATCCGACGGCACCGTATCCACCGCCACCGTGTTCTCCTGCGACGGCGCACCCGGATAAACCGGCGCCGAACCCGGCCGATTCCCCCACCAGACCAGATACGCCAGCCCGATCACCGCCGCCGTCGACAAACCGTACCGCAGCCAGGGAATCGGCCGCGGCGCAATTTGCGCCGCCTCCATCGGCCGGCGCCGCAACAGCGCCCATTGCCGCAGCAATCGCCCCGCGCGCCGCATCGCCGCCGATTCCGTCGCCTCCGCCGGGCTTTGTTCATCCAACGCCCGGATCGACTTCTGGCAAAATTCCTGAAGCTCACTCATCGACTGCAACAGTTGGCCGAACGCCTCATCCGACGCCAGCCGCTGCTCGACGATCTGCCGATCGCCCGGCGGCAACTCACCCGCCAGATACATCAGCAAAATCGCTTCATCATCCTGAAGTTGTTTAAGCATGCTTTTCATGACATCACCTGCTTAAGGTGGAGCATCGCCTTGTGCATTCGTCCCAGCGCCGTATTCAGCGGGCACCCCAGCATCTGGGCGATTTCAATGAACTTGAGATTTCCGTAATACCGAAGCATCAGGACCTGTTTTTGATGTTCCGGAAGGGTGTCGATCGCCTTTCGGAGTTTTTCCTGTTGTTCCGTACTGACCGCGCGAAAGCTCGCGTCGGGCATCATCTCATCGCCGATCAGCCGCAAGCCTTCCTTGGCCTTTTTCTCGCGTCCGAGCGATCGCCAGTGGTCGTTGGCTTTATTCGTGGCGATTCGGTAGAGCCACGCCTTAAACCCGCCGCCGGCGGAAGAGATATCGAATCGGTCGAGATGTTCGACGATGCTCGTCCAGGTCTGCTGGTGCAATTCCTCCGCCAGGTGGTCGCTTCGCACCAGCCGCCGAAGGTATCGCAGCAGCGCCGGACCGTGCCGCATCACCAGTTCATCCCCAGCCGCGCCGTCGCTGGCGCGCAGCCGGCGAACCAGTTCCTCGTCGCTGCGCCGGACCGGGGTTGTTATGTCAGGCGACAACTCCGTATCCATTGACAGCTCCGGTCTTCATTTTCATAACGTTCGGCAGGGCAAACTATTCCGGTTAAATTATCCCCCGCCAAAGTCCCAGAACAAGCCGCCCTTTGGCGCAAAATCCCCCGCAACAGCCGCCGAATCGAGCCTGACCCAACCACACATATTTATCAGATTAAATATGTCCTAACGCCTTTTAAATTGTATGTTTTGCCATCTGGGGAAGTGGGCATGAGCACCTTACAAGCCAGCGAAAACGCCACCGGCGTTCCGGTGCCGCCGGAGTTGTTGAGCCAGGTTCAATCGCTTTACGACTCGGGGATGCTCCTCCAGGCGTACCAGGCCGCCGAGGCGGTCTGCCCGCTTCGATCCTGGCGGGGGACGGCCGCGAAAATCCTCGCCGGACGCATGGCGATGAATCTCGGCTCCACGGGCCTCGGGCACATCTGGCACCAACTCGCCTACCGCGATGACCCCACCGACCACGTGGCCCGTTACTACTGCGCGCTGGCGCTACACAGTCGACGCGGGCCCCTCCGAGCGCGCGAGTTTATGCAGACCTATGGCCTGCTCGAATCGGCCGATCTCATAACCCGCTGCGATTGGATCTCGCGCCTCGCCATGATCGCCGCCGAGTTTCGAGACTTCGACACCGCCGAATCTTTATTCGATCAAGCGCTGTCGCTCAAATCAGATCGCTCATGGCTCTACGTCGAACGCGCCTACATCCTCGAAATGGAAGACCGTTACGAAGACGCCCTCGCCGCCGCGCGTCAGAGCCTCCAGATCAATCCATGGAACCGCGGCGGACTTCAGGCGACAGCACACGCCCTTCAATTACTCGACCGAAACGACGAAGCGATGACGCTCCTGAAAGAGGCCGCCGATCGAATTGAAAGCAGCCCTCTGGCGTGGCAACTGGCGGCGCTTCAGGAAGATCAGGAACAATACCATGACGCCCTGGCGACGCTGGACCGTTTCGAGCAGCTCTCGCCGATGCTCGATCGGCGCTACACAAAAGCCCTCGCCGCACGACGATCGGCCCTCTATCACCACGTCGGAAACAGAACTCAGGCCATTCGCCTCGCCCGACAGGCCGGGACACCGCTTCTAAAAAAAATCGCCGATCGGTTGGAATCCGGTGACGGAACCGGCAAGCGCGTGGTCCTCGATATCCCTTTTGTCAGGCAACACCACGTCACCTGCGCCCCGGCGACCCTATCGGCCATCAGCCGATTCTGGTCCATGCCCGCCGATCACTTGGCCCTGGCCGAGGAAATCTGTTACGACGGCACCCCCGCGCAAAGCGAGCGAAATTGGGCCCAAACTCACGGCTGGATCGCACGGGAATTCACCGTCACCTGGGATTCCGCCGTCGCCCTCATCGATCGCGGCGTCCCATTCACCCTCACCACCACCGAAGTAACCACCGGCCATCTCCAGGCCGTCATCGGTTATGACGCCAATCGCGGCACCCTCCTCATTCGCGATCCCTATCGCTACCAGCGCCTCGAATTCCACGCCGAAACCACCTTCAAGCGATACGCCTCGACCGGCCCGCGCGGCATGACGATGGTCCCCGCCGCCCAGGCCCATCGACTGGAAAATCTCGAACTTCCCGACGCCACGATCTACGACCTCCTCTTCGATCTGCAAATGGCCCTGAAGAAACACGATCGCCCCGCCGCCGCCTCTCTATGGCAGACGATGCAGGACCGTCACCCCGGACATCGCCTGACCCTCCAAGCGCAAAGCGCTCTGGCCGCCTATGACGTCGACCCCGCCGGCTCTCTGGACGCCACCGAGAAATTGCTCGCCCTCTTTCCCGGCGACGCCCGTCTGCAATTAGTTAAGTCCCATCACCTGCACACCCTCGGCCGCCGCGACGAGCAACTCCAATTACTCGAAAAAATATGCCAAAGCGTTCTCTGCGACCCCGCCTTTCTGCAGCAATACGCCGAATTACTTCGAGCCGACGCTCGCCAGCACAAACGCGCCGTGCACTTCATTCGCCGCGCCCTGCGCCGCAGACCCGTCAATACATACGCCCTCCACACCCTGGGAAACATAAAGTGGGCGCAAATGGAGCGGCAGGAAGCCCTGCAGTTCTACCACGACGCCGCCTGCGCCGACGATAAAAACGAAATCGCCGCCAAAAGTTATTTCATCGCCAGCCAAAACCTGCGCCTCACCGAGAAGGCTCTGTCCGACCTTCGCAAACGCTTCGATCGACTCGCCTCGCGATCCAGCTACCCGGCCACGACGCTCTTCTGGGCCTACGAATCGATGAACCGTCTTCCCGAGGCTCTTCAAGTCCTCGAACGCGCCATGGAATTGCGCCCCAGCGACGGCGATTTGGCCCTCTATTCCGTCGACGTCTACTCCCGCCACGGCAGCTCCGAAAAGGCCCGCGCTCTTCTCGTCAAAGCCGAGGGTGTGTCGCATCGAATGTCCTGGCTGCGCTGCGCCGCGGCGCTGGCGGCGTACGCCGGGGACCTGCCCCGCGCCCTCCAGTTATGGCGACAAGTCCTCGAAGCCCAGCCACTGGCGATCGACGCCCATACCAACGTCGCCAAATTGACCGCCGAAACCCAATCCCCCGCCGCCGCACTGGCTCACCTCAAGTCCGCTTGCGAGCGCTTCCCACAGCATTTCCCCCTGGCCAGGCTCAGAATCCAGTACCTGCGAGACGAAGGCGCGCAAGCCACGTTGCCCGTGATTCAGGCCCTGGCCGTTCAGCGCCCCAGCGACGCCTGGACCATCCGCGAACTCGCCCTCGTATTAAACGCGGTCAGGCAAAGCGAAGAAGCGCTGATCCAAGCCGAAAAGGCCCTGCAACTCGAGCCCAACAACCCTTCCTCGCACCACGTTCACGCCGTCGTCCTGTCGAAATTGAATCGGACCGACGAAGCCGCCGCCGCCTGGCGACGCGCCATCATCCAATCCGTCGATTTCCAAGTGGCCATCGACAGCCTGGTGGAGTCGTGCCATTCGCCCGAGCAGCGCCGCCAGGCCGTCCAATTCGTCTACCAGGAATTGGTCCGCCAGGTCACCTTCGGCGACGGCCTCCTCGCTTACCGCAACCTGGCAGGACAATCGCTTTCTCACGAGGAACTCCTGGCGCAACTTCGCGAAGCGCTGGCGGCGCGCCCCGACCTTTGGCACGCCTGGTCCGCCGTCATCGGCCATCTCGTCGGCATGGATCGGCTCGACGAAGCTCTCGATATCGCGCGCCAGGCCGTCGAACGTTTCCCCCTCCTGCCCCGTTTATGGTGGGACCTCTCCCTCGTTCATCGCATGCGCCGCGATACCGCCGCGGAAATCGAATCGCTCGAACGCGCCCTCAGCATTGCGCCCGCCTGGTCCGCCGCCTCGCGCGATCTCGCCTCCGCACACGTTCGCCGCGGCGATTTCCCGCTGGCGCGCTCGGTCCTGCAAAGAGCCATCACCCTTAGCCCGCTGGAAGGCGACAATTACGCCCACCAGGCCCAGATCCTCTGGAAAATGAAAAAACGCCTCGCCGCCATCGTGCGCGCCAAGCAAGCCGTCTTGATCAACCCCGGATTAACCTCCACCTGGGACACCCTCCGCGGATGGCTCACCCAGTTGAAGCGGACCTCCGAAGCCGTAAAACTCGCCCGAGATCTCACCGTTCGCCGCGCCGGCGAAGCACGCTCGTGGCACGTGCTCGCCTCCGTTCTTGTCGAAACGTCCGACCAGGCCGAACGATTGGCCGCCTGCAACAAGGCGATTGAGCTCTCGCCCCGCTGGATCGGCGCTCACGATCAGCTGGCTACCTGTTTGTGCGACGCCAAGCGATACGACGAGGCCCTCGCCGCCTGCAAACCCGCCGTCTTCGGCCAGACCATTCCAACGGCTCTCCGCGGCCGCGCCGCCTGGATTCTGCGGCAAAGCGGCAAAACGTACGAAGCGATCGAAGCCATGAATGCCTTGCTCAAAGAGGACCCCAGCTATTACTGGGGATGGTCGTGCATCGGCGCCTGGCTCCGCGACAGCGAGCGAAACACCGAATTCTACGAGGCGGCCAAAAGTATGTCCGCTCACTTTCCCAATGACATCACGTCCCTCAACAAGCTGGGCGGCGCCCTCCTCCTCATCGGAAAACGCGACGAAGGCAAAGCCGTTCTCGCCAAGGCGATGGCCCTCGCCCCCAACTCCGAACACACCGGCTCCCAATTGTTCGAGGCACAATTGGCGGACAACGACCTCCCAGCGGCGCAGCAAACGCTGGCGGTTTTATCCAAACACCTCGACGGAAACTGGATCCGCCAGCGCTCCATCGCCCTGGCCGCCAAGCGCGGCAACGCCGATGCGGCGCGCACAGAACTTTTCCAATTAGCCCGCTCGTTCCCCTCCGCCTCCTGCGCATTTTTCGCCGCCGTCGGAGTGCTCGACAAAGCCAAGATGCCCGCCGTCGTCGATCAGACGCTTCTTGAAGTCTTCTATCCCCAAAATTCCCAGCCCGATGCCGCCAAGGCGCCCATAACCGACGGACTTCCCGATCTGGCCGAATTTTGGATGCGCCGCGCCGCCGATCGCAAGGATTGGAAGGCCTGCGACAGAATACTCTATCATTTTCAAAATCGCCCCGACCTCGTGTTACCCGCTCTGGTCCCCTACACCGAAGCCCTGGCCTCCGCCAAACAGCGCCGAACCTTCGAAAAGACATTGTGGAAATATCACGACCTGCTTCGTTCGACCACCCGCAATTGGGGCAGCATCGGCCTGGGCCTGTACCGGCTCAAAAAATACGACGCGGTCGTCAAGTGGATGTCCGATTACGCTACCCGAACCGCCCCCGCGCAGTGGATGCTGATGAACCTGGTCGGGGCTTCGCGCCGTTTGCGCTTCGACGCCCACGCGGCCGCCGTCGGCCGATTCGCGTTGACCCTGCCGAACGACAACACCCACGGGAAACATCTCACATGGCTCATTATCGATGAAGCCGCCGGAAAGCCCACCGGGCAATTCACACGGCAATTCAAGTCCGTCAATCGCGAAGGCTGGGTGGCCTATCACAGATTCCTCGCTTACCTCGCCCTCGCGGCCATCGCCGTCGAGAACGTCTCTCCCCAAAACCGCGCCAGGGCCGTCCAACAAGCCAAAGAGGAGCTCCGCGCCGCCGAAAAAGCCCTCCCTCGTTTCGCCAAAACGCCCGAACTCAGGCGTGCCCGGCGCGTTATCCTTCGCCGCATAGCCAAGGTTTCCGGCCGAATCTCAACGCATATCTGGGCCTTCCTCGCGCAATGACGCCGCTCCGGGGTTTCGTCCCCCCGCCCGGCAAGCGTATAATTGCCCCCAATGGCTAAAAAGCAGCAAACCGCCCCCAAGACATTTGAGGATGCCCTGACCGAATTGGAGCAAATCCTCGCCGACATCGAGGCCGGCCAGGTCGGTCTCGAGGAAAGCCTGGCTCGATATGAACGGGGAACCTTCCTGATCCATCATTGCCGCGGGGTTCTAAGCACCGCCGAAAAGCAAATCGAGCTGCTCTCCAAATCCGAGACCGGCAACCTCCAATCGCGGCCCCTCGATGATCCTCCATCTTGAGGGCCGCGAGTTTTTATCTATGTTGGTCGATCAGACGGCCCAGCATTTGGCCAGGGAAGAGGACGGCGTGAATCGATCCGGATTGTCCGCGGCACCCCCCGCCGCCAATGCAGAGGAACTGCTCAAAAGCAGCGCCGGCCACGTCGTCGAATATCTCAAGCAACTCCCCCACCGCTACCCCGACGCCCCGTCCAAACTAATCGAGGCGATTCAATACAGCCTCATGGCCGGCGGCAAACGCTTCCGCCCGGCATTGGTATTGGAATCCGCCAAAGCCTGCGGCGTCTCCGAGCCGGATTCGTCCGCTCCCCCCTCCCGCCATTGGACCAGCGCATTAGTTGCCGCCGCCGCCATGGAACTCATCCACACATTCAGCCTGGTGCATGACGACCTGCCTGCGATGGACAACGACGATCTCCGCCGCGGCCGCCCCACCAATCACAAAGTCTACGGCGACGCCATCGCCATTCTCGCCGGCGACGCGATGACCACCATCGCCTTCGAAATTCTCGCCACCGACACCCAGCCCCCCGGAGCCATCGACCTCGTCCGCGAACTCGCCAGCGCCTCCGGCCCCCAGGGCATGATCGGCGGCCAAGTCATCGACATCGACCCCCAAAAACGCCCCGACAACCTCGCCGATCTCCAACGTTTGCACCGCATGAAGACCGGGGCACTGCTAAAAGCCTCCTGCCGCATGGGCGCAATAGCCGCCGGGGCAAACCCAGCTCAAATATCCGCTTTAGACGCTTATGGCAGGCATTTGGGCCTGGCCTTCCAAATTGTCGATGACATTCTCGACCAGACCGCCTCCGCCGAGCAATTAGGCAAAGCCACGGGCAAAGATGCTGCAAAGGGGAAGGTCACTTATCCGATGATCCTTGGCCTGGAGGCCAGCCGGCGTGAGGCACATAACCAGTACCTCGCGGCCCTGGAGGCCCTTAAACCATTGAATTCCTCAACCGCCGGGCTGGCGGCTTTGGCTAAGTTTGTGGTCGATAGGCAAGTGTAATCCCAGCTACTTCAAAAGATTGCGAGCGGCCCTAGACGCCGATCTTCCTTGGCGGTAAAAAGACCGCAGCCGCAAGGACCGCAGGGCAGGAGATATATGGGTTTTTTGGAATCGATCCACGTCCCTTCCGACATCCGAAAACTCTCAATGAGTCAGTTATCCGCCCTGGCGGCCGAAATCCGCCAGTGCGTCGTCGAGTCCGTCAGTCAAAATGGGGGACATCTCGCCAGCAACCTCGGCGTAGCCGAACTCACCATCGCTCTCCACTACGTCTTCGATTTCGGACCCCACCCCCAGGGCCCCGATTTTCTCCTCTGGGACGTCGGTCACCAGTGCTACCCGCACAAAATGCTCTCCGGCCGAGCCAGCCAGTTTCCGACGCTCCGCAAAAAGGGTTCCGTCAGCGGCTTCCCCAACCCCCTCGAATCTCCATATGACCTCTTCGCCGTCGGCCACGCCGGCACCGCCATCAGCACCGCCGTCGGCATGGCCCGCGCAGCCGATATTCGCCAAACCGGCGGCAACGTCGTCGCCGTCGTCGGCGACGCCTCCATCGTCAACGGCCTGGCCTTCGAAGGCCTCAACAACGCCGGCACCCTCAAAAGGCAACTCCTGGTCGTCCTCAACGACAACGGCATGAGCATCAGCCAGCCCCAGGGCGCCTTCAGCCAATATCTCGAACGCGTCCGCGTCAGCACCACCTACGGCGAAGCCAAAAAACTCGCCGAAAAAGTCGTCGGCCGCCTTCCACCCGGCGTCGGACACACCGTCGAGCAGGTCTGGCGACACGTCTCTGAAGGAGTCAAAAGCGCCCTCTGGCCAGGCCAGATTTTCGAAACCCTCGGCATCAAATACATGGGCCCCCTCGACGGACACGATCTCCCCGGACTCATCGACATGCTCGGCGAAATCAAGCATGTCCAGTCCCCCATGATCCTGCACGTCAAAACCGTCAAAGGCAACGGCTACCAGATCGCCAGCGAGGAGCCCACCAAATTCCACAGCCCCTCCGCTTTCCAGGTCAACGGCTGCCGCGTCGAAATCACCAAGGGCCCCGGCAAGAGCTGGACCACCGCCTATGCCGACGCCATGATCGCACTTGCCAAAAAAGACCCGCGCGTCGTCGCCCTAACCGCCGCCATGCCCGATGGCACCGGCCTGAGCAAATACGAAAAAGAATTCCCCGCTCGCTATATCGACACCGGCATATGCGAAAGCCACCTCACCGCCATGGCCGCCGGAATGGCCAAGGCCGGCATGCGCCCCTTCGCCGCGATCTACTCAACATTCACCCAGCGGGCCTTCGACCAGGCCTGGCAGGAAGTCGCGCTCAATCATCTTCCGGTCGTTTTCTGCATGGACCGCGCCGGCTTCGTCGGCGACGACGGCGCCGTCCACCACGGTTTCATGGATCAGGCCTTTTTGCGTCCCCTCCCCGGCATGATTCTCATGGCCCCCAGCGATGAGGCCGAGCTCAACCGCTCCCTCCGGCTGGCCCTCAGTTTGGACACCGTCAGCGCCATCCGCTATCCGCGCGACAACGTCCCGGCCAGTAATTTCGACCAGATCATCGACCCCTCCCTGCGGGCCGACGCTTCCGCCGAATGGCAAGTCGGCCGCAGCCGCGTGCTTCGCGAAGGGACCGACGCCACGATCCTCGTTTACGGCGCGCTGGCCGAAAACGTCCTGGGCGCCGCCGATGAATTATCCGACAGTCTCAACGTAGAGGTCATCGACGCCCGGTTCTGCAAACCCGTCGACGGCCCCATGCTCCATCGCGTCCTCCGTTCCGGACGGCCCGTGCTGACCGTCGAGGATCACTCCCTTCAAAACGGCTTCGGGTCCGCGGTTTTGGAATACGCCGTCACCCATCATCTTTCCACCAGCCGGATCACGATGCTCGGCATGCCCGATCGACTGGTCGCCCACGCCACGCGCAAGCAACAGCTTGCCGAAGTCGGCCTCGACGCGGCCGGCATCGCCCAAAGCGTCCGCGACGCCATGCCCGCCGCCAGGCGCGAATCCCCCGTCTCTGTTTCGATCAAAGTTTGAAGTAAAATTTAAACGCTTCCCGAGGAGGAATGATGTTCTTCCTGATCGAACTGGCCATCGTCGTGATCACCATCGCCGGCGCCTGGAAGGCGTTCGAAAAAGCCGGCCGCCCCGGCTGGGCCGCCGTTATTCCGGTCTATAACGTGATCGTCATGCTGGAAATCGCCGGCAAGCCCCTCTGGTGGATCATTCTGTTTTTCATCCCCATCGCCAACATCGTCATCGCCATTCTCGCTCTCCTGGCCTTCGTTGAAAAATATGGCCAAAGCGCCCTCTTTGCCATCGGGATGGTCTTCCTCCCCTTCATCTTCTGGCCCCTGCTCGGCTTCGGCGACGCCCAATGCTCCGGCCCGCCCCCAGCCCCCAGCGCGACGCTCTGAGATTTTCACCCGCGCGCCCCAGCGTTAATATAATCGGCATGAACTCCGCCCGCTGGCGTTGGCTCGCGCCGCTGCTTGTTTTGCTCATCGCGCCGGCCCTCCGCGCCGATCCCCCCGAATCGATCAATCTTCGGCGCACCATCGTCGTTCAGGTTGTCGCCCAGACCAAAGCCGCCGTCGTCAACATCTCCGCCTCCAAGCTCATCACCAAGCGCGTGAACCCCTTCGGCAACGATCCCTTCTTCCAGCAATTCGATATCGGCCAGGAGATGCAGGTCCCGGCCAACTCGCTGGGCAGCGGATTCCTCATCCACGCCGACGGCTACGTCGTCACCAACAATCACGTCATCGACCGCGCCCGCCAGATCACCGTCGAACTCGACGACGGCCGAAAGCTCCCCGCCAGGCTCATCAGCGCCGATCCCGAAGCCGACCTCGCCCTCCTCAAAATCACCGACAAAAATCCCTTCCCCACACTCGCGCTGGGCGACAGCGACGACCTGCTCATCGGCGAACCCGCCATCGCCATCGGAAATCCCCTCGGCTACAGCCACAGCGTCAGCACCGGCATCGTCTCCGCCATTAACCGCGACCTGAAGGACGATCAGGATCAAACCGTCCTCAGCAACCTCATCCAAACCGACGCCGCCATCAACCCCGGCAACAGCGGCGGCCCACTCCTCAACGCCTACGGACAAGTCATCGGCATCAACACCGCCATCCGCTCCGACGCCCAAAACATCGGCTTCGCCATCCCCATCAATCGCCTCCGCGACCTCATCCCCGAACTCATGAATCCCTCCCAAGTGGAAAAATTGGACGTCCCCATCAAATTAGCCGAGCAGCGGCAAATCACCGAGCCCGCTCAAATCGTCACCCGCATCGTCACCGATGAAGTTCCCCCCCGCATCGTTCATTCCATTGGCGGCGTCGTTCCAGCCAATATTGTCGACGCCTACGATCTCCTCCTTACCGCCAAAAATGGCCAGCCCCTGAAAATCGAATTCGAGGGCGGCCAATCCCAGGACTTCATCCCCCGCCCAACGCCGCTGCCCGATGCGATCGTGCAGGCCAAACAAAAATTGGGTCTGACCGTCGAGCCCATGACGCCCGTGCTCGCCGATAAATATCACCTGAACGAGGAGGACGGCATCTTCGTCGACGCCGTCGCCCAGGACAGCGTTGCCGGCCGCGCCGGCGTTCAGCCCGGTGATATTCTCGTCCAGATCGGACGATTCCGTATCTCCACCCTCGACGATTTCGCCGCCCTGCTCGATCGCCTCCCGACCACCGGCGAAGTCCGTATCGGCGTCATCCGCGACGACCAACTCGACGTCGGCCTGCTCGAATTCGGCCAATAAACCCGCTCCGGCCCTCCCATGCGAATCCTCGTTGTCCCCGACAAATTCAAGGACTGCCTCACCGCCGCCCAGGTCGCCGCCGCGATCGCTGGCGGACTACGCCAGGCCGATCCCAGCCTCGACATCGACCCCTGTCCCATGGCCGATGGCGGCGAAGGCACCGTTGACGCCCTCGTCTCCGCCGCCGCCGGCCATTTCCAAACCGCCCGCGTCACCGGCCCCCTGCCCGAAATGAAAGTAAACGCCCGCTACGGCATTCTCGGCGACAAAAAAACCGCCGTCGTCGAATTGGCCGCCGCCAGCGGCCTGGCTCTGCTCAACCCCGAAGACCGAAACCCCCTGAACACCACCACCTTCGGCGCCGGCGAGCTTCTGATGGCCGCCGCCGCCCGCGGCGCGGAAGAAATCATCTTCGGCATCGGCGGCAGCGCCACCGTCGACGCCGGCATCGGCATCGCACAGGCCTGCGGACTGCCCGTCATTCTCCAGGACGGACAAATCCTCTCCCCCACCGAACCCCTCGTCGGCGCCAACTTGGACGACGTCGTCCTCATCAAACACGGCCGTGGCAGCCCCATCGAAAAAATCAAAATCCTCGTCGCCTGCGACGTGAGCAATCCCCTCCTCGGTCCAAACGGCGCCGCCGCCGTCTACGGCCCCCAAAAAGGCGCAAGCCCCCAGCAAATTCCGCTCATCGAATCCGCCTTGGCCCGGTTCGCCCGCCGCACCGGCAAACTCCCCATCGCCGATCTCCCCGGCGCCGGCGCCGCCGGCGGCGTCGGCTTCGCCATGGCCGCCTTCTTCGGCGCATCTTTGCACAGCGGCGCGCAGATCGTCATGGACGCGGTGAAACTCCGCGACCGTCTAAACCGCGCCGACATCTGCATCACCGGCGAAGGCCGCCTCGATGCTTCGAGCCTAAGCGGCAAAACCGTCGCCGCCATCGCCGCGGCGGCCGCGCAAGCCGCGGTTCCATGCTACGCCCTCGTCGGCTCAATCGATCGCAACGTCGATATCAGTCCCCTCGCCCTCGCCGGAGCTTTGACGATCGCGCCCGATCCAAATTTTTCCATCGCCCGCGCCGAAAACCAGATCGCGCAGGCCGCCCAGCGCCTCTGGCGTAACATTGTGGCCCCCGCCGACCCGCCCCTATAATCGCCCCATGGCCAGCGGGTTCCAGAACGCGCGCGAATTCATCCGCAACCCCGCCAAACGCCGCGCTTTTTTAACCTGGAAATTCGCGCGAACTTTCCGCCGCGACAAATCCGCCCCCCTCCCCGACGGCACCCGCATTTTCGCCGCCGACAAATTCACCGATTTCTGGGCCTCCGTCTGCATCCACCCCGAGGAGGCCGAAAAATCGCTCTTCAAAAAGCTCATTCCCCCGCAAGGCACCGTCTTCGACGTCGGCGCCAACGTCGGCCTCTACACCATTCTCGCCGGCCGCGATTGCGCCGCCGCGCGCATCATCGCCTTCGAGCCGCTTCACCGATATGGTTCCGATTGGCACCGCAACATCGCCCTCGCCGGCATCCGCAACGCCACCCTCCTCCAATGCGCCGTCAACGACAAGCCCGGATACGTCCAGTTCACCTCCGACCCCGGCGCACCGCTGAACAATCGCATCGCCCTCGCCCGCCAGACGGCCGCGCCGACCGAGGTCGTCTCCGCCGTTACGCTCGACGGCATAGCCGAAAGCCTCGCCCTCGATCGAATTCATTTCCTGAAAATCGACGTCGAAGGGGCCGAGCCGCGCGTCCTGCGCGGAGCGCGGCGTCTCCTCCAAGCCCGCGCCATCGACGTCATCTTCATGGAATTCATCATCGAGTTCATGGAAGACATGGGCGAAAAACCCGCGGAAGTCTTCGCCGAGTTGAGCGACCTCGGCTATTCCCTTTACGCGATCAACCGCAATGGAACCCTCGGCCAGCGCCTCACCCTCGCCACCGCCATCGACGGACGCCGCGTCAAACCCACCGACCCCGACCGCGATTTCTGGGGCCTCAACGTCGTCGCCAAACCGGAAGCCTAGCCGGGGATTATTTCGCGCAACGGGCGGCGATTTCGCCGGCCGAGAAGCCCGGCCCCGGCAACCGACAAGAGCGCAAACGAGGCCGGTTCGGGAACCGACTGGAAATTGGTGAGGACGACTTCGTTTTCGTATTGCCCCGTCCCGCCGTAGAACACCTGGAATTCGCCCGCGCCGTCGGTGGTGGTGAGATATCCGCCGCTTGCGACGTTGAGGAATGAACCCGTCATGCCGTCCGAAGCCAGCACGGTAAACGAGTCGGTGTTCAGGGGCGTGAAACCATTGGTGAGGGTTAGATCGAGGCTGCCTCCCAAGGTGATGTCCCCGTCGATGTTGAGATTATCGTAGTCGGCGCCCAGGGTCTCGCCGCCAATGTGGAAAGCCAATGCGGACCGAATGCTGGAAAGGTCTACGTTGGACTGGACGGTGCCATAGCCCGTCAGGGTTCCAAGAGCGAAGGCAACGGTCCCACCTGTATCTTGGATGTTTCCGCCGTTTACGAGGTCGACGGTCCCGTTAATAGTGAAAATTTTAGTAACATTGAAAGCTATGGACGCACCGTTGCTCGCCTCGAGGGTGCCATTGTTGATGAAGTTGGTCGTGTCGATCTGGATACCGGCGGACGTATCATTGGCGTTGATCGTTCCATCGTTAACCAACGTTGTCCCGGTGAAGACCGCACCGCCCTGGAAAGTGTAGTTGTTTTGCAGGGTCAGGGTCTCGACACTGATGGAACCCCCCGAGTTCGCCACGACGTTGGCATTGAGATTCTGATTTATGCCAGGACCCTCGAAAGCCACCTTGTCATGGCTACCGAGGACCAAGTCGTAATTGGACACCGTAAAAGTGCCCTGAATGGCTACGTCGCTAGAATCGGCGATTTGCACATTACCGCCGGTGAATTGACAGTCGTTGATCTGGCCACCATAGGTTTCCAAGCCCCCACCCGTGACGGTCAACCCGAGCAACGTTGACGGCGGAAAAACGGTGAAATCAGTACCGGATAGATTGAGGGTGCCGTTCGACACTTCGCCGGTCGTGAGGGACCATTGCCTCCCGCCATAGTCGGCCGGTGTGAGCGTACCCCCGGCGAGATCCAAATCAGCGGTGAGCGCCACGTCTGAATCGGGGGAAACGGAGAGATTGCCCAGACCGTTAAGGGTCGTTACGCCCAGGACCAAACCTGACCCACCTGTGACGGTGATGTTGCCCTCATTGGTCACCGTGCCGTAGAGCAACAACCCCCCACCGTCGGCCTCGATCGTCGCGCCCGCGGCATTGGTCCACGTGCCCTCCAAAGTCAGGTTTCCTCCATCCGTGGCCTCCAGAGTCGCGCCGCTCGCGTTCGTCCAGGTCCCCCCCTGGATCGTGAGCATCGCGCCGTTGGTGGCTTCAATGGTCCCGTTGTTAGTTAAGTTGAGAATCGAGATCGTGGCGGGCGGGGGCCACGCGGTGTCGTCATCGATGGTGCCATTGTTTATCAAGGCATCGTCCGAGTAGATGTTGTAGGCGATTGACACCGCGCCTTGCACGGTCGCATCGGGCCCGAGCGTGAGCGTCTGCGGGCCGCTGGAAGTCGGGCCGTCGACATAAATCTTGGCGGCGGCGCTTGCCGTTATATTCAAGTTGTTGATCGTCTGGCTGCCACCGTCAATATCGAGAGCGCTGCTCGCGCCCAGGTCAAGGTTTTGGTCCGCGACGGTCACGCCATTCTGGATGTTCAACGTTCCACCGTTGGCGACCTGCAAATCGCCGCCGGTTACGCTAGCGGCGTCGAGAGTTCCGTCGTTGATCTTGAATGCCCCACCGGCGAGGGAAATCGTAGAATTGGCGATGGTGCCCCCGTCCATTTGGTAGGTACCGGCGTCCAGGTTGATCGGTGCGGTCATGCTTCCGCCAGTTTGGTCGAGCGTGGCGTCCGCGGAATCGAGCGTCAGTTCGTCGGCGGTGACGGCGGAATCGAGCGTGACCGTGTACGCCGAACCACCCGTTGCATTGATTAACGCATCGTAATCTATTCCGGTGGGTGTGCCGTTATTTGGATAATTCGGCGAACACGACCATGCGGTCGTGCTTGCCCAGTTGTCGCTGGTCTCCGATAACCAACTTGCCGTCGTATCAGCGCGAACGGCGATTGGAAGCGCACAGATTCCCGCCACCAAAAATATAACCGATTTAGATTTTCCGTTTCCCAATTGGGGTGTTTCAGCGCGGCGCCACATAGGTCCTCCCATGATCCCGACTGTTCAATTCCTATCGGCAACCAATTATTCGGCGTGTCCACATGCAGTCCGCGATAAAATTCTCACCCTGTCGCAATTGGTGCCCGAATGCAGATTTTTTAACTCCCCAATGACGATTAGAATTGCATTAGTGTCCCAAAATTTGCAGTGCATAACCGGCGAGATCTGCGCCCCATCAAAATTCCAGCCGACCCGCCCCATTCGACGCGCTGCCAAGGCACGGGATCGCGCCCCAAGCGGTCGATTTAGCTCTTCGCTTTCCCCGCTTTTCGCTCAAACTTAAACCCCTGCTTGGCCGAATCCGCGTCGATGGCGATCGTATCCCCATCTCCAAATTCGCCCGCCAGGATTTTCCCCGCCACCGGGTTTTCGATCCGCTGCTGGATCACCCGCTTCAGCGGCCGCGCCCCGAATGTCGGATCGTAACCCTGCTCCGCCAGCAGTTTCCGCGCCCCGTCCGTCAGCGTCATATGAATATTCCGATCCCCCAGCCGCTTGCGCAGATGCTCCAGTTGCACGTCCACGATCCGCGAAATCTGCTCCTTGTTCAACGTATGGAACAGGATGATCTCGTCGATCCGGTTGAGGAATTCCGGCCGAAAATGATCCTTCAGCAGCGTCTTCACCGCCGCCTCCACTTCCCACCCCTCGGCGTCCCGGATCGCCAGCTTCTGAATCTCGCTGCTCCCCAGGTTGCTCGTCATCACGATCACCGCGTTCTTGAAATTAACCGTCCGCCCCTGCCCGTCGGTCAGTCGCCCATCATCCAGAACCTGCAGCAGCACGTTAAAGACATCCCGATGCGCCTTCTCAATCTCATCGAACAGCACCACGCAATACGGCTTGCGGCGCACCGCCTCGGTCAATCGCCCCCCCTCCTCATAACCCACATACCCCGGCGGCGCCCCGATCAGCCGCGCCACCGAATGCTGCTCCATGAACTCGCTCATGTCGATCCGCACCATGGCGTTTTCATCGTCGAATAAAAACTCCGCCAGCGCCTTGCACAATTCCGTCTTTCCCACGCCCGTCGGCCCCAGGAACAAAAACGACCCGATCGGCCGATGCGGATCGCCCAGCCCCGCCCGATTCCGCCGCACCGCGTCCGAAACCGCCTTCACCGCCTCATCCTGCCCCACCACGCGCTGCCCCAGCCGCTCTTCCATTTTCAATAATTTGTCGCGCTCCCCTTCCAGCATCCGGCTCACCGGCACCCCCGTCCATCGGCTCACCACCGAGGCAATCTCCTCGCTGGTCACTTCATCCTTCACCATCGCCACCCCGGATTTCTGCAAATCGCGCAGCCGCCGATTCGCCTCCTCCAGTTTGCGATTGAGTTCCCGCATGTCCCCATATTGAATCCGCGCTGCCACCTCCAGATTCCCCTGCCGCTGCGCCTGCTCCAGTTCCACCTGCTTGTTGTCCAGTTGCTCCTGAACCGTCTTGATCCCGCGCATCGCCCCCACTTCGTTTTCCCACCGGCTCGTCAGCTTGGTGTTCCTCTCCTGCAATTCCGACAATTCCTTCTCCGCCTTGGCGCGCTGCTGCTGCGACCCCGCGTCCTTCTCCTTCCGCAGCGCTTCCAATTCAATCTGCAACTGCATGATCCGCCGCCGAATTTCATCCAGCTCCGCCGGCATCGAATCGTTCTCAATCCGCAGCCGGCTCGCCGCCTCATCGATCAAATCGATCGCCTTATCCGGCAAAAACCGATCCGTGATATACCGATCCGACAGCACCGCCGCCGACACAATCGCGCTATCCGTGATCCGCACCCCATGGTGCGTCTCATACCGCTGCTTCAATCCCCGCAGAATCGCAATCGTATCCTCAACGCTCGGCTGCCCCACAATGATCGGCTGAAACCGCCGCTCCAAAGCCGCGTCCTTCTCAATATGCTTCCGATATTCATCCAGCGTCGTCGCCCCGATCGTCCGCAATTCCCCGCGCGCCAGCGCCGGCTTCAGCAAATTCCCCGCGTCCATCGACCCCTCCGCCCGCCCCGCCCCGACAACCGTATGCAATTCGTCGATGAACAGAATGATCGCCCCTTCGCTCTGCGTCACTTCCTTGATGACCGCCTTCAGCCGCTCCTCAAATTCCCCGCGAAATTTCGCCCCCGCGACCAGCGCGCCCATATCCAGCGCGATGATCCGCTTATTCTGCAAAACCGTCGGCACATCCCCGTTGAGCATGCGGATCGCCAGGCCCTCGACAATCGCCGTCTTCCCCACCCCCGGCTCGCCGATCAGCACCGGGTTATTCTTCGTCCGCCGCGACAGCACCTGCATCGTCCGCCGGATTTCCTCATCCCGTCCGATGACCGGGTCGATTTTCCCCTGCCGCGCCATCTCCACCAGGTCGCGCCCATATCGCTGGATCGCCTGATACTTTTCTTCCGGATTCTGATCCGTCACCCTCTGCCCGCCGCGAATCTCTTTCAGCGCCGACAAAATCGAATCGTGCGAAACCCCGGAGACCGAAAGAATCTCCTTCGCCTCGCTCTTCACCTGCGCCAGCGAAAGCAGCAAATGCTCCGTCGAAACGTATTCATCCTTCAGTCGATCCGCCTCTTTTTGCGCATGATTGAAAACCTCCGTCAGCGCCCGGCTAGGCCCGGTCTGGGTCCCCGTCGCCTTCGGCAGACGATCCAATTCCGAAAGCACAATCCCCGTCAGCCGGTCCGGATCCGCCCCCAGCTTCTGCAGCAAAGGCTTCACCACCCCATCCGATTCCGAAAGCAGCGCCCCCAGCAAATGCAGCGGCGTTATCTCCGCATGGTTCCCCCGCTCCGCGCTCTGCTGAGCGCGAACCACCGCCTCCTGCGCCTTAATCGTAAACTTCTCAAATCGCATCGACCCCAGACAAAGCAAACCCGGGACCAATGCCGCCCAGGCCGCCGGAACCACAACGCATTCATCTACAGATAGTTACATTGACCCCAAAATCCCCAGCGAATCAGAAATGTAACCTTTTGGCCGCCGCCCCTCCATCGACTGCTAATTTGGCAGTGATTCGCCTGGTATCAACCCCGCCAGCTTCAGCAGGTTCCCCACCGCCGTCTCAGGCTGCATCTCGCGGGCCACGGGACCATCCCAGCGGAACCCCCGCCGCGCCGGCGATTCATCACGCCAAACCCTCACCATCGCCTCCGCCAGCGCCGGCGCATCCCGCAGCGCGACCAGGTCCCCCGTTCGCCCATCCTCCACCAGTTCGTCGATACTCGCCCCGCGCGTCCCGATGACCGGAATCCCCAGCAACAGACTTTCGATGACCGTATTCGGCAGGTTATCGATGATCGAAGGCGCCAGCGACGCCAGCGCCCCGCGCAACAGCGTATACAACTGCGGCTTACGCAGCGGACCCAGGAAAATCACATTCCGCGCCCTTTCGCCCCATCTCCGCCGCATCCCCTCGGTATCGATATTGTGAATATCGCCCGCCACCACGACTTTGATCTCCGGCTCCCTCTGCCACGCCAGCCCCAGCGCCTCCGCCAACCAGAGCGTTCCCTTGGAAGGATTCAGCGTTCCAAAATGCAGCAAATATCGCTCCGGCACCCCCGCCACAGGCGCCACCTCCTCGGGAATCTCAATCAGCGCCGGCGGCCGAATCACATGCACCCTCCTTCCCAAACGCTTCTCATAATAATTCGCGCCGAATTGGCTCGGCGCATACGCGATTTCCGCCCGCCGCACCGTCCGCAGGATGTATCTCGATTGAAACCCCGGAAACCAGGGCCGCCGCCGCGCCTCCTCCACCGCGTTCAGTTCCGCCATGATGCTGCATCGCACCAAATGCGGCCGCCCTTCCCTCGGCTGAATCTCCAGCCCCGTCCCATCCGTATCCGGACTTTGCACCAAATCAAACGGCGCTTCCCGATCCCGCGCCTCCAGCGCCGCCGCCAGCGTGATCATCGCCGACCGCCGCTGCATCACGTACCGCAGCTGCCCCAGCCCGCGCCATCCCGGCGGCATCGGACACCAGCTCAGCCATCCCCCCGCCGGCCTGGGATGAACCCGGTGCACGCAAACCCCGTTATGATCCAGCCGATCCGGCCCGCTAAAACTGCTGACAAAAATCTCCGGCACATGCCCCGCGCGCACCAGCGCCTGCGCCATTTTGTTAATGTAATTCCCCAGCCCGCTGGCGTTATTGCGCTCGGTGACAAAACCGGGAGTCACAAACGCGATGCGAAATGATCGTTTGGCGGCCACGCCTTGAAATGGCGGTGGGATTACTTCTTCCCGCCCCCGTGCCCGCCGCCCCCGGCTCCCGCCGTGTGGTGCTGCTGGAAAATCAGCCCGATCATCGCCGGGATCACCACCGCCGCCGGCAGCAAAAACGGCTCCATGTGCAAATGATCCGTCAGTTGCGGCGCGATCTCCTGATATTTATACATCAGTCCCAGCGCCCCCAGCACCAGCATCACCGCCCCCTGCAGGCTCGTATACATCATGACGCTGCCGCGGAACAGGATAAAGCAGAGCAATCCGAATCCAACCAGTCCCACCAGCGCTCCCGCCCAGGCCAATTCCGGCACCAGCCCCGCCGCGTGCCACACCGCCCCGCCGATCATCGCCCCGATCAATCCGCCCATCAGCGCCACCGCGTATTTCATCGCCGGCCAGGTAATCGCCGCCGCCGCGAACGCTCCGATGATCCCGCACGCCAGCGCCGTCTCCCCATGTCCGCCGATCTCCGCTCCCACCGCCGCTCCCAGCACAATCGCGTTCATCATGATCAGCGATTTGATGATCCGGTATCCGAACAGCAAATAGATGATCCCCAGCATGATCAGCAGCATCGACGTGCCCGGCCGCATCTCCTGGCAAAACGTCAGCAAATCCCCCTGCTGGGGTAGCTGCAAATGAAACGACGCGCTTCGGCCCGCATTTTCAACCGCCAGTAACGACGCATAATTCATCACAGCCATGGTCATCTAACCTCTAATGCGAATGCGATGGTTCCGGCTCCAACTTTTTGGCCCCGGACGATTTCGCCTTGGTCCGCGGCCCCAGTCGCCATTGAATGAACATCCCCAGCGCGATCGCTCCGCACAAACTCGCCACCTGCGGCCAAAATTGCCGCGGCAGCTTATCGAGCAGCGCCGGCCGGAAATGAAATGCCACAATCGATCCCATGCAGAAAAACAGGCTCGTCCCCGCGGCGCTCCAGAAAAACATCGCCGCAAATCGCGGGAAGAAAACCCCCATCGCCAATCCCCCGATCAGCGAAATCGCCGCCAGGTACGGCATCCACCGCTGCATGTCCTTCGGAAGACTGTCCCACAGATCGCACAAAAATCTCGGAATCTGCTGCGACCCGTGATAAGCCGGATAATGCCACGCGCCGTGGCCGAGCAACACCCACGCCCCCACCGCCGCCCATGCCGTCAGCAACGCGCCCAGCCACGTGCCCAGCCAGAATTTATGCAACGTATACGCCCCCAGCCCCAGCACCAGCGCCAGGCCCGTGCCCGTCGCCATCGGGTCGATGGACCAGTTGAACCACTGCGGCAACTTCATGCCGATCCCGGTCCCCATCGCCACCGCCACCAGCGTCAGAATCACCCGACCCACCCGCAGCCCGATCACCCAAAGCACCAGCCCAACGATCGCCCCCACCGCCGAAACGGCCAGAGTGATCGTCCCCGGATCATGCGGCAGAAGTTTCAATACCTGCTGAAACATTTGAATCTTTCCCTCGTGAAAATTATCGACCGTCCAATCCCGTTTACTCCAAGCCGAGCGAGTTATCGGACTGACCACCCCCCAAAGCGGGCGGGAAAATCAGTTCCACCCAATCACATCCTTAACAAGCCGTGGAAAATCAAATTTGAATTGCACTAAGCCGCGTCTCGGGCAAGCTGTAGCGTCTTTTCCTCCGGCACGTCCGGCGTAGGTCGATACTCCGCTACACTTTCGCGCAAAGCGTTCACCACCCGCGCGCGATCGCTGTTGATCACGCCCCCCAGCGTATGCATCATCCGCTCCACCTGCTCCGCTGTCGCTCGCGGAAGCTGCCACACCCGAATCTTCGGATGCGAAGTCTGCCGCGTCTCCTCGCTGGCGCACGCCAGCTCCTCGTACAATTTCTCCCCCGGCCGAATCCCGCTGAATTCAATCGCGATATCCCTTCCCGGAACCAGCCCGCACCGGCGAATCATCTCCTTCGCCAGATTCAAAATCTTGATCGGCTTGCCCATATCCAGAATAAAAATCTCTCCCCCCTGCCCGATCGCCCCCGCCTGCATCACCAGCTGGCTCGCCTCCGGAATCGTCATGAAATACCGCTTCATCTGCGGATGCGTCACCGTCACCGGCCCGCCCGCTTCGATTTGTTTCATAAAAATCGGCACCACGCTCCCGCTGCTGGCCAAAACATTTCCAAATCGCACCGCCACAAATCGCGTCGCCCCCGGCCGATCCGGCTCATTCAGCGACTGGATATACAATTCCGCGCAACGCTTCGCCGCCCCCATGACGCTCGTCGGATTCACCGCCTTATCCGTGCTGACCATCACAAACGCCGCCACCCCCGCCGCCAGCGCCGCATCCGCCACAATTTTCGTCCCAAACACGTTGTTCTTGATCGCCTCCCCCGGATTCATTTCCATCATCGGGACGTGCTTGTGGGCCGCGCAGTGAAAAATAACCTGCGGCTGATACTCCGCGAAAACCTGCCCGATCCGCCGGCTATCCCCAATGTCCGCGATCACCGGCACGATCTCCGCGCCCACCCACCGATGCCGCAGTTCCCGGTCGATCTCGAACAGCGCGTTCTCCGCCTGTTCGATCAAAATCAGTCGCCGCGGACAAAACCGCATGCTCTGCCGGCAAATCTCCGAGCCGATGCTCCCGCCCGCTCCCGTCACCAGCACCTGCTTCCCCGCCAAAAATCGCTGCAACTGCGGCGTGTCCAGGCTCACCGCCTTGCGACCGAGCAAATCCGCCACATCGCGCGGCATCTCCGCCCTAGCCATCTTCCTGCGCAGCATCACCCGTCCGTTCTTGTGCATGGAGCGGTCCACATCTTTCATCGGCGAGCCATCGCCCCCGCGCTCAAATATTCTGGGACGTTGCCGCCAACCACCCCCGGCATACAATCGCCCCCATGCCTCGCCGCGCCGGGTTTGCCGCCCTGATTCTCTGCAGCATCTCCGCCGCACTTGCCGCCACCACACAGCCGACGACCGCGCCCAGCCCCTCCGATTCCAACCCCCGCGACACCCTCCCCTTTTTAGCCTCCGACGCCCTCGAAGGCCGCGGCGTCGGTATGCCCGGCCTCGATCGCGCCGCCGATTTCCTCGCCTCCGAATTCGCCGCCGACGGACTCCACCCCCTCCCCGGCCAATCCAATTTCTTCCAGCATTTCCAATACAACGCCCTCCTCTCCCTGACCCCGCGCAACGCCCTGACCGTCAACGCTCAACCCTTCCAATTGGAAAAAGATTTCACCCCCCTCGGCCTCTCCTCGCTCGGTAGATTCGCCGGCCCGGTCGTCTTCGTCGGCTACGGCATCTCCGACCCCAAACACAACTACGACGATTACGCCAACCTCGACGTTCACGGAAAAATCGTCATGGCGATGCGCTACGACCCCGTCGACGCCAAAGGCGTCAGCCGACTCGCCGGCGACGATCCCTCCGGCTGGTCTGGCGGCGCGTTGTTGATCGCCAAAGCCGAAACCGCCGCCAAGCACGGCGCGGTCGCCCTGCTGATCGTCACGCCCGCCGACAACGGCCCCGACGTGCTTCTCCCCTTCGCCTCCTCCTTCGCCGGCGCTTATTCCTCCACCATCCCCGTGATCCACATCCGCCAGGCCCTCGCCCGCCAGATTTTCACCGATTCCGGCGCCGGCGACTTTAAGGCGATCCGCGCGCTAATCGATTCAACCGGCAAACCGCACTCCCTCCCCCTCCCCAATATCCACATCTCCGGCGTCGTCGACGCCAAGCACCTGGATTGTCATCTGCGAAACGTAATGGCCTGCATCCCCGGCGCCGGCCCGCACGCCGATGAATTCATCGTCGTCGGCGCGCATTACGACCACCTCGGCCGCGGCCGCCTCGGACACCAATTCGGACCCCCCGGCAGCATCTACCCCGGCGCCGATGACAACGCCTCCGGCACCGCCACGGTTCTCAGTCTCGCCTCCCGACTTTCCCACGCCCCGCCTCCACCCCGGACCATCGTCTTCATCTGCTTCTCCGCCGAGGAGGAGGGCCTGATCGGCTCGGAATATTTCGTGAACCATCCCCCCATCCCGCTGGAAAAAATCGTCGCCATGGTCAACTTCGACATGGTCGGCCGCCTCCGCGACCAAACGCTTTACGTCGGCGGCCAGGGCACCGCCAGGGATTTGGACCCCATCCTATCCGCCGCCGAAACCGGCGATCCATTAAAGCTCAAAAGCATCGGCCGCGGCGGCCTCGGGCCCAGCGATCACATGGCCTTCGCACAAAAGCACATCCCCGTCCTCTTTTTCTTCAGCGGAATCCATGCCGACTACCACCGACCCACCGACACCTTCGACAAAATCAATTACCCCGGCATCGACGAAGTCGCCGACTTCGCCTCCAAAATCATCGCCGGCCTCACCCGCATGCCCCAGGAGCCCTACATCGTTGAAGCCGACAAGGACTCCTTCAAATTATTCGGCGTCGCCTCCACCGCCTTCGGCGGCCCCCCGCGCTCCGTACGCCTCGGCGTCATCCCCGATTACGGCTCCGTCGATTCGCGCAACGGCGCCCTGATCTCCGGCACCACCCCCGGCACCCCCGCCGAAGCCGCCGGCCTCAAAGGCGGCGACATCATCACCAAATTCGCCAACCAGCCCATCGAAAACCTCATGGACCTCACCCAGGCTTTGGACAACGCCCACCCCGGCGATAAAGTGACTCTCATCATCAACCGAAGCGGCCAAACCATCAGCGTCCAGGTCACTCTCGCCGAGCGCAAGGATTGAAATGCCATCCAACGAATCCCCCACCGCCATCGTCATCGTCGATCACGGCTCCCGCGTCGATCAAAGCAATCGTCTTTTGGAGGAACTCGCCCAAGCCTTCGCCAACCGTTTTTCCGACCGCTACCCGATCGTCGAACCCGCCCACATGGAAATCGCCGAGCCGTCGATCCCCACCGCCTACGCAAGTTGCGTCCAGCGCGGCGCCCGCCGAATCGTCGTCTGTCCCTATTTTCTAGGCCCCGGAAAACATTGGACCCAGGACATCCCGCGCCTAACCGCCCAAGCCGCGCAAAAACACCCCGGCACACAATTTCAAATCACCGCCACACTAGGAATCGACGACTTGATGCTGCAATTACTAGACAAACGCATCCGCGAATCGATCGATCTGAAATAAACCAAAACCCAATCCCCCCTGCATTTCTTCGCGTCCTTCGCGCCTTCGCGGTAAAAAAAATTAGATTTACTCCCGGCGCGCCGGGACGAAGACCGCGAAGAAAAAACCATTGTGGGCCGCAGCTCACGACTTCGACTGCGCCAAAATCAGCGTCCTCGCCTGACTAGCCGGCAGATTCAGCGCCCCGCGCGCCTCCGCCGCCGCCCCGCGAACGTCCGCGTCCTTTTCCCCCGCGACCGTCTGCTCGAGTTGCGAAATCCTCACCGGCCCGAGCCGATTCCCGAAAAATTTCGCGTTCGCCGCCAGACTCTTGAACAAGCTGACCCGCACCGGAGCCGGCGTATTCGCATCCAGCGCCCGCGCCGCAAGCCCGCTTTGAGCCGTCGTCGAATTCATCATCGCCAGCACCCGCCCCGCCGCCATCGCGATATCGTTTCGGCTGTCTCCCAGCGCCGCCAAAACCCCCGGCTCCGCCGGCGCCAAATCCAGCACCTGCCCGCGGCAAAGCGCCAGATTCGCCAGCAAATCCGCCGCCTTGCGCGCGTACGCCGCCGCCTGATCGTCCGTCATCGCCGGGAGGCCCGAATGCCCCAGCGCCGTCTCCAGATCGGCCTTCAGCGCATCGGCCGTTGCACTGCCCGCCGGCATCAGCGCCACACTCAGCATCGGATCGGTCGCCGCGCGCACCGCATACGGACTCGCCTCGCTGCGCGTCAGCACCAAAATCGGCGCCGTCTGCAATTGTTCCGTCGTTTGCCGAAGATCGATCATCCGTCCCACGTCGCTGTCTTCCGAAATAGCCACCGCGTCGATGCTCGGCAGCGACTCCGCCGCGTTCGCCGCGTCCGTCGGATCGCCCGCCCCCACCACCGAACACCCCGTCCCCTGCAGCGCCGCCCGCAATTGATTCAGTTGATCCCCCGCCGGCGCGACCAGCAGCACATTCAGATGTCCCGTCTGGCTCAGCGCCGCCACCAGCAGCGGCACCACCCGGTCGCTCCCCGGAAACGGCTGGCTCGGCAGCGACTCCGCCAGCGCGAACGCCGCCTCATACCGAACCTGCTCATTGGGGAAATAAAGCGCCTGCACCACCGGCTCCGCCCCGCTCATGCTCATGTTGCTCGGGCCGATGATATCCTGCAGCGAAGCCGTCAGCTTATACGCCACCGGTGCGTTCTGATCGCGAATCGCCCGCATCAGCGCCCCGTTCAAATATTGAACCCCCGACGAAACGTTGTAGTAATGCGCATCCGGATCGCCCGCATGCGTCGGATCCGTCCCCCCCGGCGGCAAATCCGCCTCGCGCTTGGAATTCGCCGCCAGCCAGAGGCTCACCGCCGCCCCCATCCCCGGGTCCAGCTTCAGCGCGTTTTCGCACTCGCGCATCGCCATCACATCGTTGAAAATCGACGTCGGCACATCCAGCTTGGTCAGTCCCATCCCGTCCACCCAGAACCAGACATACGCCGTCTTATCCCCCGACGGCGCGATCGACGACGTTCCGTAATACAACTTCTCCGCCAGTTCATAAAACTGTTCCGCCGGCACCACCGCCACCGAATCGCTCACGCCCATATGGATCAGCGCATTATGTGCCGCAATGCGAATCCCCTGCGGCACATCCCGCGAGGTCGCCAGCCGCGATAAATACGGCGCCGCCGGCTCATACCCAATGTCCCCCAGCGCCGTCACCACATCCAGCAGCGTGTCGTAATCCGTCATCTCCGTAGCCGCCAAAAGCGGACCCAGCGCCTTGCGCCCCAAATCGCGCAGCGCCCGCCGCGCCGTCGGATTCAATTCCCGGTCCTCCGGATTGCGCAGGATGTCCACCAAAACTTTCACCGCCAGCTCGCCGCTGTTGGCCAGCCGCGGCAGATTATTCTCATACGCCCGCTCCCCCTGACTCATGGCCACGATCGTGTTCATGATGAAGTCGGGATTCGCCCGCCGCGCTTCATACCCCAGATTGATCTGATCCATCAGCTTCTGCGCCGTCGCCTTCATCGCCAGCATCCCATCCCGCTGCGCCGTCAGCAGCGGATCGTCCTTGGCCTGATCCTCCGTCGGCGGGTGCAGCGTCCGCCAGCGCAGCATCCACGTATCAATGTCGTCCCCCTTGCGCTGGGCGACCGTTTCAAACGCCTGCAATAAACTCGTGGGATCCGGCGCCGCGGCCAGAATCTGGTTCCCCGCGTCCGCCGCCAGATCGTACCGGGCGATTTTTCCGTAATGCCAGAACGTATCCACCTGATCCACCAGCGCGGACTGATCCGCCGCCGCCGGCACGGCAGGTGTCGCGTCGTCGGCAAAAATCGCCGGCGCGCACAAACAAACCAAACAGCACGATAGAGTGAACGGGACCGCGATCCGGGGCAACCGCATCATGATGCCGGCCTCCGAGTAACAAATTGGGCAAGGATGTCCGACGGCATAAACCCAGGCGAGCCAAGGTTGTCCATCACTCCGCGGTGACAGGGCCACGGCAAAACAGCCCTC
>JBEKPV010000019.1:0-40134 GCA_049520395.1 Tepidisphaeraceae bacterium
CAGGCGGACAAATATAAATATGCGGTGGAAGTGCAGCGGCTGCTGCAGACTTGCCCGAATTTGACGGTCATCAAGGGCGAAGTGGCGCGGATTGAAACGGAAGGCGGCAACGTTAGCGCGGTGATGCTGGCCGATGGCACGCGGCTGGTCTGCCGGTGCGCGATCGTGACGACCGGCACGTTTCTGCGCGGGCTGATGCATACGGGGGAGCGCAAAACCGAAGGCGGCCGCGTGGGAGAGGCGGCGGCACGCGGGCTCTCGGGGTGTTTGACGGAATTGGGGCTCGAGATGGGGCGGCTGAAGACGGGAACGCCGCCGCGGTTGCGGAAACAATCGATCGATTTTTCGAAATTTGACCCGCAGGCCGGGGATGAGAAGCCGGCGCCGTTTTCGTATTTGAATGAGTATGGCGGGTCGTGGTCGCCGCCGCTGGCGCAGGTTTTTTGCTGGATCGGCGGGACGCACCGGATCATTCACGATCTGATCCGCGCGAATTTGCATCGGGCCCCGATGTATAGCGGGCAAATCCAGAGCGTGGGGCCGCGATATTGTCCGAGCATTGAGGACAAGGTGGTGCGGTTCGCCGACAAGGACCGGCACCAAATTTTCCTGGAACCCGAAGGGCTGGATACGGACGAAATCTACTGTAATGGCATCAGCACGTCGCTGCCGTCGGATGTGCAGGAAAAAATCGTGCATCTGATTCCGGGATTGGAGACGGCGGAGATACTGCGCTTTGGGTATGCCGTGGAATATGACATGGTCTGGCCGACGCAGATTGACGTGGCCTTGCAGACGAAAAAAATCGGCGGGCTGTTTTTGGCGGGGCAGATCAATGGGACCAGCGGCTACGAAGAAGCGGCGGCTCAGGGGATCGTGGCGGGGATCAATGCGGCGCGGCGCGCGGCGGGTCGGGCGGCGGATTTTGTCTTGCGGCGCGATCAGGCGTATATCGGCGTACTGATCGATGATCTGGTGACCAAGCCGCCGACCGAGCCCTATCGGATGTTCACCAGCCGGGCCGAGCATCGGCTGCTTTTGCGAAATGATAACGCCGACGAACGGCTGACGCCGATCGGACACGATCTGGGATTGGTCGATGATCGGCGCTGGGAACAATTTTCGCGGCGTCGGGAAGCGCTGGAACTTGCGGCGACCTCCGGCGGTGATAGCTCCGATGCCCAAATTCGGGAACTCCTGGAGATTCGCCTGAAATATAAGGGTTATATCGCCCGCCAGGATCGGCAGATCGAGCGGATGGCGCATATGGAGGAGAAACTTATCCCGGCGACGGTGGATTACTCCGCGGTGGTGGGCTTGCGGAATGAAGCGAAGCAAAAGCTGTCGAAATTTACGCCGCGAAGTTTGGGGCAGGCTCTGCGGGTCAGCGGTATCACGCCGGCGGATGTCACCGTGCTGGCGATTCATTTGGATCGCCGCGATCGAAGTACGAAGGCAATCAGCCGCGAGTGAAAATCAGATGAATCTGATTTCTACTTTCGGCTAATTCATCTTGGTGCGCAGCGCGAGCGGCGGTTGGACGACTTCCGACATGACGAAGATGGATCGGAGCGCTTCAGGCCGCGATCGGATCAATTTGCCGATGGAGTAGGCGCTGATGACCGAGTGACGATGCTGGACAGTTGCGGGGGCGGAAACTGCCATGGGCGCGGGGGATTTTACCGATGCGGGCACGGGAGGAAGTGGCGGGGGGGTGGCCTTGCCTCGACGCCGGGCGGCGGAGTTGGGTGGGGCCGGTCGATTTAGATTTCTGGATACCGACTGCGGACGCCGGGCGGCTGCGGGGCGATTGGCGCGCTGACCGGGAATCTGCGGCGCGGACGGCGGTGCGGATGGTCTCGGGGGTAAACGCGGCGGAGTGGGGCTTTTCCGGTTGCCGAAGCCGCTGAGGATCAGCCTGATCAGGATTGCGATGAGTTCTTCCACGATTGAACCTTAACTGATTTTTGGAGTTTCGCTGGGTTTGGCGATGGCGTCGCGCATGGCGGTGTCGGATTGAATGTTTTGCAGGCGGTAATAATCCATCACGCCGATGGTGCCTTTGCGGAGGGCGTCGGCCATGGCCTTGGGGATTTCCGCTTCCGCCAGAACGACGGCGGCGCGATTTTCCGCTTGTTTGGCGACGTTTTCCTGTTCGTGAGCGACCGCCATGGCGCGTCGCTGTTCGGCTTCGGCCTGGAAGCGGCGTTTGTCGGATTCGGCTCGGTCAGCCGCCAATTTGGCGCCGATGTTTTCTCCGACGGTGATTTCCGCGATGTCGATGGAAAGAATCTCAAAGGCGGTGTTGGCGTCCAGACCCTTGGCCAAAACCGCCTTGGAAATCTTGTCGGGGTTTTCCAATACGTGCTTGTAATCCTCGGCGGTTCCAATGGCGTTGACGATGCCTTCGCCGACGCGGGCGACGACGGTTTCTTCGGTGGCTCCGCCGACCAGGCTGCGGATATTCGTGCGGACGGTGACGCGCGCTTTTACTTTCAATTGGATGCCGTCTTTGGAGACGCCGTCGATCGTCGGTTGCCCGAATTGCGGATTAGGGACGTCGATGACTTTGGGATTCACGCTGGTCTGCACGGCGTCGAGAATATCGCGTCCGGCGAGATCGATCGCGGTGGCGGTTTGCCAGGGGAGTTCGATCCCGGCCTTGCTGGCGGCGATCATGGCGTTGATCACGCGCGGCACATCTCCGCCGGCGAGCATATGGCTCTCCATATCCGGCTGAGTTATGGAGAGCCCCGCTCGGCTTGCCTGGATGCGTCCGTTGACGATGACCAGTGCGTTGACTTTCCGGAGGCGCATGCCGAGCAATTCCATCCAGCCGACACGTGCGCCGCTGACCCAGGCGCGAACGTATAGGCCGACGAATTGCGCCGCCATGGCCATGATCACCAGCACGACGATGATGACGAAGACGGCGACGATGATGAGGAGGACCGGCGGAGAATCGCCGTCGGCCAGGAGTGGAATTTGCAGGTTCATGGTTGGGTCCTTTCGCGGGGGGCATTCTAACAGAAAACGCTTCGGCCTTCGCCACAAAGGTGGGTTTATTCCGGTTAGCGCGAATATCCGAGAAGCGGGGATTGCGCGGAGCCTGCGATTCGCCTGCGCGAGCTAAAGTTGTGTTGACCGGTGAGAAATCTGTGGAATACTCCAGGCGTCGGCAGAAGTGGGATCATATTTTCCTCAATAAAATGAGGGGAGAGGGAAGTCGTGTTGAAGAATCTCTTGTCACGTCTGTTGAAAGACGAGCAGGGCGGCGAAGTCCTGGAATACGCGATTGTGGCCGGTCTGATCGTGGTGGCCGCGATCGTGCTGATCCAATCCGTCGGCTCCAAAGTCGCCGCGGACTGGTCGTCGCTGAACAGCTCGATGTAATTCGCTCGGCGGCCTACGCGCGTAGCGGAACCAGCGGAGAAAGTCCGTTTATCTGGTCTGCGCGGATTTTTCCGGCGCGTTTTTGATGCGCGTCTGCGGAATCCGCCTGCAATCCGGCTGCAACTGTTGCCCAAATCTACAAAGCTGATATTGATTTGACGGCCGCGGCATCGTGGTGGATATTGACGCAACCGCACTGAAAAATGCGAGCGAATCTGGGTCTCGCGAACTGAAACATAGGCTGTCGCAAGACGGCCGTTGTACGGCTAAGGCGCTTGATGTTCGGGCGCTGCGAATCGTGTTGTAACTAGTTGTCTTTTTTAAGGAGGGCCTTATGAAAGGCTTTCGGAATTTAGTTGTAAGCATGTGGCGTAATGATCAGGGTGGCGAAGTGCTGGAATACGCGCTGGTCGCCGGCCTGATCGTGGTCGCGGCGATTGTGATTATCGCCAGCGTCGGCACCAAGGTCGCCGCGCGATGGAGTTCACTGAACAGCAGCCTGTAACTTCAGGCTCGGCGTAAAGCCGTTCAGGGGCAGCCAGGAAGAATGGGCAGTGACGCACCGCGTGATGCGCGGGGGGAACGTCGCGGCAATGCAAAGCCGCTACCGCGTTTCGCAGCGTTGTTGTTTTCCTAGCGGTTGTCTGGATCCATTTCGCAGCGGACGCCTGGTTTTTCGGACCCGCGTCTTGAGTGCTTGACCTAATAAAGCGGTACTTTAGCCGGCTGGGGCGGCGCGGGCCGATTGATCGGTCCCGCCGCCTCGGACGGTGCGGGGTATGCTTGTCCCGTCCCCAGGTGGTTTTCGGCGCGCTTCTGGTGTGCCGATGCCCCGCCGTCTACTATAAGACCGGCGGAGTATCCATCGCGGAGACAAGCCTCATGGCTCAGACCGACTCGGCGTCGGGGTTGTCGCAGACAGTTGCTCAAGATCGTCCCACGAATTTTCGTTGGGTGATCTGCGGGCTGCTGTTCTACGCCACCACCGTCAATTACGTCGACCGTAGCGTGCTAAACGTGCTGGGGTCGCGGCTGCGCGACGCGTTCCGTTGGAACGCCGTCCAGTTCGGCCACGTCAACATGGCGTTCTTCGCGGCCTACACGGTCGGTCTCTTCAGCATGGGCTGGCTGATCGATCGGTGGGGGACGAAGATTGTCTATTCAGTTGCCATGTCCGTTTGGACTCTGGCCGCCGTCAGTACCTCGCTGACCCGGACCATTTTTCAATTCGCATTGTGCCGGTTTTTCCTCGGTCTGGGCGAATCAGGCAATTTCCCCGCAGCGATCAAAACCGTTGCGGAGTGGTTTCCCCAGCGCCAGCGCGCCACCGCCACGGGAATTTTTAATTCCGGCTCCAACGTCGGTGCCCTGCTGGCGCCATGGCTGGTCCCTATCGTCGTCGCGCACTATGGAAGCTGGCGCGCTGCGTTTTTCATCACCCCACCCCTGGCAATATTCTGGATCATCCTTTGGTCGATATTATATCGGCATCCGGAGCAGCACCCGCTCGTCAACCGTGCGGAACTCAATTTCATTGATTCCGACGGCGTACAGAGTAAGTCCAAGGTTCCCTGGACGGAGATCCTCCGGCACCGTCAAGCCTGGGCCATTATGGCCGGAAAGTTTCTCACCGATCCGGTCTGGTGGTTCTACAACACCTGGATGGGGCTTTTTCTGAAAGATGTCTTTGGCGTCGATTTGAAGCACGTAGGTCCGCCGCTGATTCTCATCTACCTCATGGCAGACCTGGGCTCGATCGGCGGGGGGTGGTTCTCGTCATCGCTCCTAAAAAAGGGGTGGAGCGCCAACGCGGCGCGAAAAACCGCGATGTTCACCTGCGCGATGGCCGTCTTGCCTGTTTGTCTGGCGCCCAAGGTGGGTCACGAGTGGATAGCGGTCGGACTTATCGGCCTGGCGACGGCCGCTCACCAGGGTTTCAGCGCCAATATCTTTACCCTCGCGTCCGATATGTTTCCAAAACGCGCGGTCGGTTCTGTAACGGGCCTCGCGGCCTGCTGCGGCGGAATCGGCGGGATCATTATTCAGGAAATCGCCGGCACTACCACGCAGGCCACGGGTAGCTACGTCATCATCTTCTGCATTGCCGGAACAGTTTACCTGCTTGCGGTTGTACTTCTTCACATCCTGGCGCCGCGGCTCACGCCGGTGCAACTCTCGGTCGATTAACCAATTGCGTATTGTTGGAGCGAGGGCGTCCGATAAATGCGGCGTTGCCAGGGCTATTTTTATTGCGAAGGCATCCGGCAAAAATTGCCGGTTCGAGGTTAAGCGGTGGAGGGTGCGCGTCGATGAGACTTTTGCATCCAGGTCTGAAGTTTTCGAGGGACTCTTAGATCCAGCGGAAGAATCAGATACTGGAGAAGCGGCGCTGCATTTGGGCAGCGGCGCTTTTGGCGCAAATGCGCCTGCGCGCGTTAAGTCCGAACTTTCGTTTGGGGCTGAAGGTGCCGGCCTAGTGGCCGAAGGCCGACGCGGAACAACAGGTCGCCTTACTGGGAGAATATCATGAAGGCGATTGCGAATGTGTTTAGTAAGCTGGTCCGCGACGAACAGGGTGGTGAGGTTCTGGAATACGCTCTCATCGCCGGTTTGATCGTGGTTGCTGCCATCACCGTTATTGGTTCGATCGGCACCAAGGTCGCCGCGAAGTGGAGCAGCTTGAACAGCTCCATGTAAAGCGGAGTCGGGAGCTGACTAGTGGCGAGACAAAATGTCGACAGGCGCGGCTACCGGCCGGCGCCGTTCATGCCGACGTTTGTTGCTCCGCACAGCTCTATCGCGGCACCTTAATGCCGCACAGCCGAAAGTGGTGGAAGCACGGACGATCTCCGCTGTTTCCACCACTTTCGTTTTGAGGGTATGGAAAATGCCCCATTTATTCGGCAAAGGTTAACCATCTTGCCGGTGCGGACGATGTTCAAATGAGTGGTGGCGTGCAAAAGTCTACTTTGTCCCCACCACAGGAGTTTACTATGCGTCTGTTGTCGAAGTGTGTGACACTTCTGATTCGGGACGAAAACGGCGGCGAAGTTCTGGAATACGCGCTGGTCGCGGGATTGCTCGTCGTAGCGGCGATTACCGTGATTGGCTCCGTGGGCACCAAAGTGGCCGCGAAATGGTCGTCCGTCAATAGTTCCCTGTAAGCGGTCGGATTCAGGCCACGATCGGTTGTGGCTGCCGCGGACCGGATCGGCTTGTGGGGGATTCGGGATGGGTTCATGTGTTACTTCATGAATGCGCTGTCGCGCATTTGGTGCAACGAAACCGGGGGCGAAACTTTGGAATACGCCCTGGTCGCCGGGCTGATTGTTGTCGGCGCGATTTCGGTGATCGGAAAAGTCGGCACCAAGGTCGCCGCGAAATGGGCGAGCCTCAATTCCTCAATGTGAGAGGTCGATGAGCGCGAACTTGAACCTGGCGATGTGGATGCGAATGGCGCCGTTTTTGGCGCTGCTGGGTGTTGCGGCGGTCACGGATATTTTGTGGCGTCGCATTCCCAATTGGCTGACGGTCGCTTTGATGGCCGCCGGATTGGTTCGCGCCGCCTGGCTCTTTGGATTGCAGGGACTGGACCACTCGGCGCTGGGACTGGTGGTGGGGGGTTCGCTGGGATTTGCCTTGTTCGCCATGTCCGCCCTTGGCGGGGGCGACGTCAAGCTCCTGGCCGCGATCGGAGCATGGATGGGTCCCAAGGGCGTGTTTCTGGTGTTCATCGTCGAAGCGGTCGTGGGCCTGGTGATCGTGCTCGTTCAGGCGCTGGCGCAGGGGCGCGTGCGGACGCTGTTTCGCAATAGCGCGCTGATCGCGGTGAATTTCGCCTACGCGTCGGAGACCGGGCTCGGTCCGGTCGTCGAGAGCGGGCGCTCGATGAAGAGCGTTTCTCGTCCGCTTCCGTATGCGGTGCCGACCCTCGTGGCGACGCTGCTGGTTCTGGCTTATTGCACTTAGTTGGGAGAATAGCCGTGAGTTTACTCAATCAGAATCATCCGACCAGGGCCATGCGGCGCCGGCGGGGCGGCAGCCTGGTGGAAATGGCGATCGGCGGAATCGTTCTGATCATCCTGACCTTCGGCGTCTGCGAAGCCGGTTGGTTCTTCTACTGCAAAAACATCATGGCCGGTGCGGCGCGGGAAGGGTGCCGCAACGGCATTCTGCAAAGCGTCGGGACGGTCTCCGGCAATTCGACGAGCATTAATAACGTCATCATCAACTATCTGGGGAACGCCGGGCTGATTCCGCACGGGACCACGGCCGTCGCCAGTGGATCGAGTTGGGTCATCGGCAACTACACGGTCACGTTCTACGATTACAATTTTGATACGAACCAGGACGGGAGCGCGGTATCGACGCCCAGCGGCGGCAACGTTCTGGTTGGCGACGGATTGGACGTCCATATCAGCGCGAGCTGGGCTGTCATCGGCGAATTTTTCCGCTCGTCCAATCCACTGACGCAATTCATCATGCCAGCGAGCAATAGCGGCAACATAGTCGCCAAGTGCATCATGCGTAAGGAAGCGGAATAAGTGAAGTGACGCAAATGGGTGGGTGAACCACGAGCCGCGAGATAAATATGAAATCACGACTGAATGTTTTGCGGGCAAGCCATAAGGTTCGGGATATCGCGTCGCGCCGGCGGCGGGGCGGGGCGGTCCTGGAACTGGCAATCTGCGGCGTTTTGCTCGCCGTCATCGTTTTCGGCGCGGTCGAAGGCGGCTACTACTTCTACGTCAAAGATATCATGACCGACGCGGTGCGCGAAGGATGCCGCAATGGCGTAATGGGTTATTCGGCCGGAGCCGCTGCCAATGGAAATCCTCCTGAAGGCAGCATCGCTAGCGCCAGCCAGGTGGTCTTGGATCAGCTCATGCAAGGCGGATTGCTCGCCACCGGCACAACGGTGTCGACCAGCGGATCGACTTCGACCATCGGCAACTACACGCTCACCTTTTATGATTGCTCGGCCCTCACCGGAGCCCCCGCCACGATTACCAGCATACAGACAGGCATGACCGTCGGAGACGGATTGCTCTTGACTCTCACCGCCAACTGGAGCGTTGTGGGCGCGAATTTCCGCCCGATGAAGTTAATCGGCGGCACGGGATCCCACACGATTACGGAATCCTGCATGATGCGCAAGGAAGCCCTATAAGGCATAGTTTTCACGCTGCCGGGGCGGTGGCGTGATGGAACCAATAATACGGGGCTGGTCAGGTTGATTGCAGCCGACGGGCACGGAGTGCGCCGCCAGAGGCAGTCAGATAATAACTTGCTGGTTTATTCACGAAAGTTACCGCGAACGTCCTAAACCATAAAACCGATCTTTCCGACAACAAGTGCGAAGGCGAATGCCCTCGGGAGACTTATTATGAACGTAAAGAAATTCGGACCGTTGATCCTGGCGCTTGGCTTGGGCCTGGTCACCCTGTGGATGACCATGCGTTTCGTCAACAGCCAGCAATCCGCTAATGCCCAGACCAAACGGCCTCAGGTCGTCATGGCGAAGGAAAACGTCGAGGCCGGCGGCGTGCTGACCGAGGACAACCTCACCAAGGGTGAGTTGTCCACGGACATCGTGCCCGACACGGTCTTCACCGATCCGGGTGAACTGCTGGGTCGCGTCGCGAGCGTGCCGATCGTCGAGGGACAGGTCATCACCAAGACGTTGCTTGCTCCCAAGGGAGTCGGCGCCGGTCTTCAGGCCGTCGTTCCGATGGGCATGCGCGCCGTGACGCTTGAGATCAATGAGATCAGCGGCGTCGCCGGCAACGTGCTGCCCGGGTGCCACGTCGATATCCTTCAGACTCTTCCCGATAAGGTCACCGGCGGATCGATGGCTCGCACCATCGCTCAGAACGTTCTGGTCACCGCGGTCGGCATGCGCCACAACCCCAACGACGGCAGCGACGGCGGTGGACATAGCGTCACCGTGCTGGTCACTCCCGTCCAGGCTGAAATGCTGGAACTCGCCAGCGCCACTGGCCGGCCGAGGCTCGTTCTCCGCGGCGGCAACGACCTGGCGCTGGTCGACACTCCCGATATGACTTTGGCCGATCTCACGGGACATCAGAGCGGAAAAAAGGACAATTTCAATACGGTTGATCCCGGCGTGGCCGCCTCCGAGGCCGGGCCGACCGCTCAACCCGGCATGACTGCGCTTGCCGGCCCCGCTTCGCTCAATGGCGCCAATGGCGGCAGCGCCACCGCCTCCACCGATTCGTCCTGGACCATGCAAGTGGTCCGCGGAACGAACGAGCAGCAAGTGAAGTTTGCTTTGCACAATAAGCCGCTGACTCAAGCGAATCCCGCGTCAATGAACAGCAGCAGCGGTGATTAAACGGAATGCAATTGGTCAGGAGGGCACGGAAGGTCCATTTACCCTAAAGGGTCCGATCATGCGAAGTACACCTGAGACGAGCATCGAAAAGAAGCGGTATCTGAATTTTGGCCGAAGGATCGGCCTGACCGTTGCGGCGATCGTGGCGCTGTTGACGCTGCGGACGCTGGCGACCGCCGACGATCAACCGGCGGCGACCCCGGATTCCGATACCAGTTCCGTTGCGCTTCCCGACGGATTTGAGAAAATCGTCCTGGAAGCGGGCAACGCGCAGAAACTTTCGGTCGGCCACAAGATCAAACGCGCCAACATTTTGATCCCTGAAGTTGCCGACGTGGTGCCCCTCGGCCCCGGCGATCTGCTGATCACCGCCAAGAAGGCGGGCACGACGCAGCTCATTATCTGGGACGCGTCCGACCAGACGCAGATCATCAACATCGTTGTTGCTTCAGACATTGAGAAATTGCGCAAAGAGCTGAAGACGACCTTCCCTGACGCGACGATTACCGTTGACGAGACCGCCGGGACGCTCACGCTGCGTGGGCAGGTTCCGACGCTTCTGGAAGCCACGGAAGCGACGCAGATCGCCTCCAACTACGGCAAGGTCCTGAATCTTTTGGAAATTGCCGGCGGCGAACAGATCATGCTCAAGGTCAAGATCGCGGAAGTCAGCAAGCAAGCCGAAGCGCAACTGGGCTTCAACTTCGGCGGCAACGACGGGACCTCGATCTGGGGCTCCAACATCGGCGCCAATACGCTGGGCATCACTCCCGGCGGCACGACCGCGCCGAACCTTCTGACCATTCCTTCCGGCGCCATTTCCACCGCCCAGGCATTCGGTACCGGCCTGTACGGTGAAGAAGTGTTCGCCTACTTCATTAACGCCTTGGAAACGAACAACATCATCCGCCTGCTTGCCGAGCCGAATCTGGTTACCACCAGCGGCCAGGAAGCGCACTTTCTCGCCGGCGGTCAGTTCCCCTATCCGGTTCCGCAGTCCGGCAGCGGCGGCGGCGGGACGACCATCACCATCGAATTCCAGCAATACGGCGTCGATCTGAAGTTCGTTCCCATCGTTCTGGGCAATGGACGGATCCGTTTGAAAGTCGAGCCGAATGTTAGCGAACTGGACTATTCTCACTCGGTCTCGGTTGCCGGTACGTCGGTGCCGGGCCTGACCCAGCGTGAAGTTGAAACCACGGTCGAAATGGCCGAGGGACAGACGATGGCGCTGGCGGGCTTGCTGCAGGACAATATTTCGGGCAACAACGCGCAGATGCCGCTGCTGGGCGATCTGCCGATCATTGGGCCGCTCTTCCGATCGGTCCAGTATCAGCGCAACGAAACGGAACTGGTCATCCTGGTAACGCCGGTGCTGGTCCACGCGATCAACCCGGCGGATGTGACCGCAGCTCCGGGCGAACACTGGCGTAATCCGACGAACGCTGAGCTTTACCTGTTCAAGGACCTCGGCGGCGAAGACCTGAGCAGCAACCCGGCGGGTCCCACCAGCTCGCGGGCGATCCGTCCGGCCAACCAGGAGATTTCGAATACCGCCACGGCCTACGCGGCGCCTATCCAACCGGCGGCGCCGGCCCGGGTGGCTCCGGCGGCTTCGGCTGCTCCCGCGGCGCCTACGGCGTCAGCGGCTCCGGCGGCTCCGGCTGCGGCGACTCCGTCGTCGGTCAATGTGACAGAACCGAATAGTGATAAGCCTGAGCCCGCCCCGGCCGCGCCGGCGAATCCGCCGCCGCTGTTTCAGGGAACGTATGGGTTCAGCCCGGCCAACAACAATTCGCAGACGACGGCCGGAGCTTCTGATTCCTTGAAATAATCGTGGCACGGGTGGATCCAGTGTCAGTTGTGAACAAGAGTCATCGCCATGTATGTTCAGTTGACCTGTGTCATTGTTGATGCCGACCAAGCCAATCGGGAAGAATTGGCGGCGTTTCTCACGCACTTCGGCGCTCAACCGGTGGCACAACTCGGCTCGGTGGAGCACCTGGGCGAGCTGCTTAGCCGCCCGGATGCGCCGACGCTGGCGATCGTCAATCTCGATCCGGTTCCGCATGAGACCCTGAAAAAGATCGCGGCGTTTCCCAAGCAGTTCCCCGCCGCCAGCTTTTTTCTGATGAGCCAGACGGTGGATCCGAACCTCCTTATGGAGGCGATGCACCTGGGCATTCGGGAGTTTATCCCGCTGCCGATCAGCGAGCAGAAGTTTTCCTCCGCCGTCGAGCGTGTTGCCTCGATGCACGGGATGGGAAAACGGGCCCGCATCATTCAGGTGGTGCCCACCGTCGGCGGCTGCGGATCGACGACCATTGCCTGCAATGTCGCCGCCTCGCTGGCGCAATCCAGCAAGACAGTCCTGATCGATCTGGATTTGATGCGCGGCGGAGTGGCGAGCTATTTCGATACGAGGGCGCGGTACACCATCGCCGACGTCATGGACGCCGGCGAAAAGCTGGACAAACAGCTTTTGGACAACGCCCTGATGATACATAAGAAAAGCAATCTGGCGATTCTGGCGCGGCCGGAATTGCCGGAGGATACTCAGCGCGTGAACCAGGCGGGGCTGACCCGTCTGCTCAACGTGCTTAGTCGCGTTTTCGATTATGTGGTGATCGACTCGGTGATGAGCATTTCGCCGATGTACGCCTCGGTGACGTCCCCAGCGCCAAGAACGCCGAGCGGTTCGTGGGCGCGATGCGACGAATGGGCGTGGAATCCGTCAAGATTCGCACGATCGTCAATCGTTTCGTGAAGAAGGGGAACGACATCGAGCCGGACGAATTAGAGCGATTGCTCGGATTGAAAGTCTTCTGGCAGGTTCCCAACGATTTCAAGACGGCAATCGGAGCGATCAACTTCGGCGAACCCGTCGTGCTTCGTTCTCCCAAGAGCGAGATGAGCGTGAGCCTGATGGAACTGGCGCAGAAATTAATGAACAAGGCCGCGACCGGCAGTGTGCCGGGAGCGGGGAATATAGCCGCGGCGTAGGCGCGATTCGGCACTGACGCGGTTTTTTATAGAGGCGATATGGGATTGTTCACGCGAGGCAGCCCGCAGACAGGCGCACCGGCCGCACCGGCCGAGGGTGTCGGTCTGAGCGCCGATCCAAAGAGCGCGGACGTTCTGCGTCCGCCGCCTCCGTTGCCGGTGGCCCCGGTGGCGGCGACTCCGAACCGCGCGCCGCCGCCCAGGCCCGCTCCGATGATGGCCCCGGTCGTCAACGAGCGAACCGCCCATTTCGATCAACTCAAAGTCCGCATCCATCAGCAACTCGTCGAGCGCCTGGACGTGCAGAATCTCCGTTCGCTGCCGCCCGACACCGTTCGCGCCGAAGTGCGCGTCGTCATCAAGGAATTGTGCCAGAGCGAACGCAGCTTGCTCTCCAGCCAGGAGCAAGAACGGCTCATGGACGAGGTCATGGACGAGACCTTCGGCCTGGGCCCGCTCGAAGTCCTGCTGAAGGACCCGACCATCACCGATATCCTGGTGAACCGTTTCGACAAGGTTTATGTCGAGCGCGGCGGACGTCTGGAGCGCGTGGAAGTTCGCTTCCGCGATAATCAGCATTTGCGACAGATCATCGACCGTATCGTTGCCCTCGTCGGCAGGCGCGTCGATGAAACCAGCCCGATGGTCGACGCGCGCCTGGCGGACGGCAGCCGCGTTAACGCGATTATTCCCCCGCTGGCGCTGGATGGCCCGGCGATGAGCATTCGTCGTTTCGGCGCCAAGCCGCTGCAGTTGGAAGACCTGATCCGTCACGGCGCGTTTCCGCCGGCGGTGATGGATTTCCTTTCCGCGGCGGTCCAGGCGCGGTGCAACGTGCTCATCAGCGGCGGCACCGGCTCGGGAAAAACGACTCTACTTAACTGTCTTTCGCGCTACATTCCGTCGGGAGAGCGCGTGGTGACGATTGAAGACGCCGCGGAATTGCAGCTTCAGCAACCGCACGTCGTTCGCCTGGAAACCCGCCCGCCCAACATCGAAGGCCGCGGCGAAGTCACCCAGCGCGATCTGGTGAAAAACTGTCTGCGTATGCGGCCCGATCGGATCATCATCGGCGAAGTGCGATCCGGCGAAGCGCTGGACATGCTCCAGGCGATGAACACCGGTCACGAAGGTTCGATGACCACCATTCACGCGAACACCACTCGCGACGCGATAGCGAGGCTTGAAGTGATGATCGCCATGGCCGGGTACGACATTCCGCTGCGCGCCTTGAGAAATCAGGCCGCCAGCGCCATTCAGCTGATCGTGCAGGCTTCGCGTCTGCCGGGCGGCAAACGCCGCGTCGTCCGTGTCACGGAAATCACCGGCATGGAAGGGGACAACCTCCAGACCCACGATATTTTCGTCTACGAACAGACGGGCGTCGACGTTGACGGTCATGCGACCGGACATTTTCTGGTCACGGGCATCCGCCCGCGCGTCGCGGAGAAAATCGAATCACGTGGAATCTCCTTGCCCACGGAATTGTTTGCTCGCAGGAAGATCGAGATTCATTAGGTCTGGTCAGTTTTTGAGGACGCGGATTCAAAACCGCGAATGGATATGAACCAGTTAATTTTGCCCGTACTGGCGGCCATCACCGTGTCGATGCTGCTGTTTGGCATCGTTCAATTGGTGGGCGGCCTGAGTGAAGGCAAACGCCGCCTTGAACAGCGCCTCAGCGGCGAAGGCAAGAGCGACGGGTTCGATCCCGCCACCCTTACCGTTGTGCGCCGGCAGACCGATATTCAGGGCTTCTCCGGCACCCTTGCCAAATTGCCCTTCATGTATGGAATGGCGCGCAAAGTCGCCACCACTTGGCCTTCGATGAATCTGGCCAAGTTCACATTTATCTGCCTGGGCATGGCTCTGTTCGGCGGCGTGGTGGGCACGGTAGTGACCGCCGAGCCGTTCATCGGCGTCTGCGTCGCCGTGGCCTGCGGAGCGGCTCCGGTCTTCGTTCTCAATAACCGCCGCAATCGCATCGACCGCCTGATGATGGATCAGCTTCCCGAGGCTCTGGATTTTCTCTCCCGAATTCTGCGGGCCGGTCACAGCTTGAGCACCGGTTTGCAGATGATGGCCGAGGAATTGCCCCAGCCGCTGGCCAACGAATTCCGCCGCTGCTACGACCAGCACAGCCTGGGTCAATCGCTCGAAGACGCCCTGCGCGACGCCGCTATTCGCGTCGACAACGCGGACTTCGGTTTCTTCGTGACCGCGATCCTGATCCAGCGCCAAACCGGCGGTGATCTTTCGGAAGTTCTCAACAACATCAGCGGCATGATCCGCCAGCGAATCCGTCTGCAGCAGCACGTGAAGGCGAAAACCGCCGAAGGGCGTTTCACCGGTTACATCCTGGTCTGCTTCCCGATCGTCATGTTTTTCATCGTGTACCTGCTGAACCCGGCCTATGCCTCCATGTTGCTGCACACGACGACCGGCATCTGGCTCCTGGTCACGGCGGGGGGCATGTTGACCGTCGGGACGATCATGATTCACAAAATTACCACGCTCAAGGTCTGATTTTGGCCTAAGGGATATGCCATGAACGACACAGTAATCCTGCTGACTAGCGCGTTTGCTTCGATCGCGGCCCTGACCTATTGGGTTTCGACGCTTCTTCTGGGCGACGAGGATCAAGGGAAACTGCGCTCGCGTCTGATAGGCAGGGGCAAGGCCTCGGTTGAGAAGAAGGCGGGCACTCCGCTGTTGCAGCAGTTGGGTCAAGCGGCTTCCAAGCCGTTCATGCCCAGCAGTCGCGAAAAAGTGTCGAAGATGCAGAGCGAACTCCGCCGCGCCGGCATTTATTCCACTTCCGCCATGCGGACCATCCAGGGCGCCAAATTTATCGGAATTTCGCTGGGCGCGATCCTGGGCTATGTGATCAGCCTATTCCTTGGCGATCTGATGCTTTACGTTTCGGTGATCGGGCTCATCGGATACATGTCGCCGACGATCTGGCTGAAGCTGAAGGTCAAAGGAAACCAATCTGAATTGGAACTGGGCCTTGCGGACGCGATGGACCTGATGGTGGTCTGCGTGGAAGCGGGCCTGACGATGGACGCCGCCATGCAGCGGGTCGGCGAGGAATTGGCGCTGGTGCACCCCGCGATCAGCCGTGAATTCGGCATCGCCCACATGGAAACCCGCGTCGGTTTGGCCCGCCAGGAGGCCTTGAAGAATCTGGGTCTCCGCACGGGCAACGCGTCGCTGATTTCGCTGTCGGCGATGCTCAATCAGGCCGACCGGTTCGGCACCAGCATCGCGCAGGCGCTGCGAATTCATGCCGAATCGCTTCGTCTGGCTCGGCACCACAAGGCCGAGGAATCCGCCGCCAAGAGCGCGGTGAAACTCAGCTTCCCGCTGGTACTTTTTATCTTCCCCGCGACGTTCATCGTGCTGCTGGGGCCGACGGTGATCGAGGTTATGAACAGCCCGCTGATGAAATAATCAGACTATGACGGAAAATGGCGTGAAAACTCATATTTCAAGCGTAAACGGTCGATGCAAGATCATGGAGAACTTTATGTTCAATTTGAAACGCGTTGGAGCGGTGAACATGCTGGCGGCCTTGACTCTGGTGACGGCTTGCGAGCAGTCCGGTCGCAACTATGCCGCGAATTTCGATCCTCCGGTCGAATCGCAGCAGCGGCAGGCGCTGATCGACGCGCAGACCAACGCCGGCGCCCGCGCCGACGCCACGCTCTATGCGGATCATTTCGATGCCACGGGGCTTAGTTCTCTGGGCACCGACAAGCTCAACAAGATGATGGCGGATTCGCATTCGAAGAATCCGATGGTTGTTTATCTGGACGTTCCCAATGACGCCAGCGCCGCGGCGCGGCAGACCGCCGTCAGCCACTATCTGATGGATCATGGGGGTCTGAAGGCCGGGCAATTCCAGGTTGCCCTCGGCGCCAACCCCGAAACCTTTGCCCCGACGGATAACGACATCAAGAATTACGACAAGACGGACACCGCTGGCGATATCTCGGGCGGTTCCGGTGGTTCCTCCTCCTCAGGCCACTAACGGGGTCTTCCGGAGGGAACTGACCTCGAAAATGAGCGAGGCGGGACGAGTCGAATCCAGACTCCTCCCGCCTCTTCTTTTTTTGCGCCGATCTATTTCGCGATTGTCCCCACAGCGCGAATCACGAGCCAATCCTGATGCGCTGCGGCGATGTCGGCAACTTGCGCCTCCGCCGCCGTGGGCATTTCTCCCAGGACGCAAACCAGCTGACCGGATTTGACCAGGTCCGCGATTCGATCCGTTCGATCCGGCGTCAAATCCAGCGCGTCCTCCGGCAACCCATCGAGCCGAATCTCCTGATCCGACAGCGGTAATTCCACATTGACCGAATCTCCCGGATTCAGTCCCGCGGCGAGGCGAGCGTTTCCCCACGCGGTCGCAACCTGCAGATCGACAATCCGCGCCGCGCCAAGATTGCTTAGCGTCCCGACCACTCGCGTTGGATTGTGCTCAACGCGAAGATTGATTCCGATCATCGGCGGCGCCGAGGCCATCGTCTGTCCGCGGAGCGATTGCGGCTCTCCGCCGCGCAGTTTCAAATCCGACGGCCGGCATCCTTCCTGGTCCTGGCGAGAATCAAATTGTAAAAAACGATTGACGCTGAAATTCGCCGCGGCCTGATTGGCCGGCTCCCACCATTCCGCCGGATCCAGCAGTAACCGCCAATTTTCGTCGCGCTGGGAACGAAACGACAGCAGGTCCGTCATCGCTACGATTTTACCATCCGCCTGATCCACCAATCGCAGCGAGTCGATTTCGCGCTGTGGCGTCTGCGCCTTGGCAAAACAATATCCCGCGACCCCGCCGACCAGTCCGAACCATCCCACGACCGTCAGCCAGTGTCGCGGCGAAACTCCCAGTCGAAGCGACAAAAACCAATCCAGCGGCCCGAGTAGCGCTCCAAATCCGATCATCCACGGCAGCGCCGCCCGCCAGTCCACCGGCTCGCTATCCGCGGACGCCCCGAGCACATCCAGCAGATTTCGCGCCGCCATCGTTTCCCGCGGTCCCCGGCCGATCGCGTCCCTCATCTTCGGACCCACGGGCATGATGTCTTCCTGCGCGTCGCTGACGGGCACTTCCGTAATCGTCCTGTTACCCGGCACATCGACCATCCCCGCGAAAATAGTCCGCCAAAACTCGATCGCCCGGTCACGGTTCGGAAAGTTCATCTCCGCCACGTCCACCGGCAGAACGACAACGCGTCCTAATTTCCATCGGCGCGCGTAGGCGGTCCAACCGTCGGGCATCGTCATCGCCGTCGCACCGGCGCGCGGTTGGAGCTGCCTGCCGTTCAGCGAAATCGACGGAAGCTTTACGATTTGATTCTCGCCGATATCGCAGGGCAAAATCGCATCGAACGGCAACTGCTCCGGCAACGGATCGGCCGACGGAATCAGCACCAAATTCCCGCCGGCGGCCACCCAATCCACGATCGCGCGCTCCTGGTCGCCGCCGATCTGCCGAAGATCGGCGGCACACAGGAGCAAAACGGAAATCCCCTCATATCCCACGGAGACTGCGGGAAGTTTGGCCTCGTTGAATATCCCCGCCGTCAAACCCGCTTGCGCCAATTGCGCCTGAAGAAGCGAAGCATCGGATACATTTCCCCCCAGCCCGATCAGTCCTGCATCGGCGGCAAGCAATGTAATCGGTACGTGGCCTGCCGGGCTGAAAACGGTGGGGTCCAGCAGAAGTTGAGTGGCTAACATTTTTCCGTCGGATTGCCGGCGGAGCGTTACCGCCAGCCGCGTCGGATCGGCATTCAGTGGAAACAGCAGTTCGTAAACCCGCGGCCGGGACTCGACGATCATTTCCTGCCGGATGGTTAACGCCGCGCCCGTTCCGTAGGTTCCCGCGACTTCCAGCGTGGCGGGCATCGGCGGCGAATTAGCGACGTCAACCGTCACCAGCAGGCACGTCCACCGCCCCAATCGCGCCGCATTGCCCCATCCGTAAACCGCTTTTAAAGTTGTTTGCCCATGACAGACGGCGCAAAAACAAATGACCAAAATTGCCGCCAGCGCATGACGGCTGGGCCGGGTTTGAGTATGATGTTTGTACATCGTCGCGGAGACGATTTTAGCTGAAGGGGTCTCATGTTGCATGTCGCACTGGTTGGCGCCGGTGGAATGGCCAGGAATTACCGTAAAATTTACACGCTGCTTCCGGATGTGGAGTGGACCGCCGCCATCGATTTGAATCCGGAGCAATTGGAGAAATGCCGGGCCGAGGGCGCCAAGCGAACCAGCGAGGATTTTGCCGAGGCGCTGGAGATGGACATCGACCTGGTGGACATTTCCACGCCGAATCATCTGCACGAGCAGCAGGCTGTCGCCGCATTGGTCGCGGGTAAACATGTGCTTCTTCAAAAGCCGATCGCCAACACAATGGAGGCCGCCGGCCGCATTCTAAAAGCCGCCGCCGGCAGCAAGGGCGTGCTGGGCATGTACATGAGCAGCTACGCCAATCCAATGGTCTGGGAAATCAAACAAATGATGGAAGAGGGCCACCTTGGAAAAATTCAAAGCGTGCGAGCCCGCGACTCCCACCGCGGCGGCTTACGCCATCCGCCCGAGGCCACGTGGCGAAGCAGCCGCGATCAGACCGGCGGCGGCAGTTTCATCCAGCTTTCCATCCACGCCGTCAATCTCATGCAATGGTGGCTCTCGTCCCCCATCGTTGAAGTCAGCGCTTTTAGCCAAAATCAATATTCCCCCAACATCGGCGGCGATGATCTAACCGTTTGTATCGCCAAGTTCGCCGGCGGAGCGTTCGGCGTCTTCGACAGCGGCTACGCGAGCGAGGGCGTCATTCGGGAAATCTACGGCACCGCCGGGTGGGTGCGCATGTTCGAGCGCGAAAACCAATTGGAGATGAACCTGGATCGACCGTACACCAGCGGCTGGCTCAATTACGATACCCCGGGAATTCGAAAAACCTTTTCGATGCCCCCCCGCGTTCTGGACGACGCTTCCAGTCCGATCAATCCGCACCGAATGTTCATCGAAGCGATCCGAACCGGAAAGAAACCGATGATGGACGGCGAAACCGGCCGCCGCGATTTAGCCGTTGTCATCGCCGCCTACGAATCCGCGGCTCAAAATAAATCCGTCGCCGTCTGCAATTCTAAAACCGCCTGACCAGCACCCCGTAATATCCATACCAATACGGGCTATATCCATATCCGTAAGGCCAAGCCGCGCAATAACTGTATTGCGTTCCCGAATATCTCTGCTGATTCGTCAGCAAAACATCGGCGCGAGTTACCATCGCCCCGTCGAGATATCCCTGCGCCCCGGCCCGATTGATGATCGAGTCCTGGTAGTTCTGCCAGGCGGCCGCTACCGCCGGGCGATCAGCGAAGGAATCCTCGAACCGCTCGGTCATGCTGTCCAACGTCTGCCGTGCCGCGATCAATCGCACCTTGGCATCGCGCACTTGCGCGTCGTCCGCCAGCGCCTCGGCCTCCATTTTGCTCGCGGACGCGCTATATTCCATCTTCAAAGTCGCGATCGCGGTGGCCACCGCTCTATCGCCGTGGCTGTTGTCCAATGCCACTTGCGTCTGCGTGCGCTTCTCAATCAGCGAACGATAAGCCGGGTTATCCATTAGTTCGTTTTCGACCGGCTGGCAAGCCGCCTCATACGCCCCTTGCGCGTCGCTCAATTCCTGCACAGCTGCCCGATATTCGGGAGAATGCTCGAATTGCAGCCGAGCCCGAATCTGCACGTCGGTCAAATTGATGGAAGCTCGATCGTATTGCGCTTGCGCGACCGCCGCCCGCGCCATGGCCGGGGCCATGTCATAAACCAGCGGCTGGGAAGTGTTCTGCTGGTTATCGGTCCCACGCGATACGGCGCTGGGCGAATCCGAGCCCGACCACTGCTGCCATGCATCGCCATCCGCCTTTGCCACGGCGCAAGTCGCGGCAGCGACCGCCATCGCTGCGACACCCATTCTCACCCACCCAGGGGTCCATGGTCGATGAAACATAGCGACCTCCTGATGCATAGCGCGGACGCCAGATCGCGGAAACCGCGGCATTGGCTGAATAGAATTATACCGTGAGCCGCGGATTTCGCCGCTATAAAGCATATTATTGGTCTATAGTCTCACTTGACGCTTCCGCCGCCACCGAGGATATTGAGGTTTGGCGCTCCAATGCGAAGACACCGGCACATCATCGCGGTAACTCTGCTGGCGACAGCACTCTGCGCCGATCGCATGTGCCTTGCCGCCCCCGCCCAGCGTCCGACGCCGGAAATGAGCGGGGGGATCATGAAGCGATTGACGGTGAGCCTTCGCCGCGCGATGCCGCCGCTGCGGCTCTATCAGCCGCCCGCCATCGCGTCCAAAACGGAAATTGCCCCGTCCCCCGAGCCCCGGCCGATTCCCGTCGCTGCGGTCATTCAGCTCTCCCCATTTAATTTCCGCCTCCCGCCGCCGCTGAATTAATTCAGCGGTTTTTCCTAGTTGCCCGATTGGCTCATTTTTTTACCCCGGCGGGAGGGGTTCCATGGCAGTCAATATCAGCAAAACACTGACCCGGATTTTCGGCAGCCGCAATGAGCGGTTGCTTAAACGGTATCATCGCGTCGTCGATCAGATCAACGCGCAGGAAGACAAAGTCCGTGCGCTGACCGATCAGCAATTAAAACAGCGGACCGCCGAAATCCGCCAGCAATTGACCACCGGCAAAATCCGCCGCAGCGAGGTGTTGCCCGAAGGGTTCGCCATCATCCGCGAATCGATGGACCGCAACATCGGCATCCGCGCCATCTTCGACCCCGAAAACCATTTCGACCCCGACCAGCTTAGCGACGAGATGCTGCAGGAATACGATCAGGTTCAACAGACCATGATCGGCAGCGGCCAATCGTGGAAGACGGTCCCGATCCCGCTGACGATTTACGACGCCGTCCGCAAGATTTACCCCGAAAGCCGCCCGCCGTTTCGCTGCCGCTGTTTCGACGTGCAGATCATCGGCGGCCTGGTTCTCTACGAAGGCAAGATCGCTGAAATGGCGACGGGCGAGGGCAAAACCTTCGTCGCTCCGCTGGCTTGTTTCATGCGCGTGCTCGAAGGAAATCATTGCCACGTCGTCACGGTCAACGATTACCTGGTCCGCCGCGACGCCCTGTGGGTTCGCCCGGCGTTTGAGAATTTGGGACTCACCGTCGGGTTTATTCAGTCCGACATGCAGCCCGGCGGCGATGCCCGCCGAAACGCTTACGCCTGCGACATCACCTACGGCACCAATTCCGAATTCGGTTTCGATTATCTGCGCGACAACATGAAGGAGCGCGCCATCTATCAGGTGCAGGGGACGCTGGAATACGTGGTGGTGGATGAAGTGGACTCGATTTTGATCGACGAGGCGCGCACGCCGCTGATCATCAGCGGTTCCGCGCACGACGACGCGGGTAAATATCGCGCGGCCGACGCGGTAGCGCGGAAGGTGATCGAGTTGAACAAGCCCTGGGACGCCGCCGACGCCGCCGAGCAGGCCGCGCGTCGCGCCATTAAGGGAGCCGAAGGGGATGAGTCGAAGGCCGAAAACTCCGCCGACGCCCAAGCCGCGCGTCAGCGCCGTGCCGAGGCTGAGCGCCAGCTCGAGGAGGCAGAGAAGCGCAAGGAGGGTTTGACGCAATATTATGAAGTCGAACTCGACCGGAAGAGCGCCCATCTGACACACGAAGGCATCGCCGCCGCCCAGGAAGCGGCGGGCGTCGGCAGCTTTTATGTCGGCAACAACATGGAATGGCCCCATCTCATGGAGCAGTCCATGCGCGCGCATGTCGTTTACGAGCGGGATAAGGATTACGTGGTCGAGCGCGGCCCCAAGGGCGAAATGGACGTCGTCATTGTCGATGAATACACGGGCCGAAAAATGGTCGGCCGCCAATGGTCGGATGGCCTGCATCAAGCCGTCGAAGCCAAGGAACGAGTCGCCATCAAAGAGGAAACCCAGACCCTGGCCACCGTCACGCTGCAGAATTTCTTCAAAATGTATAAGTCGCTCTCCGGGATGACCGGGACCGCGCAGACCGAGGCCGAGGAATTTGGGAAAATCTATAGTCTTGACGTGGTGACCATCCCCACCAACCGGCCGGTGCAGCGCGTCGACAACGAAGATCGCGTCTATCGCACCGCCCGCGAAAAATGGGAGGCGATTATCGAGGAGATCAAGGCGGAATCCGACAAAGGCCGCCCCGTTCTCGTTGGCACGACCAGCGTCGAAAAGAGCGAACTCTTGTCCAACATGCTCACCCGTAAATACGGCATCCGCCATGAAGTCCTTAACGCCAAACAGCATGAGCGCGAGGCCCAGATCGTCGGTCTTGCCGGGCAGCACCACAAGGACGCCCACGCGCAACTGGTCGGCAACGTCACGATCGCCACCAACATGGCCGGCCGCGGAACCGACATCAAGCTCGTCCCCGAGACCAAAAACGCCGGGGGATTGCACGTCATCGGCACCGAGCGCCACACCGCCCGCCGCATCGACAACCAATTACGCGGCCGCGGAGGCCGTCAGGGCGATCCCGGCTCCTCGCGCTTCTACGTCAGCCTCCAGGACGATCTCATGAAACTCTTCGCCGGCGACTGGACCATCAAAGTCTTCGGGTGGCTGGGCATGGGCGAGGGAATGGCCATCGAGGATAAACGCATCAGCAAGGGAATCCTCCGCGCCCAGAAAAAAGTCGAGGAACGAAACTACCTGGCGCGAAAAAATCTGCTGGAATACGACGAAGTGATGAACCACCAGCGCACCGCCTTCTACGGCATGCGCCAGCGCGTCCTGCTGGGGAAAAATATCGATCAGGTGATCTGGCAAATGATTGGCGAATCGATCAGCGACGCCGTGGAAAAACATATCACCCGCGATTTCGTCGCGGCTACCATCGCGGAATGGTCGCGCGTTAATTTCGACACCACGATGGAAGCCGACGAATTCGTCGGCCGCCGCTCCATCGACGATTTGGAAGCCTTCATCAAATCCCACGCCCGCGCCGAAGCCGAGACCAATCTGGCCTCCTCCCTGGGCGAATTCATGGGCGAAGACCCGGAGGACCCCAAGCAATGGGACGCCAAGGGCCTGCAAAGCTGGGCCATGAGCCGATTCCACGTTCATCTTTCGCAAAACCAGATTCGTCAGATGAACATGCGCGAATTGGAAGAGAAGATGCGGATCGCCGCCGTCGATCAGATCGAGCGGCGAAGCTGCGCGGGGCTGCTCAAATATCTCGAACCCCTCTACGCCGAGCAGGAACTGGCCAACTGGGCCGCGGAAAAATTCGGGATCAAGATCGCGGCGACCGATATGCTCGCCGACGCAAAGACGCGCACTCCCAAATCCCCCGAAGAAATCGACCAGCTTATCGAATCCATGGCTCGCGCCGCCTACGCGCAGCGCGAAACCGAATACCCCGTCGATCACGCCCTCACGCTGGCGTTCGGCGGCAACGAAGCATCGGCCGACAACCCGTTCGTCTCCGAATACGTCCGGGACTGGGCCATGAAGAAATTCGGCGTCTCCCTATCGCTGGATCATGTTCGTACCGCCGGCGTCAATAAACTGCGCCAGGAACTGATTGGCTACCAACGAGAATTTCTGCACGAAGGCAAACTTGAAAAAACCGTCGATGAACTGATCAAGCAGAACCCCGATCCCGAATCCCTCCGAAGAGCCGCCAACGAGCGGTTCGAGTTGAAGCTCACGGAAAAGGATTTCCGCGTAAAAGGGGAATCCCTGGAAATCGATGGCCCCGTCGTCACGGTTCCTGCGACCCCCGAGCAAATCCGCGAGATGCTCCTCGATCGCGGCCGCCAGTTTCTCCGCCGCGAATTAACCGATCTGGAGCAGTTCGTCCTGATCCAGATTCTCGATCAGACGTGGAAGGATCACCTCTACGCGATGGACATGCTCAAAGCCGGCATCGGCCTGATCGCGTTCGCCGAACAGGACCCGCGCGTGCAGTACAAGAAGGAAGGCTATCACTTCTTCGAGCAGATGCTGGGATCGGTTCGCGACAAGGTGACGGATTTGATCTTCCGGGCCAGAGTCGTCGGCGCCGCCGAGGCCAAAAGCGCCTACAAAGAAACGGCGGCCGTCCACGAAGCCCCCGGGGGCTACGGCGTCACGGAAAACGTCGCCGCCACAGCCGCCGCCGTCGCCGCGCCGGGCGCGGCGGGCGTCGCCCCCGGCGGGGAAATGCAGGAAGCCTCCGACCGCACACAAGGGGCCGCGGGCGCCGCCACCAAACCAATCGTCCGAGAGACCCCTAAAGTAGGCCGCAACGATCTGTGCCCCTGCGGCAGCGGCAAAAAATATAAGAAATGTCACGGAGCGAACGCGGCCTAGCGCCAATGCCAATCGCCCCCAGGTTCAACGGGCAACTGTAACTCTGTCGTGGCTCGCGGATGGTGTTTGAGGGCCGCCAGCCTCTTTATGGGCGCTCAACCGATTATCCAATCGCCGCGTGGCAAATTGCGCCGGCGTATCTTCAAGCCGGCGACTTTGGCCGGGGTGAGGGTTTTACCTCGCATTCCGCCAGAAGTACCCTCACCTCAATCCTCTCCCGGGGTACGGCCAGCGTCCGAGTCTTCCGCGTTGACTTTCACCCAAAGGGTGATAGTATGTCAAAGTGCGGGTGCGGTTTGCCGATAGGAAACTGGAGCGATTGGAGGCCGATGCTGGATACATGGCCGGTCTAGGTCGCGACATCGTTAAGGCTTACCGCAAGGTCATGCAACTGTTACGAAGCGCCGTGGACGAGCGCGATTTATACGCCGTGAAGAGCTTGCATTTTGAAAAGCTCAAAGGCAATCGCAGCCACCAGAGATCACTAAGGCTCAATCGCCAGTTTCGGTTAATTATTGAGATCGAGGAAGAAAACGAAAAGACGATTGTTGTGATAAGTATTGAGGATTATCACTGATCAAACGGACGGATATCGATATGGCCAAACCACTCAAGCCCGCCGAGGTTTTCCCACCCGGCGATTATCTTCGCGATGAACTCGAGACTCGGGGCTGGACCCAAGCCGATTTCGCCAAAATCATCGGCCGACCCTTGCAGACCGTCAACGAGATCATCAACAACCGAAAGCGGATCACGGTCGAAACCGCCAAGGCAATCGCCCTGGCCCTTGGCACAAGCCCCGAATTATGGCTCAATCTTCAAAACTATTACGATCTGCGCACAACTCCCGACCCCGACCCTAAAATCGAAAAACGCGCGGCTGCCATGGCGTAGGAATAGTGGGGCACCAAATCCTGGCGACATTCGTCCAACATGTTCCAACGGGACCTTTCTAGTTGCGCCCCGGCGCTTGACCCTTTACGGGCGGAAACGAGAATTTTCGTATGGTGAGCGAACCCATAGTACTTGTCTTAGGGGCAGGTGCGAGCGCTGACAACCACTAAAACGAAACCCTCTTCGCATCCCCCCAAAGATTTTCCAGTTCGTAATACTGCCGCGCCCCCGCTTCAAAGACATGCAAAACCACGTCGATATAGTCCGCCGCGATCCAGCTTTCCCCTTCATATCCGCTGCGGCGGAAGCATTTGAAATTCATCTTCGCGGCCAATTCGTTGATCTCATCGCAAACCGTGCGCATTTGCCGCGCGCTAGTTCCGGTCGCGATCACGAAATAATCCGTTACCGGGCAGACGCTGGCCATTTCCAAAATAACGATGTTATGACAACGCGTATGCTGCGCGAGCCGCGCGGCTTCCACGGCAAATTGTCGACTGGCTTCCAAACGCTTGGCTTCATCTAAAACGACGGGGCTTGAATTGACCGCGGCCTGGGTAGCTATGTTCCACCTCCAAAAAATCCCTCACCCCAAGTCTACGCTTTAATCAATCGGATTTCGATCACCTCGGCGGGGCAAAAAACGCGAAACTGAAAATACGACGAATATCCAAACCCTCGATTGGCGATCATCCACGTCCCGTACGCCCGGTGAATCCCGCTACACAATCGATGCGGCAGAGAATCATGCCGCAAAATCGGCTTGCGATTCGGAAAACACATCTGCCCCCCATGCGTATGCCCGCAAAGGTAAAGATCGGGCGACAGAAATTGGCTGCGGCGAATGTTGTCCGGATAATGCGAAAGAATGACCCGCAAGCTATTCGGCGACTTCGGCCCGATCGTATGCAAGAACGCCAGATTCACATCGATCCGATCCACGCCGCCCAAACCGATCAATTCCAGATTCGCCGATCCCACCGGCAACACCACGCGCCGATGGTCGATCAAATTCACGTTCAATTCATGAGCGTGTCCGTGCGATACGGCCTTGTCGTGATTCCCCAAAATCGCGATCGTCCCCAATCGCGATTTCAGCAGGCTGAAAAGCTTTTTCGCCACCGGCAATCCGGGCCGATGGTCGTTCTTATGGTCGACAAAATCGCCGGTAAATAAAATGAAATCCGGCGGATCAGCCGCCACGCGCGCGATCAGATCGTCGTAAGCCGGGTCCCACCAGGAGCGGGCGTGAAAATCGCTCAGGTGCAGCAATCGTAATCCGTGCATTTCCTCCGGCAGGCGCGGGATCGGCAAATCCACCCGTGTCCATTCATAGCCCATCGCCGAAGAAAACTGCAGCCAGGGCCCGGGTTTTTCGACGCGAATCTGGGCGTGCAAATCCGCCGCCGGGCCGTGGGCGGGGCGGCTAACCGCGGGGGCGGGAGGGAGCAGCGTTGTTTGAGCCGGACTCAGCATTATCGGGTCTCGCGGCGGCAAGAAATCCTTGCCCGCCCCTTGGGCCGTCGGATAAGATACGGCAGATGAAGGCGACCGCCCAGTCCCGCTAAATCGGGACAATATTTCTAAATCGGCCCCGCTAGATGAGCAACCCCCGAAACCCCGTCGCCCTCGCCTTATACGCCAACGCGGCGGTGTTGTTCGGTATATTAATCGTCCTCCTGGACCGCCCGCATGCACTGGTTTCGCCCGCTTTTGGCGACGCCCCCACGCAGGCGCCCATCGCCGGCGGCGGGGGGGTGTACATTATGCCGTGTCAATTGCATCCCAATGTTTGGGGATGTTTTTTATTGGATGTGGATCACAATACACTTTGCGCTTACGAATATCGTGCCGGCGATAAATCCTTGGTGCTTACGGCCGCCAGGGATTATCAATATGACCTGCAGTTGCGGAACTACGACACGTTTCCGCCGTTTTATGACGTGAAGAAATTGGTGGACGATCAGAACAATGCGCGCGGCTCGGATCAGCCCAGTGATGCCCCGACGCCGCCGGACGGAAAGTAATTTTGCCCAGTTTGCCAGAGGTGCTTTATGGCCAAGATGTTTTACACGCTCGACGAGGCCAAGGCCGCGTTGAACAAGAACGAGGAAGAGATCAAACAGTTTGCGCGGGAAGGGCGGTTGCGTGAATTCCGCGACGGCCCGCGCCTGATGTTCAAGGCGGATCAAGTCGAGACGCTGAAATCTGAATTAGCCGAAGGCACGGAAGCCCCCGCCGATCTGGGCCCCTCCGACAGCGGCAGTGCCATGGCGATCGGCCTGACCGACAGTCACGGAATGAGCGGCACGGGTCTGACTCTTGTCGATGAGAGCGGACGCAGCCCGGGCGCGGGAATGACACTGAAGGAAGACACCGCCCTCGCCGCCGATCTTGGTCTTAGCGGTTCCGTCGGCGGAATGCCGTCCCCCGCGCGCTCCGCCGCCGGCGCCAGCGCCGCCCCCAGCGCCCCGAGCATGAACATGGCCCAGGGCAGCCGCGCGGGCGTCGACGTCTTCCAAAACGACGAAGTCGATCGCGTCGATCCGTCGGCGCAAACTTCGGTCTCGGCCACGGGACACGACAGCGACCAGATGAATATCGAAGCCGTCGGCTCCGGGTCCGGGTTGCTCGATCTGACCAAAGAAAGCGACGACACCAGTCTGGGCGCCGAATTGCTCGATGAAATCGCCCCCAGCGCCAGCGGTACTAATCTGGGCCGCAGCAAATCCGGCACCGCCGCGGTTGGGGCCACCGGCAGCCTGGCGGGAATGAGCGGAACGAGAAGCGTCGCCGGCGTTGGCGTTATGAGCCGAAACGCGCCCGGCGCGCCGCCGACCGTTATTACGTATATAGAGAAGCCCGATCCCCTGTCCGCGGCCTTCGGCGCTGCCGCCCTGGGCGCGACACTCTTTGTGATTTTCGGCGCATTCGCCCTGATCACCGGCGTGCTGGACACGGCGCCGACCGTCATGACCACCATCGCCGCCTATGGATTTCTGATCCTCGTCGGCGCCGGCGTGGGCGTCTCGGCGATCTTTTTCCTGGTCGGGTTTGTCCTCGGTAAAGCCGCGACGAGGTAACGCCGCCGAGGTCGACCGCGCAAAAATCGCACTTTTATTTTGCCGTGGACTTGCAAACGATTAATTTTTTGACACAATAGGCGAAGATCGTTCGACCGGCGGAGCCGCTCAAACGTGGTGATTTGGGGCTCCCTCCGCGAAAGATCCAAAAAATAGGATAATGGTCAAAAATCGCGGGAAACCGCTGGTGCAATGACGCGCCAGCCGATTTGCCGCAAGACAATTCAACTCGCACGGAGGCCCACGTATGGCACGGATGCACAAGTGGCTTGGAATAGCCGCCCTCGGCCTGTCTCTCACAGGCTGCGTTTCCCAGGAAAAATACAATGCGATGAAACTGCGGGCCGACCAGCTTGCCGAGCAGGCCGGTCAGTCCGATTCCGACGCCGAACGCGCCCGCGCCCAGGCGGATGCGTACAAGTCGCAATTGGACGCCATCGCCAACTCCGGCAACACCAAGGATGCGATGCTCGCGAACGAATCGCAGCAGTTGTCCGACGTGCGAGCCCAGTTGGCCGCCATCCAGGCGAAATATGAGGACGAACTGTCGCGTCCGCCGCAAGTGCTGGCGACGGGATCGGCCCTTCCAGCTCCTTTGACCAACGCCCTCAGTGATTTCGCGGCGTCCAATCCCGATATGGTCGACTTCGATGCCGCCCGCGGCGTCGTCAAGTTCAAGAGCGACGTCACCTTCGCGCCCGGCAGCGCTGAAGTCAGCGACAAGGCCAGGGTCGCCATCCAGCGATTCGCGGAAATCCTTAATTCTACCGGCGCCAGCGGCTACGAGCTGATGGTTGCCGGACACACCGACAACACTCCGATCGTGCGCAAGAGCACGCTCGAGCAGGGCCATTTCGACAATTGGTATCTCTCCGCGCATCGCGCCATCGCGGTCGCTGCCGAACTCGTCCGCAACGGCGTGCACAAGAGCCGCCTGGGCGTCGCCGGTTATGCCGATGAGCGCCCCATCGCCAGCAACAGCACCGAAGCCGGCAAAGCGCAAAATCGGCGAGTGGAAATACTCATCCTGCCCACGACATCCCGATCCAACTTTGCCGATGGCATGACGGACACCACCGTCAGCGGCCCGCGACCGGCCGCGGAACGTTCCACGCTGGATAAGGACACCAGCACCAGCGCCGATGATCGTTCGCTCTTGAATAAATAAATTCTCCGGACCGTCCCGGCGGCGGCAAAAACGCCGGGACGTGTCCGGGCCGGGCCACGTCCATATGGACTAAGTCCGTGCCAGACGTTGACTCTTCCCTCGTCGCTCCGCCCTCAGCCGGGCGGAGCGTTTTTTTTATCCCCTCTCCGCAATGGTACGTTGGGAAGAGGGAGAGATTTTGTGGCGCCATCGCGACTGAACTGTTGCCTTTGCGTTAAACCGGGATATACTCGCCATTTGATCGGTCAGGATGACCGCGTCGATTGCTGAAAAAAGGCAGGGATGCCATGGCCAAAATCAGCGCCCCTTCCCTCGGTCACCCCTCCGGCCGACTTTCGCAGCTTTGGCAACTTCCCCTGTTGATTTTTTCCGTGGCGCTTTTCATTTACGCCGGATATTTATTCGTCAATCCGGGTCCTGGCGCGTCGATCGATCAGAAAATCGCCGTCGCGCGAAATTATCTGAATCAGGACCGCCCTGATGCCGCCTGGCAGCAGCTGGTTCGCATTCTCGAATCCGAAAAACCCGCCAAGGACAAGGAAGCGCAGATTCATCTGATGCTTGCCGAGTCTCTGGACGATCTGCAGACGCAGCAGAAGATCAGCATTCCCGCCAATCACGAGCGGATCATCGAGCAAACCGAAATCGCGCTGGAAATGGGAGCGGTGCCGGATGCGAACGTTCATCGCCGGTTAGCGGACAGTGACGCCGCTTTGGGTCGCATTGACGAGGCAATCGATCATTATCGGCAGGCGATCGCCATGGACCCGGACCACGCCCTGCGCCTATACCGCAAGCTCATCGAGTTGCAATTATCCCAGGAGGATCTGGCCAACGCGGATGTTTCGCTCGACGAATATCTTCGCCGGCCGGAATTGACCGACGCCGAGCGTGCCTGGGCTTTGGGCAAGCGCGCCGGGATTCTGGTCGATCAGCGAAAATTCGCCGAAGCGCGCAAATTGCTCAACGACGCGTTGCGGCTGGATTCCGATCCCGAGATGCAGGGCGAGTTCAATTATCAATTGGGTTATTGCGCCTACGTCGAGGGCCAGCCGGACGATGCCGAGCGTTATTTGCGGCTGGCGCGCGATGAGCTGCGCGTCGCGCATCCTCTGGACGCCAACGCCGCGTATTTCCTTGGCCGCATTTATCAAGACCGCGACGACGCCGCGACGGCGCTTTCGTTTTATCAGGATGTGCTGATGAGTCATCCCGACTCGCCGCTGGCGCCCCTGTCGCAGCTCGGCCGCGGCATCTGCCGCATCATGCAGGACGATCGCGAGGCCGCGCTGGAGGATTTGCACGATCTGACGGTTGAAATGGAGCGGCATTCCGCCAAGCCGCGCGACCGGGCGGAGGCGATTTCGGGCCTGCACACCGCCGAGGACATGCTGGTCGATTCCCAGGACTATCAATCGGCCCTGGAAGTTTTGGCCGACGAGCAGACGCTCGACCCGTCTCCCAAGCCCGGATTTTTCGCCCGACTTGGGCGCGTTTATGAAAAGCGCGCCGATCAGCTCGAAGCCACCATCGCCGACGCGAATCCCACTGAACAAATCCGCCGCACCGAGCAGGTGCGCGATCTTCGCAGCCAAGCCGGCGACGCCTACACCGTCTATTCGCACGGCCTGACGCTCGTCGACGACGCCGGCTACGCCGATGCCCTCTGGCACGGCGTCGACCTATACGATTCCGCCGGAAATCTCCCTGCCGTGATTTCCACCCTCGAACTCTTCGTAGCCGAGCGGCCATCGGATCGCCTCGCCCCCGATGCCCTGTTGCGCCTCGGTCAGGCCTATCAGGCCGCCGGACTATTCGACAAAGCCATCGACGCCTTCCAGCGCAACGAGCTCTTCTATCCCAACAGTCTGGCCGCCAGTAAATCCGCTGTCCCCCTAGCGCAGGCATATATTGAAAAGGGGCCCAACTTTTACGGCAAAGCCGAAAAGACCCTCCTCAGCGTCGTTGAGAACAATCCGCGCGTCGATCCCTCCGCGGAAGAATTCCGTCAGTCCCTGCACGATCTGGCCCTGCTTTATTACCGTACCGGCCGATATGAAGAAGCCGTGGCGCGCGCCCAGGAATTGACCGATCGTTATCCCGACGACGGGCAAAAGCCGCAGATGATTTTCCTGATGGCTGACAGCTACCGCAAAAGCGCGTCGCTGCTCGATCTGAAGCTCGCCTCGGCGCAATCCGCCGGCGCGCCGGCGATCGGCGCCGGTTCGATTGATGTCGCCGAGGTGGTCGCCGCCAAACGGGATCGCCTCTCCAAAGCCCGTGCTCTTTACGATCAGACGATCGATCTCTACCACTCCCTTGGCGCGCCGACCGATCTCGACGCGCTCGACATGAAATTGGCCTATTTCTACCGTGCCGATTGCATGTATGACCTGGGGAATTACGAGGAGGCGATCAGGTTGTACGACTCGGCCGCCTTCAGCTATCAGAACGATCCATCTTCGGTGGCCGCTTACGTTCAAATCGTCAACGCCTATTTCGCGATGGGAAAGCCTCAGGAGGCCAAGGCCGCCAACAACCGTGCCAAGTGGATGCTTCAGCACATGCCCGCCGAGGCGTTTCAAGGCGACAGTTTTTCGATGCCGAAGAAATATTGGGAACAATGGCTTCAATGGACCAGCGACGCCGGAATGTGGTAACTCGGCCGCACGTCCAGGAGTGAAAGAATATGGCCAACGATCCGGTACTGGAAGCGCTTGAGCGGCAGGTGGATTGCTATCGTCGCCTCGCCAAGCTAGCGGCCGTCCAGCACGAGCACGTAAAAAATAGCCGCACCGAAGACTTGCTTTCGGTGCTGACCCAGCGTCAGGAATTGCTGGATCAGGCCGCCGACTTGGAACAGTGCGTCTCGCCCGCGAAAAAGAATTGGGGCGGGTATCTGGCTCGCCTGACGCCTCCGGATCGGGCTCGCGCCGAGTCGATGATGACCCAAGCCCGGCAACTGCTGGCCGACATCACCGCCTCCGATCGAAACGATACCATGGTGCTTCAGCAGCGGAAGCTAAATCTCGGCCGCCAAATTAACGGCGCCACCGCAGCGCGGCGCGTCAACGCGCGTTACGCCGCCGCCGCGTACGGCAAACGACCCGCAGCGCTCGACCTGCAATATTGAGTGACGATATGGAAACACTCGTCGACAAACCCAAATCCGACTCTCACCAGCGCGACGTGCAAGCGCCGCTGGCGGGGCACGCCAAACGAATCGAAGACCTCGGCCGGATCATCCTCGCCTACAGCGACGTCACCGAAAAACTCCAGCGGTCTCACGTCCAGCTCGAGCAAACCGTCAAATCCCTGCAAAACGAACTGTCGGAAAAAAATCGCCAGCTCGCGCGCAAACAGCGCATGGCCGCCCTGGGGGAAATGGCCGCCGGCATGGCGCACGAAATTCGCAACCCCCTCGGCGGCATCCAGCTTTATGCCTCCATGCTGGCCCAGGATCTAAAAAATCAGCCCGCCCCGCGCCATCTCGTCGAAAAAATCGCCGCCGGCGTTAAACGCCTCGAAGCCCTCGTTGGGCAAGTCCTGCAATTCACGCGGGAAATCCAGGCCCATCCGGTCGAAGCCAATCTGGCCGAGGTCGTCGATCAGGCGATCGAAATGGCGTCCGATCGTCTCGCCCCGAGGGGAATAACCTGCAGCGCCGCCGGCCCCCGGCCCGCGATCGTTCGCATCGATCCGCTATTAATAGGCCAGGCGATTCTCAATCTTTTGATAAACGCCGCCGAGGCCATCGCCGGGCCCGGCGCCATCGAAATTATCTGGACGCAATGCGACGGACCGCATTGGAATCTTTCCGTCCGCGACAGCGGCCCCGGAATTCCCCCGGGCGCCATGGATCAGATATTTCATCCATTTTTCAGCACCAAGGAAACAGGAACAGGCCTGGGCCTGGCGATTGTGCACCGCATCGTCGAGGCCCACGACGGCGCAATCACCGCCGCCAATTTACCCGACCGCGGCGCGGTTTTCGAAATCAAGGTTTGAAGCGCGCAAGCGCAAAAACGGAGAAATCATGGCTCGGATATTGATCGTCGATGACCAGGACATGATGAGGGATTCGCTCGCCGGGACGCTGGCCCGCGAAGGACACGAGGTGATCGCCGCCAATGACGGCCCCGCGGCCGTCTCCCGCCTCTCCTCGTCCCGATTCGATCTCCTGATTACCGACGTGAAGATGCCCAAGATGACCGGCCTGGAACTCCTCGCCGAGGCCAAGAAAACCCGCCCGGAAATGCCCGTCGTTTTGATGACCGCCTTCGCGACGGTCAACACTGCCGTCGAGGCCATGAAACTAGGCGCGTACGACTACATTCAAAAACCCTTCGACGGCGACGAAATCAAATTGCTCGTCGACCGCACGCTCGAGCACAGTCGATTGAAGCTGGAGAATCAGGCCTTCCGCAGCATGACGGAAATCGGCTCCCCGCGCCCGCTGATCGGAAGCAGCCCCGCGATGGAGCAGGTCCGCCAGAAAATCGAAATGGTCGCCCGCAGCAACGCCACGGTCCTCATCCGCGGCGAGAGCGGCACCGGCAAGGAAGTCGTGGCGCGCGCGATCCACACCGCCTCGTCCCGCCGTGATCGCCCCATGCTCGCGGTGAATTGCGCCGCCCTGTCGGAGAATTTGCTCGAATCCGAACTCTTCGGCCACGAAAAGGGAGCCTTCACGGGCGCCGACCGCCTGCGCCGCGGCCGCTTCGAATTAGCCGACGGCGGCACCATCCTCCTGGACGAAATCAGCGAAATCGCCCCCGCCCTTCAGGCCAAACTCCTCCGCGTACTGCAGGAAAATTGCTTCGAGCGCGTCGGCAGCAGTCTGACCCAGCAGGTTGATGTGCGCGTGATCGCCACGACCAACCGAAATCTCGAGCGCTGCGTTGAAGAAGGTGATTTTCGCCGCGATTTATTTTACCGCCTGAACGTGGTCCCCATCGAAATTCCGCCGCTGCGGAATCGCTTGGACGATCTCACTGAATTAGCACGGCATTTCCTGCATCAGGCCAGCCGCCGCGACAAAACCGCGTTTCGGCATATCGAACCGGAAGCGCTTCGCGCCCTTCAGCGCTACGACTGGCCCGGCAATGTCCGCGAACTACAGAATATTCTGGAGCGTGCCGTGGTTTTGGAGGCCCAGCCAGGCGTAATTACGTCTGCGACGATCGAGCCTTGGCTCAAGCGCACGGTCGCCTCGCCGGTTGCCGAGGGATTAGCCGGCCGCGCCTTGGCCGAGATCGAAAAAGAGGTCATTCTCAGCACGCTCCAACAATTCAAAGGCCATCGAGTCCGCACCGCGACCGCCCTGGGCATCGGCGTGCGCACTCTTGGCATGAAACTGAAACGCTGGCGCGATGAAGGCGAACTAGCCGAGCCCGTCGCCCACGGAAACTAACGCGCACGATTTGCGCAGAGCCGGCAGAAATTGCGTCCCCTCTCCCCGCGTACCCGCGGGGAGAGGGTCAGGGTGAGGGGCTGAACAGCGACTGTCGATGTTCCGCCCCTCACCCCAACCCTCTCCCCGGCGTACCGGGGAGAGGGGGAAAGATAAAAACGCTCGTCGAAGCGTCATGGCACGCAATTTGATATTCCGTTGAAGTTGTGAGGTGAGAATGTTTCTCGATCGCCTGCTGAATCAAGGAAACGCGCCCCTGTTGGAGCAATGGCTCCAATTCACCGAAGCCCGTGAGCGCTTGCTCGCCGAGGACGTCGCCAACGTCTCGACGCCGCATTATCAGCAGAAGGACCTTTCGCTCGCCCAGTTTCAATCGGCCCTCCGCGAGCGGATGAATCTTCGAGACAGCAGTCCGCCCGGCGCCGTTCGTTTTGAAGATATATCGATGGACGTCCAAAGTCCCCGGCACAACCTCATGTTTCACGATGGAAACAACCGTTCGATGGAACAATTGATGACCGATCAGGCGAAGAACGCCCTGATGCACACGCTGGCAGTGGAACTGCTGCGTCAGCAATACAGCGTCATGGAGATGGCGCTGCGTGAACGGGTTAGTTAATATAATCCTGAGGAGTCAGGCTTATGTTTGATATTCTAGACACCGGCGCCAGTGGTTTAATGGCGCAGCGAATTCGGCTCGACACGATCGCGGGAAACATCGCCAACATCAACACGACGCGCGATGCGGACGGAAAGAACGATCCCTATCGCCGCCGTTTTGTGGTCCTGGCCCCCGGCCGAGCGGATGATCCTTCCCTTCCCGGCGTACACGTGCAGCAGGTCGGGATCGATCCCTCCCCGTTGATACGCCGTTATGAGCCCGGAAATCCCGAGGCCGACAAGGAAGGATACGTCTCCTATCCCAATATCGACCTCTCCATCGAATACGTCAACGCCCTGGAAGCCTCCCGGGCGTACGAGGCGAACGTCACCATCATGGATACGGCAAAATCGATGTTCACCTCGAGCCTGCGGCTGTTGGCCTAAACGAGCGGAATGAACCCGTGATTAATCCAACGAACACCAATCTGCCGGCCCTGACGGGGACGTCCCAAACCGGCGGCGCCAGTGCATCCTCCGCGGCGGGGGGGGGCGAAACCAGTTTCGCCGACAGTTTGCAAAAAAGCATCGACGAAGTCTCGCGCCTCCAGCAGGACGCCACCAAGGCCGTCGACGATGTCGCCACAGGCCAAACGCAAAACGTCACCGGCGTCATGACCGCCGTCGAAAAGGCCGACATGGCATTCAAAACCCTCCTCGCCATCCGCGCCAAACTCATGGACGCCTACGACGATATTAAAGGGATTTCCGTCTAACTTAAGGAATACCCGTTGCATTCTGCCGCCCCGGTTCTAAGATAACGAGCCGGAAAAATCCTGGACGTTCATCCGATCGCAAGGATTGCGCTCGGCAAGTCCAGGCAGGCACTTCAAAAAATTTTCACCTCGGCCAGGGAGGGCTGAGCGATGAATTTTCTCAAAGCGCAGCTCGCGCGAATCTCCGAACAACTCGGCCAGCTCACGGCCAGCCAAAAGATGCTGACCGTCTGCCTCGCCGTCATCATGGCCATGACCATCGGCTGGTGGTCCTACTGGGCCGCCGAGCCGGATATGGAGCCGGTGCTCAATCAGTCGCTTTCCCAGGACGACATCAGCATGATCGTCGCCAATCTCGACGCCAAGGGCATCGCCCACAAAGTCGTCGGCGATAAGGTCATGGTCGAAGCCGACCGTAAACTCGAAGTGTTGGCTGAACTCGGCTACTCCCAAGTCCTCCCGCGCGATATCTCCACCGGCTTTGACGACATCGTCAAACAAATCAACTGGCTCGACAGCCCGGAAAAAACCGACCGCATGTATCTCGAAGCCAAGCAGCGCACGCTCTCGGCCGTCATCCGCCAATTCCCCGGCGTCTCCAACGCCATCGTCGTCATCGACCCCACCAACGAGCGCCGTTTCGACGACACCGCCGTCCAGCCCTCCGCCATGGTGGAAATCACCACCGACCGCTCCGCCCACACCAGCTCCAAGCAACTGGCGGCATCCGCCGGCGACGTCGTCTGCGGCGCCGAAGCCGGGCTCGTCCCCGGCCGAATCAACGTCGTTATCGACGGCGTCCCCTGCCACGTCCCCGATCCCAACGACGATTCCATGGGCGGCGACGACGATATCGTCGACGCGCTGCGCCAAAACGAAGACTTTTACCGCAGCAAAATTACGGACCTCCTCGGTGACATCAACGGGTTGATGGTCTCCGTGACCGTCAAATTAAACACCGCCTACACCGAAACGCGCAGTCACAAAGTCGATCCCAAGGGAACCGTCTCCCTCCCCACGCAAACGGATGAGCAATCCGATGAAAGCGCCGTCATGGCCGCCGGCGGCGGGGACGCCGGCGCCGTCGCCAACGTCGGCGTGGCCGTCCCCAGCGGCGGCGGTGGGGGGGGCAACACCAGCACCAGCTCCGACGAAAAAACCTCCTTTTATAACGACAATTCCAAAACGGATGTCTACCAGAAACAAGGCCCGGGCGAGGCCACGGTCATCGCCGCTTCCGTCCGCGTTCCACGCAGCTATTTCGTCGATTCCTACAAAAATAAAAATGGCGGCAAAGATCCCGACGATGCAACTCTCGACTCGTTTATGACCGATCAATTAAATGCGATCCGTCACGACGTGAAGGCCTGCACCGGCCTCGATTCCGATGACGACGTCGTCGTCGATTCCTACAACGATGCTCCCGCCCCCGTCCTGGCGGCCACGACGACTGGCACGTCGCCCGTCTCCATGATGCTCGGCGGACACGTGAAGGAAATCGGCGTCGGAGCCCTGGCCCTTATGAGCATGTTCATGGTCTCCACCATGGTGCGCAAATCCTCGCCGGTACCGGTGGTCGCCGCCGGCGCCGAGCTGGCGGAGGAACTTGGGCCGACCCGGCACCTCGCCACGGGCGAAGGCGTCGCCGGCGAAGTCGGCGAAGGCGGAGCCATGCTCGACGGCGTCGAACTCGACGAGGAAGCCGTCAAGGCCCAGCAAATGATCGAGCAGGTACAGGAACTGGTCAAAGCCAACCCCGACGGCGCTGCGAATCTGGTCAAACGCTGGATGAACCAGCGCTAGCCCTGGAAATGAGCGTGAACCATGGCCGCAAATGAAACCAGCGGAACCCGGAAAGCGGCCATCCTGCTGCTTTCCATGGAGCAGGACCAGGCCGCCGAGATTCTAAAGCGATTATCTCCCGAGGCCATGGAAGAAGTCAGCCGCGAAATCGCCAGCCTCGGCGATATCTCCGCCAGCACCCGCAAAGAAGTCTTCGGAGAATTCTATGGCCTGGCCCTGGCCAATTCGTCTCTCAGTGAAGGCGGGTTGGAACACGCCAAATCGCTGCTAAAAAAATCCCTCAGCGAGTCGGAGGCCAGCCGCGTCATCAAACAGGTGACTCAGCAGGTGCAGACCACTCCCTTCTCGTTTTTGCAAAAGGCGGAGAGCGAAAACCTGTTGACGTTCATCCAGGACGAGCATCCCCAAACGATCGCGCTAATCCTGGCGCACTTGCCTCCGCAGAAAGCCAGCGAAATTCTCGTCGGCCTTGCCAGCCAGAAGCAGATTGAAGTCGTGAAGCGCGTCGCCAACATGGAGCAAACCAATCCCGAGGTGATCCAGGAAGTCGAGCGCGGCCTCGAACATCGCCTCTCCGACATCGTCAGCCAAACTTTCGAAAAAGCCGGCGGGGTCGACACCGTCGCCGAAATTCTCAATCTCGCCGATCGTTCCACGGAAAAAGGGATCATGGAAGGCCTGGAAGCCGAGGACCCCGACCTGGTCGAGCAGATTCGCCGCCTGATGTTCGTCTTCGAGGACATTCTTCTGGTTAACGACAAGGGCATTCAGTCCGTGCTGAAGGAGGTCGACAACGACGAGTTGTCGTTGGCCCTGAAGACCGCCAGCGACGAATTGAAGCAGAAGATTTTCAAAAATATGTCGGAGCGTGCCGCCCAGCTCATTCAGGAGGACATGCAATACATGGGACCCGTGCGTGTCAGCGATGTGGAGGCCGCCCAGCAAAAGATCGTCGATGTAGTCCGCCGCCTCGAAGACGCAGGCGAAATCATCATCGCCGGCCGCGGCGGCGAAAAGGAAATGGTGGTTTAACTCTTCGGCTCTCCCCGCGTAGTCGTGCGGAGACGGCCAGGGTAAGGGGCCGAACTTCAACAGTCGTAAAACAGCCCCTCACCCGCACCCTCTCCCCGCCGTACTGGGGAGAGGGGGAAATGCGTAATAATGCCCCTACTCAAATCTTCACACGTCCCCGTCGCCGCCACGGTCTTTTCGCTAAAAGACATCGAAGCCCAAGCTGCCGCTATA
>JBEKPV010000020.1:0-27652 GCA_049520395.1 Tepidisphaeraceae bacterium
ACCCTGACCAGATGTAACGGTCGATTGGCTCAGCCTTTTTCTTCCGCGGCCTGCAGTTCCGCGATCACTTCTTCCGGCGTTTTCACTTTCTGCAGCCGGCGCCTCAGGTCGCGGTCCGTGAACAGCCGCCCGGCTTTGGCCAGCATCTGGAGATGCGTGTTCGGACCCGTTGTCGGGGAAAGAAGCGCGAAAATCACTTCGATGGGCTCCTTGGTCGGGGCGTCCATCACGCCGCCTTGCGTGATCCCGATCGCCACGCGCGGTTCGTTCACATCGTCACTGCGCGCGTGCGGAAGGGCGACGCCTTCGTTCAGGAATGTGGAGCCGACGCGTTCGCGCTCGGCCAGTTTTCCGGCGATGCGCTCGGCGGCGGTCAGTTCTCCGCCGGTGAAGGCCATCGACATGCGCTTGAAGACGTCCTCTTTGGTGACCGGGTCTTCCCAGATGACGACGCGCTCGGGGGTGAGAAAGCTGCCGATGGTTTTTCCGTTTTTTCCTGCTCCGGCGGCCTTGGCCGCGGCGACGGCGGCGGGCGAATGGCGCGGCGGGCCCATGTCGGCGGTCTGCTCGCTGTCGGGCAGCGCCTCGACCGTAACATCCACCACCACCACCGTGACGCCGCTGCCGCGATAGATCAATTCCTCGGCGATGCTCGGCTTGGCGATGAAACGTCTCCACCAGGGCCGCGGGCCGGGGCGGCCGATCAGAATATTTCCGACCCGGTATTCCCGGGCGAAACGCAAAATGGTGTCGGCTACGTCGTGACCCTTAAACGTGAAGACGGTGGCGCCCAATTGATTGGCCAGGGTGAGCGTGTCGGCCAGGAGCCGCTGAATGCGGGCATCGATCACGGTCGGCTCCTCGCTGGGAGTCTGCACGTAGACGGCGTACCAGTTGCGGTTCAATCGCCCGGCCATGCGGGAGCCGTAGCGCAGTAATTTGGCGGCGTTGGGGCCGCCGGAGGAGAGGCAGACCATGACCTGATCCGCCCCGCCGCTGGGCTCGCCGGCGGCTTTCTTCTCGCGGCGACGGAAATCGAGCTGCGACGCCACTTCCCGCAGCGTCAGTTCGCGGAGATGCTCCAGATTTGAATCAGTGAAAAAATTATCCAGGGCCGATTTGGCGCGGTCCATCGGATAAACTTTTCCTTCGCGAAGGCGCTTTTGCAAATCCTCGGCCGCCAGGTCGATGTTCACCACCTGATCCGCCTCGGCCAAAACCGAATCGGGCAATCGCTCGCGGACTTTCACGCCCAGCAATTTCTCAACCGTGTTGTAAAGACTTTCCAAATGCTGCACGTTAAGCGTGGATATGACGTGGATACCGGCGGCCAGCAGTTCCTGCACATCCTGATAGCGCTTGGGATTTCGACTGTCGGGGGCGTTGGTGTGCGCCAGTTCATCGACCAGCACGACCTGCGGCTTGCGGGCGAGGATGGCGTCGATATCCATCTCCTCGATGGTGATCCCGCGATATTCCATCTTGCGGCGCGGAATGACGTCGAGGCCTTCGACGAGTTTTTGCGTCTCGGCCCGTCCGTGCGTTTCAACGATGCCGACGACCACATCGATGCCGTCGGCCTTCAGACGGTGCCCCTCTTGCAACATTTGGAAGGTTTTGCCGACGCCGGGGCCGTAGCCCAGATAGATTTTCAGCCGTCCGCGCTGCGATTTGCGGATCATCTGCAAAAACGTTGTCGCGCGATCTTCCGGCATTTGGGATGGCTCTCTACTTGTTTTCGTCCAAAGCCAGGTTCAAGGTCAAAACATTCACTCCTTTTTCGCCCAGAAATCCCAGATCGGGGCCTTCGGTATTCAATTCAATCAAATGATTCACCTGATCGACGGTCAAGTTCCGCGCCTTGGCCACGCGCGGGGCCTGGAGCAACGCGTTGGCCACCGAAATATGCGGATCGCACCCGCTGGCGGAGCGCGTTACCGCATCGGCGGGGACGGGCGCGTCGCCTGCCAGATTATTCTCGGCGCGATAAGCTTTGACGAGATCAACGACACCGTCGAAATTGTTGGCGGGATTCGACTGGCCGTGAACGCCGTTGATCAGTTTGTCACTGGTGGGTCCGAGATTGGTGCCGCCGGATTGCGTGGGATCGTAACCGTTACCCGCTGCCGAGGGGCGCGGGTGGAAATATTTCGGCAACGTGAAACTCTGCCCGATCAGCCGCGAGCCGACGACTTTACCGCCGGCATCGGTGACCAGCGATCCATTGGCCTGATTGGAAAACATCAATTCTCCCAGGCCCCAGACGATCGCGGGATAAATGCCGCAGCAAAGGATGGCGGTCGCGATCGTGGCGACGATGCTGATGCCGAGCTGCACCGCAATTTCCTTGACGACGCCGCGTTCTTTTACCGGTTGTTGATTCATGATCGGCTCCAAAAGAATTACCCACGCGGGACCAGGTGCATGGCGTTGACGATCAGGTCGATGATTTTGATTCCCGGGAAGGGGATGAGAACGCCGCCCAGGCCGTAGATGAAAAGGTTTCGACGTAAGATCGCGGCGGCGGGCATGGGGCGGAATTTCACGCCTCGGAGGGCCAGCGGAATGAGCACGATGATGATCAGCGCGTTGAATATGACAGCGCTGAGAATCGCTGAATAGGGGCTGACCAGACCCATGACGTTCAAGGCAAAAAGTGGGCCGTGCGTTTGGCCCGACAGGGCATAGGCCGCCCCAAACATAGCGGGAATAATCGCGAAATATTTCGCCACGTCGTTGGCGATGCTGAAGGTGGTCAACGCTCCGCGCGTCATCAGCAATTGCTTGCCGATTTCGACGACCTCGATGAGCTTGGTTGGATTGGAATCGAGATCGACCATGTTTCCCGCTTCCTTGGCGGCCTGGGTGCCGGTGTTCATGGCTACGCCGACATCGGCCTGGGCAAGCGCCGGGGCGTCGTTGGTGCCGTCGCCGGTCATGGCGACTAAATGCCCGGCCTGCTGCTCGCGCTTGATCAGGGCCAGCTTTTCCTCGGGCTTGGCCTGGGCGAGGAAATCGTCGACGCCCGCCTCTTTGGCGATCGCCGCGGCGGTCAGGGGATTGTCCCCCGTAATCATGACCGTTTTGATCCCCATCGCCCGGAAGCGTTTGAAGCGATCGGGTAAACCCTGCTTGACGATGTCCTTCAGATAAATCGTCCCCAGCACGCGCTGATTATTGGCGACGACCAGGGGCGTTCCGCCTTTGCCGGAGATTTGCTTTACCGCCATGGCGACTTCATCGGGAAACACCCCGCCGACAAATTGCTTGATCGAATCAGCCGCGCCTTTGCGGATTTGGTCGCCGTTGAGATTCACGCCGCTCATGCGTGTCTGGGCGGTGAAGGGGACGAACTCGGCGGCGGGCATTTCGCCGAGCTCTCGGCCGCGAATTCCGTATTGCTCTTTCGCCAGGATGACGATGCTCCGACCCTCCGGCGTTTCATCCGCCAGGGATGAGAGTTGCGCCGCGTCCGCCAGTTCTCGGGGATCGACGCCCGTGGCGGGAACGAACTCCGTCGCCTGGCGATTTCCGAGGGTGATCGTGCCGGTTTTGTCCAGCAGGAGCACGTCAACGTCCCCCGCCGCTTCGACGGCCCTGCCGCTCATGGCCAAGACGTTATGCTGCACCATTCGGTCGATTCCGGCGATTCCGATGGCGCTCAGCAGTCCGCCGATGGTTGTGGGGATCAGGCAAACCAGGAGGGAGACGAGCACGGTAACGGAGACGGCCGTTGAGGGAACGTTGGCGTACGCCGCCATCGGTTTGAGCGCCACGATCACCACTAAAAATACTATGGTGAACCCCGCCAGCAGAATATTCAGCGCGATTTCGTTCGGCGTCTTCTGGCGCTTGGCGCCTTCGATCAGCCCGATCATGCGATCCATAAAGGATTCGCCGGGATTGGCGGTGACTTGCACGACGATGCGGTCGGACAGCACGGTGGTGCCGCCGGTGACGGCCGAGCGATCGCCGCCGGCTTCGCGGATAACGGGCGCCGATTCGCCGGTGATGGCGGATTCGTTGACCGTCGCGGCGCCTTCGATGATCTCGCCGTCGGCGGGGATCACATCGTTGGCCGTGCAGACGAACATATCGCCTTTTCGCAGGGTCTCGGCCGAGACATTCGTTTCCGATTGTCTATCCGCGCCTAGCTTGCGGGCGTTGGTTTTAGTGCGGCTCTTCCGCAGGGCGTCGGCCTGCGCCTTGCCGCGGCCTTCGGCCATGGCCTCGGCAAAATTGGCGAAGAGAACCGTGAACCAGAGCCACAGCGTGATCTGAAATACGAATTTCAGCGACTCGCCGTGCGAATGGGCGAAAAAGAGTTCGGCCGTGGTGATCGCCGCCCCCACTTCGACGACAAACATCACCGGGTTCTTGAGCATGGTCACCGGATGCAATTTGGTGATGCTGGCGCGCAGCGCGGGCCCGACAATTTCCGGATCGAACAGCGAACGTTGTCTTGCTTTATCCGACATGAATTCCTCTTAAAACGTTTGTGCGTGAAGCATCAGGTAATGCTCAACGATGGGTCCAAGGCTCAGCGCGGGGAAGAACGTTAAGGCTCCGACAATCAGGATGGTTCCGATCAGGAGCACGACGAAGGTGCCGCCCCAGACGGGAAACGTGCCGGCACTGATGGGGATCAACTTTTTCTTACCCAGGTTTCCCGCCATGGCCATGATGGGAACGATCATCAGGAAGCGGCCGCAGAGCATGGAGATGGCGAGGGTATTGTTGAGCCACGGGATATTGCCACTCAGTCCGGCGAAGGCGCTGCCGTTATTGCCTGTGCACGAGCTATAGGCGTAGAGCAATTCGCTGAAGCCGTGAGGCCCGATGTTGTTTAGTTGCGTTGCGTTGGAGCCGGGGATGCCGCCCGGCCCCACCGGCGCTCCGCCGCCCCAGCTGCTTACGCATGCCCAGGCGGTAAATCCCAGGATGTCGAAAATCAGGATCAGCACCGCCAGCGACGCCATTTTCACGTCGTATGATTCGATCTTCTTGCCCAAATATTCCGGCGTGCGACCGACCATCAGGCCGGCGATGAAGATGGCCAGGACGACGAAGACCAGCATCCCGTATAGCCCGGCTCCAACGCCGCCGAAGACGATTTCACCGAGTTGGATATTGATCATCGGGATCATCCCGCCAAGCGGGGTGAAGCTTTCGTGCATGGAGTTGACCGCGCCGCAAGATGCGTCGGTGGTGATCGTTGCAAAGAGCGCGGAATTGGCGATTCCGAAGCGGACTTCCTTGCCTTCCATGTTGCCGTCGCCGGCGTGCACGCCCGACTGGTACATTATGGGATTGCCGCGGGCCTCCGCCCAGTAACAGATGGTGAATCCGCCGAGGAAAAGAATCGCCATCGCCGCCCAGACTGCCCAGCCGTGCGCCTGGTTCTTTACCATGCGGCCCAGGTAATAGGTCAGCGCGCTGGGAATCGCGAAAATGGAGAGCATTTGGACGAAGTTGCTTAGCGGGGTCGGATTCTCGTAAGGAAACGCGGCGTTGGCGTTGAAATAACCGCCGCCATTGGTCCCCAGCATTTTGATCGCGACCTGCGACGCTACCGGGCCCATGGGAATGGTTTGGGTGTTGCTCGCCTGCTCGAGCGTCGGCACCGTCAGATAGGGATGAAAATTCTGAATGATTCCCTGCGAGACCAGGAAAGTCGCAAAGACGATACAGATCGGTAAGAGCAGATAGAGGGTCAAACGAATCAAATCGGCCCAGAAATTGCCGACCGTGCCGCCGCGGTCGCGGGAGATGCCGCGGACGATGACAGCCGCAATGCAGATTCCGATAGCCGCCGACCAGAAATTATGGCTGGCAAGACCGACCATCTGAGAGAAATAGGACATGGTGTTTTCGCCGCCATAGTTCTGCCAGTTGGTGTTGGTGGTGAAACTCGCGGCGGTATTGAAGGCCAAGTCTTTGGTGATGGGATTTTGGTCGGAGAGCTGGTCGACATTGCCATGCCAGGGCAATACCGGCTGCAAACGCAGCACGCCGTAGGTGAAGATCAGCGACACCAGGCTGAACACAAGCATGGCGACGCCGTACTGCTTCCAGCCCTGTTCCTGAAGCGGATCGACGCGCAGGATCGCGTAGAAGAGTCGCTCAATCGGTTTGAGGGGTTTATCGAGAAACGTCTTTGCAGCCGGATCGAGCACCTGGCAAAGAAATATTCCCAGCGGTTTGGTGATCGCCAAGAGAATCAGAACGTACAAAACGCATTGTAGCCAGCCAATTGCAGTCATGTTCAAAACTCCGAGCCACGGCTCAGCCTTTCGCTAAAACTTTTCCGGCATCAGCAGGGCGAGGAACAGATAGCCCATGAGCACCAGACAGATCAGCCCAACTATCACATTTTCAGCCGTCATAATTCACAACCTCCCGCAGCCGTACGTATAGGCCACGGCTACGACAAAAAAAACCACGGCAACCAGGATGTAAGCCAAATCAATCATGATGTGTCGCCTCCGGCAATTTCGCGAAAAGAATGTCCGGCTCATCCCCCAGAGCCGCGGGCTCCGAAGAACGCCCGGTGCGCTTCAGCTCTTGCAATCGCCATAGGTTTCGCTGCGCCGGGTCGTAGCGGCTATTAACGGCGATCGCCTTGCTATAGAAGCGCGCCGCCAGCCGCCATTGTCTTTGCGCCTCGTATAACACGCCCAGCAGGTTGTAGTACGGCGCGTCCTTGTGCGCCAGATCGGCGGCTTTCATCAGCAATGATTCGGCGTCGGCGTATTGCGCCATGCGCAGCGCCTTGCGCGCCCGCATTAACACCCCGGCGTATCCGCCGGAGAGCGGGTCATCCGAACCGTCCGCCTGCACCAGTGGCATCGGCTCGGACAGGGCCGACTCCACGCTTTCCCGCACCTCATCCGGGGAAATGGGTTTTTCAAGAAAATCGATCGCGCCCAGCCGAGTCGCTTTGACGGCGGCGCGGATCGACCCGTACGCCGTCAGCACGATAATCCTCGGTTTGCGCTCCGGCCGGACCGATTGCAGTTCCTGCAATACGGCCATCCCATCCATCAGCGGCATCGACAAATCGAGCACCATCACGTTCGGCGACCATTTGGAGATTGCATCAAGCGCTTGGCGCCCGTCGGTGGCCTCCTGAAGCTCGTAATAGGCCGATTGCAGCGCCGTGCGCAGCATCAGCCGGATATTGGTCTCGTCGTCCACGATTAATATTCGCGCTGGCTGGTTCATGTTGACATCACCTCCCGCGCGCTGGTTTCGCCGTTCGACCCCCCCAGGCCGCCGCTTGTCGATACCGGCGGAGCCACGTGCAGTGTAAAACTAAATTTGCTTCCTTCCCCTTCCTTGCTTTCGACATTCACTCGCCCGCCGTGCGCTTCCACAATCTCGCGGGCGATCGCTAGCCCCATCCCGGCGCCGGTCTGGCCGGGCTGACCCGGCACGCGGAAAAATCGTTCGAAAATCTTGCTGAGAAACGGATTGGGGATTCCGGGCCCGGTGTCCGCCACTGTAAAACGTACGAATCCTCCGGATTCCGGGGCAGCGCTGATCCGCACCTGCCCACCCGGCGGCGTATATTTCAAAGCGTTCCCCAGCAAATTGGAAAATACGTGACCGATGCGCGTGTTATCCACCATGACCGGCGGCAAATCGTCCGGAATCTCCGTTGTCAGGCTAACCCCTTTATCGTGAAACGCCGTCATCAACGGCTCGGTGGCTTCGGTGACGATTTTATCCCCCGACTCCGGCCTCAGTTCCATCATCTCCCGGCCCGATTCGATGCGGCCCATGTCCAAAAGATTTTCCACGATCCGATTCAGCCGATCGCTGTCTTCACGGACGGCGGAGAGAATGTCATTTTGCGCCCCCGTCAGCGATCCCAATCGCTCTTCCAGAAGAAGGTGTACACCCATGCGAATACTGGTCAGCGGCGTCTTTAATTCGTGGCTGACCACGGAGAGCATCCCGCTCTTCATCTCGTCGAGCCGGCGGAGATTGGTGACGTCCGCCAAAACCACGGTCACGCCGAGTAGCGCGCCCTCTTCATCCAGCACCGGCACTGAATGCGGCAGGAAAAACCGCTCGCCACCATTTTCGTCCAGAACTTGGACCGCCGAGGCATAATCCCGCGGCTGCACCGGCCGAAGGTCGGCCGTCGTCTTGTTGAAAAGCTCCACCAGCCACGGAGCGCGCTGCTGGGTCACGTGTGCATCGGCGTGCAAAGCGAATAATTTCTGGGCGGCAAAATTGGCCATCTCCACATTTCCGTCCGGCGTCAAAATCGCCACGGCGTCCGGAAGACTGTTGATCGCGTTCTGGGTCGATTGTTGCGTGCGCTCCAGCTTCGCCCGGTTGGTGCGGCGATATTCGCGCAGCTTCGCCGCCATCGAATTAAACGCCTCGGCCAATTTGCGCAGCTCGTCGCGCGATTTGACGTGCACGACAAGATCCAAATTCCCCTGCTCGATTTCCTGCGCCGAACGCGTAATCGCCTTGACAGGCTCCAGTATCGAGCGGGCCATCATCATTGTGAAGAGAACCGCGAGCCCGGCTCCGAACAACGAAAGAACGATCATCAGCCGGCTGGTGTCGTCGGCCATCGATTTGATTCGCCCTTCGACGGGGGTCATGTTGGCCAGATTCAGATCGATCACCGCCTGGGATTGCGTCTTCACATCCGGGGCAAGCCGCCTGACCGTTGCATAGGCGCGGGCCCGCGCGTCCGGGGAGAGGCCGGGATCGAGCAATTGCATGTAGGCATCGCGGTAACAATCGCCGGGAACTTTTTGCCCAGTTTTGAGATCGGTGCCGAACCAGACCAGGGTGAGCTTCGCGGCAATCTCGTCTTCATGCGGAAGGGTAATGTTGTTATCTTCCGCGTTGACGTTTTCGTCGAATTCCTGAATGGCGGGCAGGGCGACGGCCTTTGCGGCCGCAACACTCGCCGGCGTTTGCTGCGCTGCTAAATCGAGCGATGTGTCTTGCAGCCGAGCCAGAGCGTCCACCATCTTCTGCCCGTATTCGACGCTGCGCCAGTTCTCGTAGAGGAATTTATCCAACTCGTTGCGATGCTGACGGCTCACGGCGATCCCCAGCACGCTGACCGTGAGCAAAATGAGCAGCAGCCCGCCGAAGCCGAGCATTAGTTTTTGGCGAAGACCAAACATCGGTACTCCTCAGGAGTCGCACGAACCGTGCCACCCCGGTAATAACCTAAAGTTATTCCCAACAGACGGTTACGGGTAGCAGAAATGATTGAAAAGAGGCCCATCTTGCATTGCTGCAAGACGGCTTCATTTGAGCATTGCAGAATTGCAAGCCATCGAGGAGGCATTGGATGCCTCTAAATTCCGAATTTCTTTCGCTTCCTCCAAAGAGTCGCGGCGTCGATTCCCAGCACTCGCGCGGCTTCTTCGATCGTCGGGGAAGCCTGCACCAGACGCCGGATGTGCTCGGCTTCAATCACGTCGAATGAGACGGGATCGCCTAATTTCGGCTCCGCGCTCTTTTCGCCCAAATTGGCCGGAAGGTGCTCCAAACCGATCCGGTCCCCGCGCGCCAGGATCGTCGCCCGCTCGATGGCGTTGCGAAGTTCGCGCACGTTCCCCGGCCAATCGTATTTCCGCATCGCCGCGATCGCCTCCGGCGTGAACTGCATCCCCGGCCTGCCGCGAGAGAAAAACGCCAGCATCCCCCGCGCCATATTTTCCAAATCCTGCGGCCGCTGCCGTAGCGGCGGTAAATCGATCTGAATTACGTTAATGCGATACAGCAAGTCCTCGCGGAACCTTCCGGCCCGAACCGCTTCCTGCAAATCGACATTGGTCGCGCTGACGACGCGCACATCCGCGCGGCGCGTCACGGTGTCCCCCACGCGCTCGTATTGCCGCTCCTGAACAAATCGCAAAAGCTTCGGCTGAAGGCTCATCGGCATGTCGCCGATTTCGTCCAGAAAAAGCGTGCCTCCCTGAGACATGGCGATCCGGCCGGGATTGTCTCGAACCGCGCCGGTGAACGCGCCTTTCACGTGGCCGAACAATTCGCTCTCCAGAAGCTGCGGCGATAGGGCCGGACATGAAATCGTGAAAAACGGCCCCTCCCTCCTCTGACTCCAGGCATGAATCGCGCGGGCCAGGACCCCTTTGCCGGTTCCGCTTTCTCCTCGAATGAGCACGGTGGCCTCGCTGGGGGCGACTTGCCGGGCCAGTTCGATCGCGCCTTTCATGGCTGCATCATCGCTCTCGAGCGTCGCCCCACCTTCCACATCCCCCAGCGCTCCTTCCAACCCAGCGACTTTCTGCTCCAGCGCCCGTGTGTGGCATACCCTTTCCACTACCAGCCGAACCTGCGCCGGCGTAAATGGTTTGGGAAGATAATCACTCGCCCCCAGACGCATCGCCTCCACGGCCGTCTCCACCGTGGCGAACGCGGTGATTACCACGATACGCAGCCAGGTGCATTCCGCCAAAAGCTTGGGGATTAGTTCCAAACCCTGCTCCGTCCCCAGTCGAAGATCGACGAACGCCAGATCGAATGGCTGCCGGGTCGCCTGCGTTACCGCGTCGCGACCATCGGAGGCGGTGGTGACCGAGTGCCCGTCAGCGGACAGGCTTGCCGAGAGCATTTTCCGGATGTTCGGCTCATCGTCGACCACCAGCACTTTCAATTTCAGATTCTGCGGCGTCTCGGCCATATTCCGATATCCTAACCGCCCCGCCGTCTGGGTACATCCTCCTGGCGTTAGTGTAAACTAATGCTGGAGCTTTAAATGATGCGCACTTTCGACAGCCTGACGGAGCGTGAAATCCTCGCCTTGGCCATCGGGATGGAGGAAGAGGATTCGCGGATATACGCCGATTACGCCGACGGACTCAGGGCCAATTATCCCGCTTCCGCGGCCGTTTTTGAAACCATGCGGAATCAGGAGATTGGCCACCGCCAGCGGCTCACGGAACTCTATCGCCAGAAATTCGGTGAACACATTCCCCTGCTGCGGCGCCAGGATGTAAAGGGCTTTCTCCATCGCCGGCCACACTGGCTGCGGCGTCCGCTCGGTTTGGAGGCCGTGCGCCGCCAAGCCGCGGAAATGGAGGCGGAGGTCCAGCGTTTTTACAACGCCGCGGCCGCTCGCTCCGCGGATTTGAGCATCCGCGAATTGCTGACCAATTTGTCGGATGAAGAGCGTGCCCACGAAGAACTAGCCGAGGATTTGGAGAAGCAAAAGCTCACCGTCGAAACTCGCCGCCAGGAGAGCGAAACCCAACGACGGATTTTCGTGCTCCAGGTGGTCCAGCCGGGTTTGGCGGGACTGATGGACGGCTCCGTTTCCACGCTTGCCCCAGTCTTCGCCGCCGCCTTTGCCACGCACAGCAGCCGGTACGCTTTTGTCGTGGGATTAGCGGCATCCGTCGGGGCCGGGATCAGCATGGCGTTCGCCGAGGCCCTCAGCGACGACGGCAGCCTCACCGGCCGCGGCCGCCCGGTCACTCGCGGCGTCATCTGCGGCCTCATGACCGCCCTCGGCGGCATTGGCCATACCCTGCCCTTCCTCATCCCCCATTTTTACGTCGCCATGACGGTCGCCATGATCGTCGTGGCCGTCGAATTGAGTGTGATTTCCTGGATTCGCTACCGATTCATGGACACCCCATTTTTATCCGCCGCGTTTCAGGTCATCGTCGGCGGCGTTCTGGTCTTCGTCGCGGGAGTTCTGATTGGGCGCGGGGCGGAATAGCGTCGGCGTGGATGGACGGAGCGAACCCGATTATAGTGGTCCCCCGTGCCCAAACGCGTCGCGATCCTAGGTTCCACCGGCTCCATCGGCTGCAGCACCCTGGATGTCATCCAGCACCTCGGCCCCCCCTACCACGCCGTCGCGCTGGGGGCTAATCGCCAGGTCGAAAAGCTGGCCGGGCAAGTTAAGCAGTTTAATCCGGAAGCGGTCGCCTTGGTGGATAAGGCGCGAGTGGAGGAATTTCGCCAATATCTCAACGGTCAAACCCCGAAGATTTATGCCGGAGCGGACGGATTGGTCGATCTGGTCCATCGGCCGGATGTGGATATTGTCCTATCGGCGGTGGTCGGCGCAGCCGGTTTGCCGGCGGCTTTGGCGACCGTTAAATCGGGAAAGCCTTTGGCTTTGGCAAACAAGGAATCCCTGGTTGTCGCCGGGTCGCTTCTGATTCCGGAGGCTCGGCGGCGCGGAGTGCCATTGCTGCCGGTCGATTCGGAACATTCGGCGATATTCCAAGCCATGAGTTGCGGCCGAGCCGCCGACGTTCGCCGCGTCGTCCTGACTGCCAGCGGGGGTCCCTTCCGCACCTGGCCCGTCGAAAAAATCCGCAGCGCCACGCTCGAAGACGCCCTGAATCACCCTACCTGGCGCATGGGAAACAAGATCACCATCGACTCGGCAACCATGTTCAACAAAGCCCTGGAGCTGATCGAAGCCTGCTGGCTATTTGATCTGCGGCCCGATCAGGTGCAGATTGTTATCCATCCCGAGTCTATTATTCATTCCATGGTGGAATTCATTGACGGCTCGGTGATTGCTCAGTTGTCTCCGCCGGATATGCGGACGCCGATTCAGTATGCTCTGACCTACCCGGATCGGGCGGATGGGTGCAGCCGGCGTATGAATTGGGCCGAGGCGACCACCCTTCACTTCGAGCCGCCGGATTTTAAGCGGTTTCCGGCTCTGGACATCGCGTATAAAGTGGCTGAAGCAGGCGGAACCGCCGGGGCGGTCATGAACGCGGCGAATGAAGTTGCCGTCGAGGCCTTCATGGCTGGCAAGATACGATTTGGCGAGATATCTTCAGTGGTCGAGCGGACGGTGGCCGATCATCACCTGAAGTGTACTCCCGGATTGGACGATTTACTCCAAGCGGATCAAAGCGCACGGACGGCGGCTTTAATGCTCATCGACAAGGAATCGTCTACTATCGCATAAGTAAGTGACGGATCACAAATGCCTCATTTATCGACCATCCTTGACTACATCTATCTGATCATCGGTTTTGGCCTGGTGATTTTCATTCACGAGCTGGGCCATTTCCTCGCCGCCAAATATTGCGATGTGCGGGTGGATCAATTTGCCGTCGGATTAGGGCAGGCGGTCGTCTCCTGGCGCAAGGGGATGGGCCTGCGATGGGGCTCCAGCAGCCCGGAGATGGAAAAGATCCGCGAAACCGGGACTCCGGCGGAACTAGCCGGCGTGGGGGAAACCGAATATCGGCTTAATTGGATCCCCTTCGGCGGCTACGTAAAAATGCTCGGCCAAGACGATCTGCGCCCCGGCGCCGTTGCCGACGACCCCCGCGCTTACAACAACAAATCCATCCGCGCCAGGATGCTGATTGTTTCCGCGGGCGTGATGATGAATGTGGTCCTGGCCGCGGTCGGATTTATGATCGTGTACCTGGTGGGCTATCCGGTTCCGCCGGCGCGCGTCGGCGGAGTGCTCTCCCTCAGCCCGGCCGTGCAAACCGTCAATTCCAGCGGCGTCCGCCAGCCCCTCGTGGCGGGGGATGAAATCCTTTCCATCGACGGCAAGAAAACCAACGGCGATTTCACAAAAATACAACTGGCGGTCGCTCTCTCGGTAGAGGGCGAAATCATGCCGCTCGAAGTTCGCCATATTGACGGCACAAAAGAAACGCTTTTCGCCAAACCCGCCCGGCCCGATGACGACCCACACGGCTTCCTGGCGATCGGCATCACTCCACCCGGCGAATTGGCCGGCCCCGACCCAAAAACCGAGGACGATTGGAACCCGGCCGAGATGCGCCGGACGATGATGCCCGATACCCTGGCCGTCGCCCCAGGCGACGTTATTACGCAAATCAACGGCCAACCGGTCCAGACCAGCGAATATTGGAAACTTGATCAGGCGCTCTCCAGTTCCAACGGCAATGCCGTCGTGATCACCGTGAAATCCCCGGATGGGACGATCTCCAATCGTTCGATTTTGCCGCATTTTCAGGCTTCCCTTGGAAGGGACCAACTCGATTTCCTGGGGATGGTCCCCCGGGCCATGGTCAGCATGATCCAGGACGATTCGCCCGCGATCGGCAAACTCAAGCCGGGTGATGTGATTTTATCCGTCGAAGGCGGCAGCGATCAGGTGAGCAATCCTTCGCCGGATCAGCTTAAAGCCATTTCGACCTCCGCCGGCGCCAAGCAAGTCCCCATCGACTTGACGGTATTGAGCCTCGGCGACACTCAGCCACACACCATTAGCGGCATCGTTCCCACCGTCCGCATCGGCAACGGCCGCATCGGATTGGGCATCGGCTGCTATTACGATGAGCGCCATCTCGTCGTCGCCCAAATCAACCCCGACTCATCCGCCAGCGGAAAGATTCCCCCGTGGGCGACACTGACCGCGATTAACGGCCAGCCGATCAGCACCTGGTTTGACGTCAATCGAATCGTCGCCGCCGCCAAGGCGGACGATATCTTGCAAATCGCTTATCGGCCCTATTCCATGGATCATAGCGACGCTACGGCGACAGCCGCTGTAAAAGTTTCGGCCAGCGATATTGCCGGCGCGCAGATGATGGCTTTCACCTGCGATCTTGAGCTTCGCGCCGCAGCCAGCACGATGAAGACGTCCAATCCACTGGTCGCGCTCGAGTGGGGAGTCAGCGAGACGCGCGATACGATCCTGGAACTGTATGTGACCCTTGAGCGCATGTTCACCGGCGACGTGAGCTACACCAATCTCCGAGGCCCAGTTGGCATGTTCCAAATCGGAGCCCAGGTCGCCGGGCGCGGCATCTCCTGGCTGCTCTGGTTCCTGGCCAACATCAGCGCCAATTTGGCCGTCGTTAATTTCCTCCCCGTCCCCATCTTCGATGGCGGCCTGTTCACCCTCCTGATCCTGGAAAAAATCCAGGGCAAACCCCTCTCGATGGAGATGCAGAAAATCGTGCAGACCGTCGGCCTGGTTTTGATCCTCGGGCTTTTTCTATTAGTAACCTATCAGGACATCGCCCGCATGGCGGGTTTTGCAAATTAGTTTCGCTCACATATCAGAGCCGTCCGATATTCATTCACCACGCTCTTGCCGACGGGGTTAGAAATACCGCTTTAATGCAGTGCCGCACCCTTATGGCCGATACGACTAAGGTCTGACCTACAAGAAGACACAAAGGTTGTTCGTATGCCTAATGGCCAATTGATTGCCATCGTGGATGATCAAGTCATCGTCCGCTCGGTCCACGCCTGCATTTTGGAGTCGGCGGGTTTTCAGACCCAATGCTTCGCCACGGCGGAGGAATTCTTCGCCGCTCTTTCGAAGGAAACCTTCAGCTGTATCATTCTGGATATGAACATGCCCGGAATGAGCGGGTACGACCTGCAATGCAAGCTGGAAGAACTCGGGATATTCATTCCCATTGTTTTCGTCACCGACATCGGCGACGTGCCCACGGCCAAGGCGGTACTCAAACACGGCGCCGTTGACATGATCCAAAAGCCGGTCGAACCCGAAAGCTTCATCGCGACCGTTCGCGCCGCGCTGCGGAACGCTGCTAAGACCACCGCCTAAAATAGCTCGGCCAGCAAGGCGGGATTCGCCCTCGCCCGCGAAATGATCTCCCGCTGACGATCCGTCCACCATCGCGGCTGATTGTCGCCGCGCCGATTCATATCAAATTGCTTTCGAATCAATTCCCGCAACTCTTGCAGGCCCGACCCAATTTTCGCGGAAATCGCCAGGGCATTTAATTCCGTAAAATCCCAGGCCGCCGGTTGATCAATTTTATTGATCACCGTTATCGATCCGGCCAGTCGAGACTCCGGCTTTCGAGTCGCATCCAGTACCAAAATCGTCAGATCGCTGCGGGCGATTATTTCGCCGCTGGCGTCGATGGCGGCCCGCTCGATCGGGTCCTGGGTTTCTCTGCGCCCCGGCGTGTCGATCAAATGAATCGCCAATCCATCCAGATTCGCCATATCCCCGACCCAATCGCGAGTCGTCCCCGGCAGATCGGCGGTGATCGACCGCGTTTGACCAAAAATCTGATTAGCCAGCGTCGATTTCCCGACGTTCGGCTCTCCCACAATCGCCACCTGCGGCGGATTTAAAAGCCACCAAAGCGAACGGTCCCCCAAAATCTCCGCCGCATCCGGCTTATCCCCCAATGCCCGCCGCCAATTTCCCGGCTGCGCCAGCAGCGCTTGCACACCCAATTCCGTCCGTGCCAGCGGCAGATGCGCCGCTACCTCGCGTTCCAGAATCGAATCCGAATCATCCAGAGCCGTTTGCGCCAGTGGAATCTTTCCGTCCAGAACATCGAACCCGTGGCGCCGGGTTAGATCCAACATCGCCAGCAGCACCCAAACGCCGCCGTGCAGGCTCACATCGGCCCATTCCCCCTGCTCACCAAGCACGACGATCGGATCATCCAGGACCTTCTCCCCATCGCGCAAATCGCCGTGCACGCAGCGCCCCACTCGCGGCGTTTTCGAAAAACACTTTTGCAAAAAGGGCACAACCTGGGGCCCCCGCAGGCGCACCACGGCAATCGCCGCCGCCCCCGGCGGGGTTAGCGTCACCGCCACGCTCGCTGGCTTCGATGGCACGGTCACGTTTTATGATTGATGTGATGATTCGTATACGCCAGCGCGATTCCGTAAAGCGTCAGCTCCGGCGCGATCGCGTGAATCACGTCCCAGCCTTCGAAGAGTTGCCGTGCGTCGCCGCCGGTGGCGACGACTTCCGGCCATGCCCCCAGTTCCGCCGCGTAATTCTCGACGAGCTCGCGCACCATGCCGCGTATGCCGTGATAAACCCCCTGGCAGATGGCCGAATCCGTGCTATTTCCAAAAGTGGCGGTGGGGATTTGAAACTCCGCCCGGGGCAGTCCGGCTGTTTTTTCATGCAGCGCATCCAGCATCATCGCCAGCCCCGGCGCGATCGCCCCGCCGAGGAATTCCCCCTGATCGTTGCAGCAATCGACGGTGATCGCGGTCCCGGCGTCGACGACGGCGCAGGCCCGGCCCAACTGCTCGTGAGCCGCCGCGATATTCAGCACGCGGTCCACGCCGGTCTTTGCCGGGTCGCTGGTTCGTACGGGAATGGGCAGTTCCAGTTCCTCCCCGACCCATTGAATGGGCCGCGATGTCAGATTCAGAACCAGCGTCTCCAGGGAATCGTCCAGCGCCGGATTAACCGACGCCCCTGCGATCGCGGGTGACGCTTTACTCGCGATCCGCGCCCAGGCCCGGCTGATCAGGCCCTGCCAATCCCCCTTCTGCGTATGGGCCACGTGCGTAACGTGACCCAACTCGCCGGCAGTGAATGTGCCAATCCCCAACCTGGAATTGCCGACGTTCAGAACCATAAGGTCGATATCCATATCAATTTTCCATTCTACCTAATTAGCGCGAGCCGCGCAGCGCCGAATCAAAATGGGAGATGGATGCCGGGGATTTGAATTGGCGAGCTCTGTTGTTGTTGCTGCTGGTCCTGCTGCGGAGCGGGCGTGGTCTTGTCCGTCCAGTCCGGTGAGGGGGCGGAGAGCTTGGGCTTGCTCATATTCCCCTTTAGCGTAAAGACAAACGAGCGGGGGAGGGCCAATCGAACAAAAATATTGTGCCCGAGCAACCCGCTTGGCATCAGGGAAGTCGGGACGTGCACCTTCATGGGGTTGTTCGGATCGAAGGTTTGGGATTGGAGGATGACGCCGCCAACCATGCGTAAGGGACTGACCTGGTTGATCATGATGGTCGTGTCCTCGGTGGCTTTGCCGTGTTCGATGTGCACAAAGCCGTCGTCGATATCGGCTGCCAGCGAACCCCCTTGGACCAGCAATTCCAAAATCGGCGACCCGAGTTGCAACTGATGGGCCGAATAATGCACCTCCGCAACGCCGACGTTCTGGGGCGAATCCTGATTGACCAGATTACTCAGTGGTACGTTCTGGCACTGGGCGATTGAGACCCCCACAACGCCGTCGCATTGGCTCGAATCCACGAATAGCGGATTGGCCAGGATGCCGACGAAAAGCGTTTTGGCCAGGACTTTGTTCAGGTTCACATCCTTGAGCAAATCATGCCGGTTGGTCGGATCGGCCCCTTCCAATGTCAGGAGCATATCCGGACCGCGCAAATCGACGGACATGACGCCAATATCCAGAGTCCCGTTGTTGCAGCTTGCGGGTTGCGGGGCGTTTTGCCCTTCGGGTTTATCGGGATAGACCGTCCGCAGGACGCCTCCCTTAAGAACGAACGGAAGATCAAAATTCGCGATGGTCAGCCCATGGGTGGCCAGATTATCGACGGTGAAATCACCCGAAGCATTCAGGGAAGCGACCGCCTGGTTGAACGGCACGTTTGCCGGATAGGTGCCCGATATATTAAAAGTCTTCTGCTCCTTGCCGCTGATCGTTAAATCCGCCAGGGTCTGCTGCTGGCTCGGCGAAAGCATCGGCTTGATGATCGTCCATAGCGAAGCCAAGTCATAATCCAACTGAATCACGATCGAATTGAGTTGCCGCTGTCCCATCAGATCGCCGGCCGATCCACTGACGGTTAGCGAGAGCGCACCCGTGGACTTCAAGGCCACCGACACGGGATTATTCGGATCGATGAATACCGATTGGCTGCCGAGGTCATATTCCAAACCATTGTGAATTTCGATGTCTCCCTCGGAGAACAGAACGTTCGAGCCCGCCGACGACTGATCCGATGAGGCGGTATTCGCCAACACTTGAAATTGCGTCACTGCCCCACCGCCGACAAGTTTCAAGCGCGTCCCGCCGGCATCTTTTTGCACGGCTTCGTCAAAATGGTAATGCCCCTGATATGGATAGGTGTTCACGGGCGCATTACCCAGCACTTCCGCCAGCCGCGCCGCCGGGGCAATATCTCCGTCCACCGAAACGCCGCCCTGAATCGAGCGCTTGGTCGGATCGGGATCGCTCAGACCGGTGATCTGAATCGGCTGATTCGCGGAGAGACCAATCTTCAGGAACCCCAAATCGGCGGACAGCGCTTTAATGGTCACGTCCCCCAATTCGCTCAGGGCGGAACCTTGTCCGCCCGGGCTCGGGCTGTTGATTTGCGCATCGGCCGACAATTGCGCCGTGATGTCGCTCGGCCATGCGTAACTGGCATCGCCCGATTTAAGCGAGAGATTTTGCACGAGCAGGCTGCTCAAGCCGGCCGTCACGACATTCCCGTTTCGAACCAAACCGGCCTTGATCGTCGCCACGCCGCCCTGTACCTCCATCGGCGGCGGCGCCCCGGCAGCGGACGCTTGCAAAAGATTCAGCAGCCCATCGGTCTTGGGCAAATCCAGCCCATCGACTTCAACATCCGCCGAGGCCACCATCTGCATCGGATCGGCCGGGACGAGTTGGCCGCCCTGCCGGGTTCCTAAAACGATCTGCGGACAAGTGACGCTGATTTTCTTCGCCAGAGTCGTGACGACATTCAAGCTCGCGCTGTTCACGGTCGTCATGTCGGCCGACATGATTCCGTTGCAGGTCACATCCACGCTCTCGTTAGTGAGGTAGCTGCCGACCGTCAGATTGCTGACGCTGAATTCCATGGCCGCCGCGAGATCGCCGTTGCTCTGCTGCTGAAGATTAACCGTTCCGCTGGCGTTTCCGCTTTTAAGCTGCTGAAGCGAGGCCATCTGATCCGGCGGCAGCACGGCCGCGGCCATGCCGACCAATTTCGCCATGTCCGCATGAACCAGCTGCAGCGTCCCTCCTCCAGAAATTTGCCCCGACGGAGAAACCGCAAAATGGATCGGATTATTCGGATCAGCCTGCACCTGCAAATTGTCGCCCATATTGAACGCCAAGGTCTGCAAATGCGATTCGATATGCGGACTGATTGTGAACGAACCGCCGATCTTCATGTCCAGCGTCTGATCGGTAACCGGCTTAATTGTGGCGGATGCCGACGAGCGCTCCAGCGAAAGATCAGTGATTGAAACATCCAACGGTTGCACCAGCGCGAACGTCTGGCCGTCAAACTGTCCGGACATCGAAACGTTCAGTTTTCCGGAAGTGACGAGCAACTGGTTCTGCGCGATCTGCTGCATCACCGTCGGCTGCGTTGCCGCGGTCGCCGTGGGCGGCGCCATGATCAGCGGGAGGAGCGGGCCAAAAGCCGTCTGCAACCCGGGCAAATCGCCGTTACTGCTGGTCAAATCAATCCGTGGCAAGGTGACTTTAACAGCCGGCCCCGCGTCGGCGCTGGCGTTCTGCGTCGGCGAGATCGTCGCGTCGGCGGAAAGGTTCAAGTTGAAAAGCTGGCTGTCGGCGGTCCCAATCGTGATCGCTGCCGCCAGATTCTTCACCTGGCTAACGTTTTGCGGATCATACGTGCCCTGCCCCGAAGCCGAAAATCCGATCGGCGGCAGATTCACGGTTTTTGTCGCCCCAGTCTGGTCCGCGATGATGAGTTGCACGGGCTCCACCTGCACGCTTAGAGGCTCCTGAAAGCCCCACGCCGTCGGATCGAACTGGCCCTTGCCGGAAATATCCACTTTGCCTGAAACAATGCGCACCGAATTGTCGGCGAGCATGGTCAGCAGCGTTGGATTGGCGCCCGGCGCGGTTTTGCCCGCGACCAGACCAAGCCCGCCGCCGAATTCATTTTGCAAAAGCGCCAGATCGATGCTCGAGGGGGGAATTTGAAATGCGGGCACGCTCAGGGCCATTTTGTCGCCGAATTTCACGTCGGCAGTTGTCTGAAAATTGATCGCAGGCGACTGGAGCGATAGGGATAAATTATGTACCGCTTCAACGAAGCGGTCCGACGTGTGATGTAGATCGCCGCTGATGGTGGCCGTGAATTTGGGTTCGTCGATCGGTCGGGAGCTGCCGATGCCGCTGAGGTTCACATTCGCCAGAGTCAGGCTCGCGCTCAGCGCGACAGTGCCGTCGGCGGCTTGCAAGTCGCCGTTGGTGCTGGCCTGAAACGCGGCGGTACCCGCCAGCGCCACGTGCGAACCCGCGGGGGCGTGAAACAGAGCGTCGAGATCAAGAAACTGCGCCGCCTGCTGCTGAAGGCTTTGGAAATCGATTGAGCCGTTGAAATTCGTCTTGCCCAAATCCTGACCGCCGCCGCTGAATTTGAAAAATGCGCTGGCCACTTGGAGATTGAGATTCTTCACATTCGGCGAATCCCCTCCGACCGCGCTGAGTCCGACCGAGGCGTCCACATCGGTCAAATTAATCGGGTTTCCCGCATTGGTACCCGCAAAACCCTTCACACCGGTCGTCACCGCGATGTCCGCCTGATTTTCGCTCAGCGTCAGCGTCGTCGAATAGGTCAACCGGCCCTGAGTAAGACTGGTTCCCTGCTGCAGATGGGCGGTATTGGAAAGTTGACTGAGCAGATTGGCCGCACCGATGTCCACAGTGACCTGCGCCGTCCCTTGCTGACCGCTGGCGATGTCCACCGGCGCAGCCGTCGCAACCTGCCCCTTCACCACACGATTCACCACGGCCGTCAGCAGATTCCCCGTTTGCACCAGCGCATCCTGCGGTACATCCACGTGGACCGCGATCTGGTCCGGCTGTGTCGTCGCCACCGGCGTCGCCGAAATCGGTAAATCGAGCTTTATAATCGCGGGCTCACCCGCCGCCGCATCGCGCGAGGCATTCAGATTCAGTTGAATCTGCTGGTACTTCACGGTATCGCCGTTGAGTTGGTCTCCTCCCACCGACAAACCCGCCAGGCCGACGTTTCCGCTGGCCGAGATGTGGTCCATCGTGTTGACCTTTGCCTCGATCTTCCCGTCGATTTTGCCGGCCACTTGCAGCTTTAATCCCATGGAATCGAGCACCGATGAAATCGGCGCCAGATCAACCCCATCCAGCTCGACCGTCTGATCCGCCAGTAAAGCGTTGACGTTCACCACATTCGTCTGCACGGCCGATACCGTCCCGTCCACCTTCACCGTGGCCAGCGGCTGATTCATCAGCCGGGCCACAATGGAAAGGCTGTCCTGAATCGGCTGATTGATGTTCGGAATCGAAATAGTCGCGTTGATGGAATCGAGTTGCACCGACGTATGCGACTGATCGTCCTGAAACGATCCCATTGCGTTATTGAGATGAATCGCCCCGTAGATGTTCGGTAATTTGGCGGGACTTTGGCTCGCCGATCCCGCGGCCGGCGCCGCGCCACCGGGCGCATTAGCAGACGGTTTGACTAGCGTCGCGAAATTGATCTGTCCGTTGCTGTCGCGAACGCCGTTAAATTTCACTCCGTCGATCTGAACGTCCCCCAGGTCGATATCGCCGATGGCCGCTTTTAACAGCGTCAGGCTGCTGGTGATCTTCGCCACATCCAGTAAATGATTGCCGCTTGAATCCGTAAGACTGACGCCTTCAACGTCGATTCCACTTACCCAGCCGAACGACCAACTATCGATCTTCGCCTGCCCGTTGAGGTTTCCGTTGATGGCGTTGACCACTATATTCTTGACGATCCCCGTGCTGGCAATCGTCGGCGCCAGCAGGATCAGCAGTACGATCAGCCCAACCAGGATGCCGCAGATTTTTAAAATGAGGCCAAGCTTGCCGCGCTTGGGTTTCCCCGCCGGATCCGGCTGCGATGCCGCACTCTGGCTCGAACCATCTTGACTCATGAGCGATCCTTCCCACACCCGGCCATGCAAACCCCGGTCTTAAATGGGTTTGGATACAAAAGCGCCCCGCGCTTTTCTCTAAGGAATGGACATTACCCATTGCTGACTGGTTAGGTCAACAATGTCACCTTTGCGAGACAGTTACAGAATTGCACCCAAAATCGAAAGGTGTGAATTCAAATCAGGTTGCGCACTCTTCGCGCTTGGACGATCGTTTACTGGCTCCGTACGTGCTGATGAAGATCCCCGCTCCCAGAAACGCCGCCATTTCTTTCCATATCATGGCGTCCTCCGCATAGATTCGGGCCGCTGCCGAGTTGGCCACGCGCGCCAGCGCGTAGGCTTCTGAAATGAGGAACTTTTGCGTCAGCGCCGTCGTGACAACCGTCTGCGTCAAACCGGAAGCGTGCCTCGCCACCGTACGATAGGAGGCGAATTCAGCCCCCGCCTCCGATTGAACCATCGCGACGGCGGAAACACCGCCGGCCACGCTCTGTTCGATGACTTCAAAGGTCGCCTCGCCGAAAGTCTGAGCGCGCGACGCGGGCTGAGGGCTGACGGTTTTTGCAATTGCGACCGGAGCCGCGCCGCTTTGCATATTCATCGCGGCCGCCTCCGAAAGGACGCTCCCCTCGACGTTTCGTGACGGCGCGAGCAAAATCAGCGGCGTCGCAACCGCATAAGATGGCGCAGCCGCCGTCACGACTCCGGTCGATGTCGTTTTGGGTGGTTGGGAATAGTTACCGGGAAATCCCGGGCCATTCGGCAACGGCTCAATGCGTGGGAAATTTCCCGGATACCCCTCGCCGGATGTCCAGACCGAGCCAAATCCATAGGCGGTCCCGACCAATTCGGCCGCCATCCCATTGGGCGAAAAGATCGCCATCAAAGCCGCTCGCTCAGCAAACCCCGGATTCATTGCCGGCGCCATCACGCCGCCCCCACCCCAGGAACCATTTACCATCGCTCGCCCGAACGTCTGGGGCGGGAAAAGAGCCGGGATTTCTGGCAGCACCGCCCCCTGCGCCGCGATCTGCGGGATTACCTGCGGCGCAGCGATAACTTCAACCGTCCCTTGCGCGTTTTCACTGATCCCCGGCAATCGCCCCGGCGCACCGCCGCCTCGCCAAACGGGGGCCGAAAGCTGCGCGCTCACCGGATCGCCGGAGAGAAATGTCCTGTCTTCCAGCGCTTCCAAAATCGACGCCCCCAGGTTTCGCCTCTTGCTGGAATTTTGATCGTTCAACATAAATCCGTCCTTCTTCACGGTCCAAAGATATCAGCCAGGCTCGCCACCGCCGGCGTCACAACCAGCATGATCACCCACTGGCAGCCGCACCATGAATACCGTCCCGGTCCCCGGCTCACTTTTATACGAAATGCTCCCACCATGCGCGTCGGCAATGCTCTGGCAAATCGCCAGGCCAAGCCCAGCGCCCCCCGACTCGCGCGAACGCGCCTTGTCCGCCCTGAAAAACCGCTCAAACACATGCGGCTGATCGTGCGGCGCGATTCCAATCCCCGTATCCGCCACCTTCAGCAGCGCATGCCCGTTTTCTCTCCCAACGGCGATGCTCACGCTCCCCCCTTCGCGGTTGTATTTAATTGCGTTGGTCGCCAGGTTGGTGATTAATTGCTGAATCCGGTCCCGATCCGCTTCGATGCAGACCGATTCTCCTACCGATTGAATGCTCACCTTGGAATGCAACGCCATCGGCACCAGCATGGCAACACTCTCATCCACCGCCAGGCGCAGATCAATCCGATCGTACTTCAGTTCCAACGCATCGGCGTCCGCCCGAGCCAGGATGAGCAACGATTCCACCAGCGATTTCATCCGCCGCGACGTCCGCAGGCTGGTTTCGATGATCTGCCGATACTCATCCGGCGTCCTCTGCCGATTCAGCGCCACTTCGCTGTTGGTGTGAATGACCGACAGAGGCGTCCTCAATTCATGCGACGCATCCGCGACGAATCGAACCTGCCGATGAAAGGCCGCCTCCAGCCGGTCGAACGTCGCATTCAGGGTCTCGGCCAACGATCCCAATTCACTTTGCATCTCCCGCAGATCAATCCGTTTGGAGAGATCCGAAGCGGATATCGCCCGCGCGGTCTCGCTGATCGTCTGAATGGGCCGCAAAACTCGATCCGACAGGACCCAGCTTCCCAAAAGCCCAATCGCCAGCACCGCTGCGCCGGCTCCCAGTAAGCTCCACTGCAGGCTCGCCAGACTCGCCTCTTCCCGAGCGATCGAGCGCCCGACCAAAATCGTCGAGCCATCCGGCCCACTCAGGATCGCCTCTCGAAATTCGTTGCGCTGCCGAAAATCGGCCCCATCCGGTTTCCGATCATCGGGATACGGCGCATCGGGCGCCGGCGAAGACGTCCGTATTACGGACCGATCGGCGCCCCAAACCATAAAATACGGCTGATCCCGCTCGTCCCACCCCAGCCGACGAAGACAATCCTGCGGTATACTTTTGAGCCACACCGCCGGATCTTGCCCGCCCGGCGCCTGCGCGAACACACGAGCCGCCCCCTGCAATTCACCATCCACTTCGGCGAAGGTCGACCGATACGTCGCCAAATACAGCACCGACCCAAATCCCGCCAGCGCCGCGACCAGAATCGCGCCGTGCCAAAGCTGCAGCGTCCATCGAATCGATCTAAACATGGCTTCGATCTGCCCCCTGTTCCCACTCCGCTTCCTGATGGACCGCGTCGATCAAATACCCCTGCCCGCGGCGGGTAATGATGAAATCTTTCCCCAATTTCTTTCGAATATTGGAAACGTGCACGTCCACCAGATTCGATAGACTGTCATCGTCCTCGTCAAAAAGATGGTCGTAAATCGCGCGGCGAGAAATCAATTCCCCATGATGAAGCGACAGCAACTGCACAAGCGAATATTCCGTCGGCGTTAGCGCGATCGGTTGCCCGCCGCGAAAGACCGTCTGCGACGCCGTGTCGACGCGAATGTCGCCCATCTCGATCACCGCTCTGGCTTTCCCCGCCGCCCGGCGCGTCATCGCCCGCAGCCGGGCAAACAGCTCCGCCAATTCAAAAGGCTTCGCCAGATAATCATCCGCCCCAAGATCAAGCCCCGCCACGCGGTCCCGCACCGCATCGCGCGCCGTTAAAATCAGCACCGGCATCAAATGGCCTTCGCGGCGCAACTCCCTCAGCACCGTCCACCCATCCATCTGCGGCAGCATCAGATCCAAAACCACCGCGTCGTAATTCCAGGCCACCGCCTTATACAGCCCCTCACGACCATTCGCCGCGGCATCAACCGCGTATCCCTGCTCCTGCAGCGCACGGGCCAGCAGGGACCTCAAATCAGCCTCGTCTTCGACAACCAATATTCTCATTGCCGCCGATTTTAGCAGGCCCATTGATCAAAACGATGCCGCGTAACCTTACGAAAACCAACCTTAAGACTACATGAAGAGAGGTGCGCAAAGTCGCAAAACTTCCCTAAGTTCCCGTTAAATAAATGCGGTACGTCACTCGCCGGCTACGAACCATTCCGAGGCGGATCCCGTTATCAAACGTTTTCTTCCGCACTCAAAATGTTTTCCCATCTTCACCGTGGCTTAAGGCTGGCCTCCCTATTTTGCCCCGGCCTTCGAACTTTTGTTCTCGCTGACCAGGCAATCGTCGACGGGTCAAGCTTGCTCCCCAAAGCGGCAACCGTGGCGACCCTGGTCAGCGATTCTTGCGAGGCCACGATGTTCATCCTCAATAGACCCAAGCCGAAAATCCCCTTCCCGCTCAGCCGACCGCTCATGGAATCCCTCGAGCGGCGCGTGCTTCTTTCATCATCCCAGACGATCCAATTATCGCTTCTGGTCAAAGGGGCTCTGGACACGTCCGGTTCGCCCGACGGCCTTTCACCCGCCATGATCGAGGAAGCCTACAATCTGGACAATCTCGTCTTCACCACCGGCGGAAAAACCGTCGCCGCCAATGGCGCCGGCGAGACGATCGCCATCGTCGACGCCTATGCCGATCCCAACATTGTCAGTGACCTGAAAACCTTCGACGCCAATTTCGGCCTCACCAACGACAACGCCTCCGGCCAATTCGTCCTCACCGTCGATACACCCGAAGGAGCCGCCCCAACCGACGCCGGCTGGGCAACGGAAGAATCGCTCGACGTCGAATGGGCCCATGCCATCGCGCCCGAGGCGGATATCATGCTCGTCGAAGCGCCGTCGGATGCGGTCGCCGACTTGACCCAAGCCGTGACTTGGGCGGCGGCACAAACCGGCGTGGTCGCCGTCTCCATGAGCTGGGGCGATTCGCCCGAGTTTGCCGGTGAAACCGCCTACGATAGCGATTTTACAACCCCCTCCGGCCATGAAGGCGTCACCTTCGTGGCCGCCTCCGGTGACGATGGACTGACCAACTATCCCTCCACCTCCCCCAACGTGCTGGCCGTCGGTGGAACTAGCCTCATCGTCGATTCCTCTGGCGATTGGCAAAGCGAATCCGCCTGGTCCGGCAGCGGCGGCGGTGTCAGCCCCTACGAAGGCACCGATAAACCCGACGTCGCCTACGACGCTGACCCCGATACCGGATTTCTGATCTATGATTCCCTCCCCAGCGACGGGGAATCCGGCTGGCAAGTGGTCGGCGGCACCAGCGCGGGAACGCCGCAGTGGGCCGCCATCATCGCCTTGGCGGATCAGGGAAGGGCCCTGCGCGATTTAGGCTCGCTCGACGGCCCAAGCCAAACCATCAGTGATCTCTACGCGCTCCCCTCCAGTGATTTCAACGATGTCACCGGCGACGGCTTCACCGGCCTGGGCAGCCCCATCGGCGAAAAAATAATTTCCGCCCTCGTCGGTGGAGGGATTACGTCCGTCGGCTTCTCCTCCAGCCCATCCCCCGCCGCCGCTCAACTGGCGTTCGTCCAGCAGCCGTCCGATTCCACCGCCGGTAGTGCCATAAATCCCTCTCTCGTCGTCGACGTCGAGGACTCCGACGGCGACATCGTGACCACTGACAATTCGACCGTAACGATTTCCGTCT
>JBEKPV010000021.1:0-27637 GCA_049520395.1 Tepidisphaeraceae bacterium
TTTGACGTGATCCTGTCCCGCCGGCGTCAGCGATGCCTTCTGATTGATGGCCAGTCCCACCCCCCTCGATCCCGTGAACGCGATCACCGCCACTCGCGCGTCCTCCACCAAAACCGGCCCAATCTCCTCGCCGACGCCAGACAGACAATTGACAACCCCCGCCGGCGTCCCCGCCTCGACAAACGCCGCCGCCAATTTTGTCCCGATCACGCTCGACTGCTCCGCTGGTTTCATGATCGCGGTATTCCCCGCGACCACCGCCGCCGCCGTCATTCCGCACAAAATCGCCAGCGGGAAATTCCACGGCGCGATTATCACCGCCACTCCGCGCGGCTCATAAGTCCACTCATTCTGCTCCCCCGGCAAACTCCGTCCCGCCCCCCGCGCAATCAGCCGCATTTGCCAGGCATAGTAATGGCAAAAATCGATCGCCTCCGCCACGTCCGCGTCCGCCTCTCGCCAAGGTTTGCCGCATTCCAAAACCTCCACCGCCGCAAGCGCAAACCGATCGCGCCTCAAAATATCCCCCACACGATCCAGCAGCACCGCCCGCTGCTCCTGCGGCGTATCCCGCCAACCGGCAAATGCCCTGTCCGCTGCCGCGATCGTTTCGCGCGCCTGCTCCGCATCCGCGCGCACGCATCGTCCCACGACGCGGGACTTATGCGACGGATTGATCGAAGCCAGCCGTGCTGACCCCGAAACCCACTTGCCCCCAATCAGCAGCGGATACTCGGATCCCGCCGCGGCTTCCGCCAAAGCCAGCGCCTCGGACATCTTGTTTCTGGAGGACTCCACCGAAAAATCCGTCGGCGGCTGATTCTCAAATTCACCCCGCGCCACGACCTGGCGCGGTGGACGCTTTTGTAACATCGGATTCATAAGCAATTGCTCCTCGGGCAGATGTTCGACGAACCCCGCCCGCAAGAAAGATTCATTGGACGCATTTTCCAGCAACCGGCGGATGAAATAAGCCATCCCCGGCAGCAAACTCCCCACCGGCATATAAACCCGCACCCGCCGCCCCATCCCCGCCAGCGCCCCTTTTTCCGCGTCCGCCATCCCGTACAACATTTGGATTTCCAAATCCCCCGGCCGCAGCCGGTGATACTCGGCCGTCGCCAGCGCCGCCGCAATGCTGCGAATATTGTGACTCGCGATCGCCGGCCGCAGGAATCGATGATGCTCAATCAAAAACCCCGCGCACGCTTCAAAGTTCGAATCCGTCTGGGCCTTATCCGTAAAGACGGGCACTTCCCATCCATTTTGCGCCGCGACGATCGTTTCATAATCCCAATAAGCTCCCTTCACCAATCGCACCCAAACCGCGGTCCCGCGCTGCTTTGCCCAGGCCGACAAATCTTCAAGGTCCGACAGCGCTGACCGCAAATACGCCTGAATCGCGATCCCCACATCTCGCCAATCCAAAAATTCTGGCTCCATGAAAACCGATTTGAAAATATCCAGTGTCGTATCCTTAAACGCCCGCTGTTCCATATCAAGGTTGACAAAAGCCCCCGCGCGGCGCGCCAGCCGCAGAATCGGCCGCAGTCGCGCCAGCACCGCCGCGCGCGTCCCCACCGGATCGATCGGATCAAATTGGCTATAGAGCGACGAAAGTTTGATCGAGACGTTCACCCGCGGTATCGGCCCATCCGAATCCCCATCCAGCAGCGTATCGCCGGGGAGCGAATTCACCCGCCCCGGCAATCCCTCCAGCAGCGAAACATATTGCCGCTGATACGCCTCCGCTTCGCTCTCAGAAACCACGGCTTCCCCAAGTAGATCAATAGTGAAAGCCAACCGCCGCTGCCGAAGCTGTTCGATTACTTTCGCCGCCCCATCCAGGTCCGAAGCGGCGACAAATTTCCCCGCCATGCGGCGAACCTGATATTTCGCCGCCTCCGCCACCGGCGACGCCATCCACCCTCCCACCGGCAGTCGCCCCATCGCCCATTGCAACGCCCCCGGCAGATGCCGCGCCTCCAGAAGGTACTCCCGCAAATGCCGCGCGATCTGCTCGTTCGTCCGCAGCGCCGGCAGCGCATCCACAAATCGGAATAATTGCGCCTTCAATGATTCATCGCGCATGACCAGCTTCATCATCAGCGGGTCAATCCCCCACGAAGTCTCATCGCGCGAAGCGCGCTCCTTCACCAATGCGAAGAGTTTCCGCCCCAGGGCGCGGATTTGATCGTCCAGCAGCACGACGAATTATTGACTCGACAATCGAAGAAGGGAAACGCTAGTTCGCCATGGCTTGCGCCGCACGGGCCACCACCCCCGGATTCGCCGGCGGACTGAGATAGAGCGAACCCCACGTCCCGGGGCGAAGCTGCGTCTGCATGACCTTGGGCGCGGACCAGAAAAAGTCCGCCGCGGAATGAAAGTCCAGGACATCCAGGTTGAACGCCATGCTCGGCTGATGGTCGGGGTCAAACCCATGCAGCGCTGCCGCCGGAATGAACAATTCCGCCACATACCGGTTCGGATAGACTTTGATTGCCTGTTTTATAAGCGGCTGAGGGATCAAATTGTCTTTCAAAGCGTCGCCGTCACGATGCCATTGCCCCACCACGCCCATCGACGGGTTGCTCGGATCGCCCCCGGGAACCAGGAAAAATTGATGGCAAAATACGTCGTAATTGTTCTGATCCGACGTCACCGAACGAGTCGCGATATAGAACTCCGCGTGATCCCGCGTCCACCACCACCCATTGGCCGGCGCGACTTCCAAATGTTTATCAAAAACTTCAATTCCCAGATAAATTCCATCGTGATTCCAGCCCAAACAGATATTCGGCGTCGCTACTGGATACCGGTCCATGCCCACCGTCTGCTCCCGTTGGATCCCCGCCAGCTTTGCATCCGTCGGCCAATCCGCCAGATTCCCGTCAAACGCAGGCGCCTGCGTCAAATAGGGAATCTGCATCGACGGCTTGGCCGCGTAACTATCCCGCCAAACATCCTGCTCCGAATCCGCGACACTCCGCTGGTGCAATGGATCCAAAGTCGGCGCCGTCTGCCGAATCGCATCCGCCAGCAACTCATACGGCCGGTCATGGACGTCCACCACTCCAAAATTCACATCTTCCCCATCCCCGCTTCGCCCCGCCGGCGGCTCATCGCACCACTGAAACCAATCCGCCCCCACAATATAAGGCACCCGCGCCAGTCGCGACGTCATCAGCCGATACCCATCCGCCCGCGCCTGCTGATCCGGTACATGCGCCGCAAACCCCACCGTGTCCATGTCATCGCTATTTCCGTCGGTGGCATGGAAGGAATACTCGCTGATCAAAATCGGCTGCCCGGATCGCTCATACATCATCCGAAACATCTCGGCATCCAGCTTCGCGTCCGAAACATAATAATTTAGCGATTGCGCATCCGTATAATTCCGCGAAGCCGTCACAACTTCGATCGGCGCGTACCCTTTGAATCGCACGCCCAGTATCAGGTGATTCGGATCGTATTTATGGATCAGCGACGTCGTGCATCGAAAATAATCTTCCGCCAGATGCGAAACCCAAGCCGAACTCAGCATCGCATATGCCCCCGCCGGCTCGCGCGGCAAATCCGCCCAGCCATCCACTTCGCTCCAGCCGCTCAGCTTCGTTCCCCAGGCATGGTTGAACTGCTCCAACGTCGGCCAAACCGTCCGCATGACCTTTGTCACTTCCACCCGGTTCGGATCGACCGCCGCTAAATGATCAAAATAAGCCGACGGCCCCGCGAACCCGTCGCCCCAGTCCAATTCGTTATCGATGAAATATCCCAGCAGATTCTTATTATCGCGCAGCGGCTCAACCTGCGTCTTCACCGCCCGCTCCGCCAGTGCCGCCCAATCCGAGGAATAAAACCGTCGTGACGCATCGTCGATCCAAGTCCAAAGATTCAGATCTTGGCTCATCGGCACCTCCTGCCGATGGAACGCCGGATTGCACCACGCCCCCAGACCCTTAAACCCCGTCTCGAAAACCCGCAGCAAGGTCGCCTGCGCCCATTGATCCAGCTGCGACCGGCTACCCTCCCCATCCGAATCCCCATGCCAATCCCGCGAGACAAAATGCGCCGCATCCCGATCGCGCGACAACTGCGTCGGCTGCACCGTGGTTACCGTATTCAAAAATTCCAATCGCCCATCCGGCGATAAAAACCACCACACCCCCGCCCGATCCTGCGCCAATCTCCAAAACCCCGCGTGCCCGCGAATCACTGCCAAATCCGCCTCCGGCCTCCCGGAATCCAACTGCCCCAAACTATTTTGATTTCCCCGCGATGCTGTCAGCGAACTATCCGTCGCATGGGTAAGAGTCAGAAGCGGCAGGCTAATCCACGCCACCACCAATACCGAAACCACGATGACAACACTCTTCCTCATGGCACTTTCCCGGCTGTTAACACTGACACAAGCCCGTTGCCGGTGCTAACTTAGTCGCATCCAATGGATCACCGCCCGGCTCTCACACCGCCTCCTCTCACGCCGGCGATGCCCAATAGAAGTACTACCAGGATGCGTTCCTGTTTTATCGGTCCGCACCCATTAGTTATTTAAGCCAAAATCCGGACAGGGTCAAATCGCCTAAGTTATTATTTCAGATAAGTTTGTGACGGTTTTCACGGTCTTTTCGCCGTAACTTTTTTTGACGTTTTTATAGGTCCAACCGCCGCCCCAGACGGCCTATGATAAGCCAGCTAAGCGTGCGGAAGGTCCGATAAGACTAAGTATGTCGCTTGTTTAAGCAAGCTTGACGACGGGTCGACGTTCATTACATTACCGCACTCCTTCGGCATCTGCGGAAGCACGCGCCAAACATTCGTGTGCCTAAATCCGTACTGTCGATACTGTTCCGGCAAGGAGCGAACATGAAGCTGCTATCGCAGTGAGGGCCATTGCTGACCGAAGCCCAGCACGGTCGGCATCGGCGGATCGTGCGGCGGGGTGCGGCTCCAAACCTCACTCGGACGCAGCCGGTGGATCGGAATCCACCGTCGGTTCCCACGCAACGGCCGTCACCCTCACCCTAACGCCCGGCTTTCGCCAAGGGACTCCCGCGAAGCCGACGGTCTATCTGGGCGCGGTTCCAAAAACAAGCTTTTTCAAGGATTTGTTATGTCGCGCGACCTGACCAAAATTCGCAACATCGGCATTGCCGCCCATATCGACGCCGGCAAAACCACCGTCTCCGAACGCATCCTCTATTACACGGGAAAAATCCACAAGATGGGCGAGGTTCACGAGGGAACCGCCGTTATGGATTTCGACGAAGAGGAACAAAAGCGCGGCATCACCATCAACTCCGCCGCCACCACCTGTCCGTGGGACCGCAACGGCGAGCGCTATACCGTCAATCTCATCGATACCCCGGGTCACGTCGATTTCACCGCCGAAGTGGAACGCTCCCTCCGCGTCCTCGACGGCGCCATCGCGGTCTTCGACGGCAAAGAGGGCGTCGAAGCCCAATCCGAAACCGTCTGGCGCCAAGCCACAAAGTACAACGTCCCGCGCCTTTGCTTCATCAACAAAATGGACAAAGTCGGCGCTGATTTCGAATTCAGTTTTAATTCCATCCGCGAGCGCCTGGGCGCTCCGGCCGTCGCCGTCCAAATTCCCATCGGACAAAGCAGCACCTTCAAGGGCATGATCGATCTCCTGACCGGTGTCGCCCTTTATTACACCGTCGGAGACGACAAAGACCGCGGCAAAACCATTGTCGAAAAGCCCATTCCTCCGGAGGAAAAAGAGCGTTACGACAAATGGCGCCACGACCTCATCGAAAAAGTCGCCGAGACCGATGACCACCTGATGGAAAAATACCTGAACAATCAGGAGCCCACCCTCGAAGAACTCCGCAAGGCCCTGCGCGCCGCCACCATCGCTTTCAAATTGCACCCGGTCTTCTGCGGTTCCGCTTTGAAATACGTCGGCGTCCAGCGCGTTCTGGACGGCGTCATCGACTATCTTCCCTCACCTCTCGATATGCCCGCCATCAAGGGGCACGACATCAAGGATCCCGACAAAATCATCGAGCGCCATCCCAATCCCGACGAACCGTTCTGCGGTCTGGCGTTCAAAATCGTCAACGACCAGCACGGCGACCTCACTTACGTCCGCGTGTACAGCGGCAAATTGGAAAAAGGCAGCCGCGTTCTCAACAGCAATCGCAACAAACGCGAAAACATCAGCCGAATGTTCCAGATGCACGCCGCCGATCGAAATCCGATCGACGTCGCCGAATCCGGCGACATCGTCGCCTGCATCGGCGTCCGCGAAGCCCTAACCGGCGACACCCTCTGCGATCCCGAAAATCCCATCATCCTGGAACGCCCGACGTTCCCCGAGCCCGTCATCAGCATGTCGATCGAGCCCAAGACCGCCGCGGACAAGCAAAAGCTCGGCGAGGCTCTCACCACCCTCAAGCGCGAAGACCCCACCTTCCAGGCCAATTACGACGACGAAACCGGCCAGACCATCATCGCCGGCATGGGCGAGCTTCACCTCGAAATCCTTCGCAATCGCCTCACCCGCGATCACAAAGTCGAAGTCATCGTCGGCCGACCCAAGGTCGCCTACAAGGAAACCATCACCGGCCGCGCCGATCACGTCCGCGGCAAGCACGTCAAGCAATCCGGCGGCCGCGGCCAATACGGCGACTGCTCCATCAACATCGAACCCTTCAACGGCGCGGGGATCGACCCCGAACTCCTCAAAAAATGGGGCTGGAAAGACGGCGTCGCCTTCGAAAACAAAATCTTCGGCGGCTCTATCCCCAAGGAGTACATCCCCTCCGTCGAATATGGCGTCCGTATGGCCGCCAAAACCGGCGTCCTGGCGAGCTACCCCCTCATCAACTGCAAAGTGACCCTCGTCGACGGCAGCTACCACGCGGTCGATAGCTCCCAGATCGCCTTCGAACTCGCCGGCCAATTGGCCTTCCGCGAGGCCTGCACCAAGGCCGGCCTCACCCTCCTGGAGCCGATCATGAAGGTCGTCGTCACCACTCCCGAAGAATTCGTCGGCAACGTCACCGGCGACCTCAACCGCCGCCGTGGCCTCATCGTCAACAGCGACCAGCGTGGCAACACCCGCGTTGTCGAAGCCGAAGTCCCCTTGAGCGAAATGTTCGGCTACACCACCGAACTGCGCTCCATGAGCACCGGCCGCGCCAGCTCCGTCATGGAACCCCTTCGTTACGCACCCGTCCCCGCCAACGTCAAAGCCGCCATCCTGGAGGAAGTCGGCTAAATAACCGTCCGCCAACCAAAATAATAGCAGCCCAGGGAGCAAACGCCCTGGGCCTTTTAATTGATTATATCGCACCAAGTCTATTCAGATTCGGCCGACTCTTGTCTCCGCCGGCGCATCAGCATCAAAGCAGACCCGGCCACCGCCAGCGAGCCGGTCGTCGGTTCCGGCACCGTCGTCAGGTAAACCACATTCGACGTCTCCCACGTATTGAAGTTCGGCGTCCCCATCGAAGGCGGCCCGTCATACAGCGCGGTTGCCATCCCATTCCAATAGGTCAGGTTCCCCGGATTTCCCGCCGCCGTGTTGAGTCCCACGTTCGCGTTGACGGGATTGCTCAGCGTCCCGAATTGCTGCCCCGTGCCGACATTAATGCTCCAGTTGCCGCCAAAAGAGATCGGCTCCGAAGCCGTCCCCGCGTACGCCAGGGACATTCCCTGGTAGGCCGAAATGTTCACGTTGTTAAAGTTCACGTTCTGAATCACCGCCGACGGCAGACCATACAGCAGCCCCGCGATCGAGTCTTTGTAATTCGTCGCCGTCGTGCTCGTCCACGTGCTGGTGATATTGTTATAGCTGATGTTCTCCCACAGCGGCGTCACGCCATTGGTATACGGGCTATTGGTCACGCTGTTGAAGCTTGCCGCGCTGTTGGCGTTGGTCGGGTAGGAAAATCCCGTCCCGTTGTACCAGCTGGAGATGTAGACCGGATAAAAAACATTGGTCATCGTGATGTTGTTGAAGCTGACGTTTTGAACAACCCCGCCGTTGTCCGCCTGGGACTTCATGCGGAGTCCAAAAACCGTCCCGTTGAACGTCACGTTATTCACCGTGATGTTGCTCATTCCCAGCGACGTGCTGCTTCCGATGGACAACCCATGGCCAGTCCCGATTACATCATTGGTGATCGCAAGATTCGTCACCGGAGAGTTCCCCGTTTCCGCCTTCGGCGAAATATCGTCGTCACCCGTGCTGATGTTGCAGTTCGTGATCAGGAAATTGTTGCCGCTCGGGTCGATCCCGTCGGTATTGGGAGACGTTCCCGGCGCGTTGATCGTTACTTCATTGAACGTCACATTGTTTGTCGTCGAGCCGGTAAACGAGAAAAATTCATGCGGCGAGTTCGTCAGCGTGATGTTCGTCACCTCCACCGCGTTCGGGTTCGAAAAATTAACCAGATTGGGCCCGCTCGTATTCGGCCACCACGTCTCTCCCTGCCCGTAGATCGATCCCACTCCATCGCCGCTGATTTCGTCGTTCCTCGCATTTTTCCAATAAATGAAATAGTTCTCCCCGTTCGGCACCGTGTAATTCGTCTTGGAGGCCAGCACGACGTTGCCCAGAATCTGCAGGTCGACCCCATTTTCTCCGGTGGGGATATACATCCCGTTGGTGAAATAGGTTCCCGACGGAACAGTGATCGTCCCGCCCCCGTCCGCCGCGCAAGTCGCGATCGCGTTCTCGATCGCCAATGCATTGGTGTTGTCGTTGGAAGGCGTTTCCGTGGCGTCGTTCACCAGCCCCGTGACAGTGAAATTGTCGCTGCCGGTAATGGAAGGAAGCGCCGGATCAGCTAAGGCCCGGCCGCATGACAGGAGCGGCGTCAAAATCGCGACGCCAGGAACGAAAATAGCGCCCGAGATCGTGCCCCCGCACATGCGCCGCGATGGCCGCTTTGGCACAATCCGCATAAACAAAACCCGCCCGAAAGCCGCACGACCAGACCCAATGAACCCTCACGTCGTGCAACGACGGCTTCCAGGCAAAAATGAAGCTTAGTTGTCCGCTCTAAAAGCGTCAATTAAAAATGGGAGATTCCAGCCCGAAACCGCCTTGGTTAGGCCGAATCCGCGTCCGTTTGCTGCTTCCGCCGCCGCCGCATCAGCATCAAAGCCGACCCGGCAACCGCCAGCGCGGCCGTGGTAGGTTCTGGCACTGCCGACGCGGTTAGATAAACGACGTTCGATGTTTCCCAGGTGTTGAAGTTTGCGCTGCCGCCCGCACCCAGCGGATAACTGATCCCATCAAACGGCAACGTCGACGACCCGTTCCAATAGCGCAGGTTGCCAGGATTCGATCCGCCCACGTTGGCGTTATCCGGGTTGGTCACCGTGCCGAATTGCTGACCAGTCGCCGCGTTAACCGCCCAATTGCCAATGAACGCAATCGGCGACGAACTCGTACCTGCATATGCCAGGCTCATCCCCTGATAAGCCGATAGGCTTACGTTGTTGAACGTGACGCCCAAAATAACACCGGTATTGGTCCCGCCCGTATTTGCCGGCAGCCCATACAGCAGGCCCGCCAGCGAGCCTTGGTAACCGGCAATCGTCGTGCTCGTCCAACTGCTCGTCAGATTATTGAACGAAATATTCTGCCACATCGGCGTCGTACTGCTGTTGAAAGTCGTCACCGCGCTTCCAAAGTTGTTGGGCGACGTTGGATTATTCGCGTTGGTCGGATAGCTGAACCCCCCCAAGTTGTTATACCAGCTCGAAATGTAAACGGGATACAGCACATTGCTCATCGTTACGTTATTGAAGTTGACATTGGACACGAGCGTTCCGTTGCTCGGCTGCGTCTTCATTCGGAATCCAAAGCTCGTGTTCGTAAAATTGACGTTGTTAACGTAAATGTTGGCCACGCCCGCGGTGAGGCCGGTGCCGAGGGAAATCCCATGGCCATATCCAACAGTCATGTTGGTGATCGCTATATATTGCGCCTCCGCACCGCCCGACACCGCTTTGATCGCGATATCGTCGTCGCCCGTCGAGATATTGCTGTTCGAGATTAGGAAATCTGACCCATCGGGATCGATTCCGTCGGTATTCGGCGAAGTGGATGGCGCGCTGATGGTCAGGTTGTTGAACGTAAACGCATTCGGATGCGAACCGCCGAACGTAATGAATTCCTCAGGCGAATTGTATAGCGTCAATCCACTAACCAGAACCGTCCCGCCATTGCTAAACGTAAATATCTTCGGTCGAGTGCTTATGGGGTTGCCGTTGGTGCCAGTCCACCAACTGTTGGTGCCCAGTCCCCCTTGGCCGTCGATGCTTCCCGTTCCCGTGATCTCCCCGTTCTTGATGCTGTTGAATGTGAACAGCGCCGCGTTTCCGCCCCAATTGGCATCCTCTTGATTCGTCGGCGCCTGCAGCGCCCCGTTGATCTCCAAATCAAAATTCGTGGATGTGACCGAGCCGATCGGATTGACGTCGTAAACAGTCCCCGCACCGGCGGCCGGGATAATCAGCGAGCCTCTTGTGCCGCTGCTGTTCCCCGCAAGACTTGTATTTAGGTCAAACGCAATGATCGCCGCGTTCGTCGCGGCATCCGTCGAGTTCCAAGACGACGTCGCGATCAAGTTCGTCGCATTAATCGTTGTCGTGCCGGTGATGTTCGGCTGTTGCGGTTCCGGAGGAGTCCCCGAAAATCCAGGCCAGGTCAATGTGGGATCTGAAGCCAGCGCAGCAACACCCGCCAGCGGCGGAACGATCATAAAAGCGGCTACGGAAACTGCCCTGCGGATTGCGTGCTGCTTATTGAACCGGCGCCCTACGCCCCGGTCCGATGGGGAAACGCACATTCAACTCCTCCACTCCGCCCTTACCAGGTCGGCAGGCAATGCCTCTCCGCGCTAGCCTGCACCCAGAGTATGGCTTGATTCCCCGCCCCCGTCAAGAAAATTGCGGACGTATTGCAGTGCTTCATCCACATAATACTTTTGGACGTATCATGGTGCAATTATTGACATTATGGTTGCAATTTCTGCCCCATTATTGGTCAATTTCCCACCCTCGTTAGGATGCACCTTAATCCCCTTGCGCAGCCGCTTTTTGCCACTCATCCAGCTCCTCCATCACCCGCTGCTCCTTCGCGGCCTCGGCCGTTTTTCCCATCATTTGGTCAATTTGCGCCAATAACTCATGTGCCTGAAGATCGTAAGGGGAAACCCAACCGCCTGCGCCGCCTGTGACGCCTGTGCCGGCATTTTGTCGATCGTTTACTTCGAAAAATACGAGCCGCACCCCAAGCCCTCTTTGTTCATCACCATTGCCCGGCACGAGGACTATTCGCCCGGTTTAGCGGTATTTCTCCGCCGGCACATCAGCATGAGGGCCGACGCGGCGACCGTCAACGCAACCGTGGTCGGTTCAGGCACCGACGACAAAGTCAGATCCACTATGTTCGATGTCTCCCAAGTGTTGTAATTCGGCGTGTAACTTGGGGAGATCGCGGGCCCATCGTATGCGGCAGGCAATTCGCCGTTAAAATAAACTACGCTGCCGGGGTTTTGACCCGCGGTGTCACTCGAACTGACGTTCACGTTGTCGGGATTAGTGACCGTTCCAAATTGCTGACCGGTCCCGGTATTGATGGCCCAGTTACCCGTAAAGGAAATCGGCACCGCCACGCCCCCTGGCTCCCCTGGCGCCGCGCCAGTGCCTGCATACGCCAGAGACATCCCCTGGTACGCTGAAATCTGCACATTGTTGAAATTGACGCCTTGGATCGATGACGACGGCAGTCCGTACAGCAGGCCCGCTATCGAATGGGTGTACCCGGTGGCGGTCGTGCTCGTCCAACTGCTCGTCACATTATTGAACGAAATATTCTGCCACACCGGCGTCACGCCGCCGGTGTATGGCCCATTGGTAACGCTGTTAAATGTAAGCGCAGTGCTTCCGAACGTGCCGTTGGCAACATTCCCGTAGGCGAATCCGCTTCCGTTGTACCAACTCGAAATGAAGACCGGATAAGGCACGTTACTCATCGTCACGTTGTTGTAGCTGACGTTTTGAACAATGCCGCCGTTGTCCGCATTGGTCTTCATGCGGAATCCGAACGCCGTATTGGTAAAGCTGATATTGTTTACGAAGACGTTGTTCACGCCCCCTTCGGTATTGCTGCCGATGGAAATCCCATGCCCGGTCCCTATCGTCATGTTGGTGATCGTGATGTTGCTCGTCGCATTCCCCGCCTTGATCGCGATATCGTCATCGCCCGTACTGATGTTGCAATTGGTAATCAGAAAGTTGTTGCCGCTGGGGTCGATTCCGTCGGTCTGGGGCGAGGTGCTGGGCGAGTTGATCGTCACTCCGTTAAAAGTGACGTTGTTGTTGCTGCCTTCGAACGAAAAGTGCTCATGCGGTGCGTTCGTAACCGTGATATTCGAAACTTCCACGGTGTTCGCGTCATAGAACGACACCATATCAGGGCCGTTGGAGCCCGGCCACCAGGTTTCTCCCTGCCCGTAAAGTTGCCCTTGACTCCCGCCACCGCTGCCGCTGATTTGGTCGTTGTTGGCATATATCCAATAAATGAAGGGATAGTCATAAGACGAGTAATTGCTCTTCGACGCCGCCACCATCGTTCCTTGAACATTGAGATTCTCATGTGGGTCGTTAAACAGCAGGACTTCGTTGGTGTACCACGTCCCCGGCGGGATGATGACCGTTCCGCCGCTGCTGGGCATGGAGCCCATCCACCCGGTGATCACGCTGGCATTGTTGTTATCAATGGCTGCGGTTTCGGGGCCGCTCTCCAGGCCGTCGTTGGTGTTCACGCCGTTCACCATGATCGCCACGGGGATCGTGAACGTCGTGGCGCCGATTTCGGGCAGAGGCGGAGTGACCGGCGTGGCCTGAGCCAACGCGGCAACTCCCGCCAGAGGCGGCACCATCAAAAATGCCGCGGCCGAAACTGCACGTTGTAACGCTTGATTTCCAGAGAGACGGCGCCCGGCACTCCGGGCCGTCGGAGAGACACACATTAATTCTCCTCCCCGCCGCCCAGCTCTAGGCCGACAGGCTTGTCTCTCCGTACACCGGCATCGTCAGTTCGAATTAGCTCCCTGTCAACCCTATTGCGAATATTGCATGGAACATCGCTTCAATCCATTCGCGTTCATATTCGCCCCTCACTTTTATGGAAAATGGTTATTGCAATTGCATATTGAGCGTCTTATCGCGCGGCCGGCGTATCAGTCGACGAAGTTGACTCGCCATCACCCGTCGCGGCAGCTCTCTGCCAATCATCCAGTTCCTCAATCACTCGATCCTCCTTAGCCGCCTCCACCGTCTTCCCCATCATTCGATCGATCTGTCCCAGCAATTGATGCGCGCCCCTGTCATACGGGGCAATATACACAGCCTGCAACGCCCGCGCGGACGCCTTATCCAGTTGCCCAATATTCCGGTAAATCCGCGCCGCCCCCTTGGCGTACATGTTGTTGTTTAATTCCACCCGCGCCAGTATGTCCAACTGTTCCGCCGACTTCTGAAGTTCATTCACTGCGCTACTCCCATACAACCCCGCCAATCGCTGGTGAGGCAGCACATCCATCGGCCGCAGCCGCACAATTTCCTCAAACACCGGCACCGCCGCCACGTAGTCGTACTGACGAATCAAATCCTCCCCCTGATCCCGCAGTGCCGCATATTTCGCATCCGTCGCCTCGTCGTATCCCCATGTCCCGACCTGCTTCCGGCACCATTGGCAAAATCCCGAATAAAAATCCCCTTGCTCGATTTTCAAAGCATTCCGAAAAACTTCATCCTGCGTCCGCCCGGCCCGAAACTCCGCCAGCATCCGCAAAATCGCCGCATGCCCGCGCGTCTCTTCGATGTACTGACAAATCCAGCTCGATTCCGCATACGCCAATTGTCGATCGATCGGCCGCCGCGGCCGCACAAACGCCCATGTCAACGAATCCAAATCAAACATCTCATTCCTCGTCACCGCCCGGTAAAGCATGGGCACCCATTCCCATCGCACCGGCGTATGCTCCTCCTGCACCGCCAGCCCCTCCGTAAACCAAAGTGGAATCCGATTATCCGTCGCCCCCAGCGTCACCGTATGCGTAAATTCGTGCCGCAATACCTGACTGAAATTGAAGGTTCCCAATGTCAGTGCCCCCTTACGCGGCGACACCAGCGCGATCACCCTCCCCGTACTCGCTCCCACCGTCGCAATCCAGGGCGATCCCGTCGTCCGCACGGAAAACGCATCGTGCGTCGGAAACACCTCGATCATCGTCTTCACCTTCGGCTCATACTCAAACGCCCCGCAAACCGCCGGATAGACGCTCTCCAGATAATCGCTGAAGTATTCGGGGATAATCGGGTCCTGCTGCGCATCATAAAGCACGATAAAATGCGCCGATTCTTTCCGCGCGAACCCATCCATCATGTCCAGCAAACGCAAATAATTCGTCGTTCGCACATTAAACGGATCCAGCGAATGCGCCGCTTCCAGAACCACGCGCGCCGAATCTTCATCCCCGCTTTGCGTGTAAAGAAGCCCCAGCCCGTTCCGCGCCGCCGCCCACCACGGAGCCCGATCCACCGCGATCTTATACATCGCCTCCGCGCGTGGGTATTGTCGCATCGACCCCAGTTGCTCAGCCACTTCAAAATAAGCCGAAGCATTATTCGGCTGCAGGGCATCCACTTGCTTCAAGATTTCCGCCGCCTTGTCATCCGCCAAAAGCAGCGACTGCACTCCGGCCATGAGTCCCAAGGCTTCCACATTCTGAGGCTCCCGCTGCAGCACGCCCTGCAATAGCGGCAGCGCCAGCTTCGGCACCCGCTGCGCCATAAAATTCCGCGCTTCCAGCAAATCCGCGTCGATCGAATCCGGATTCACCTTCCGAATCTCCGCCACTGCCTTATCCGCCGCATCGAAATTAAATTGCTGAAGTGCGATTCGCCCCGTCAGAGTCCAGGCCTGCACATCCGACGGATTCACGGCCATCGCCCCGTCCAGTTCCTCCATCGCTCCGCCCGGATTATCGTGCAGCAGCATGTATTCCGCCGCCGCCACGTGCGCCGGCCAATAATCGCGATCGATCAGGTCATACGCCCTGACAAACATGCTCAGCACGATGTCATGAAGCGACCCCTCGCTTTGATACGCCATTGTCAGCGTCGCCCACCGATCGACTGCGCGCCCGATGGCCGTCACATCCGAAGCGCTGTTAAACGTCTCCGGATGGCTAATCCACTGCTGCAAAAAATTATGCGGATCGCTCACGAACCATTCATATGCCGATTTCGCCCCCGCGATGTCCCCGATCGCTTCCCGATAAGCGCCGATGTAGTAGTGGGGGGGTATCAACTCCGGATTCGCATCGATAATCTTCTGAAGCGTGTCGATCGCCTGCTGATAATTCCCCTGGGCCGCCAGCACTCGCGCCCGCAAGGTTTGCACCCCCGCATCCGGCGCCGTCAATCCGAATAGCGCCTCGTCATATCGCCCCAATTCCAGCCGCGCCTCCCCCGCGATCAGCGCCGCATCGATCGGCTCCCGATTCCCCGCCAATTGCAGTGTCACCAATGCCCGTCGATATTGCCCCGCCTCCAATTGCAGCCGCGCCTTCTCTAGAAAATTCTGCGCATCGTAATCCGGATACGCCGGCTCCGGGGCATTCTCCGGCAGCAGGGGGTTCAGCCATTTCCCCGGAATCGTCCGTTCATCGATATCTCCCCCGCGCGCCGCCGCCCCCGACAGCATCACGCCAATCCCCGCCAAAATGAGCGCCAATCGTTTCAGGGCAAATTTCCCAAATGAAGTTCCAGATTCCGCGGTTATTATAGCTGCCCATGAGTGGAATGACGGAGCTTGTCGGAAATGTCGAGGCGTTTCCCATCCTCCGTCACGTCGATTTCTTTAATCACGCCGGCGTTTCGCCCCTCCCCCACGCCGGCGCCGAAGCCCTGCGACTTTATTCCCGCCAGGCCGAGTCCGCCGCCTATCTCGGCTCCAATTGGCATCAGGACATCGAAAAACTTCGCCAAAGCGCCGCCGCTCTGCTCAATGCCCATCGCGACGAAATCGCCTTCGTCAAAAATACCAGCGAAGGCATCAGCATCGTCGCCAATGGCCTGGACTGGCAATTCGGCGACAAGATCATCACCACCGCCGTCGAATACCCCGCCAACATCTACCCCTGGATGGAAACCGTCCGCCACCGCGGCGTCAAACTCGTGATGGTTCCCGAAGAAGATGCCGAGGGCGGCTCCCGATTAATCCCGCTCGAGAAAATCCTGGAAGCCGCCTCCGACCCGCGCACCCGCCTCATTTCCCTTTCCCACGTCGAATTCGCCAGCGGCCAACGCCATGATCTCCTCCGCATCGGAGAGTTCTGCGCCCAGCGAAAAATCCGCTTCTGTGTCGACGGCATCCAATCCCTGGGAATAATTCCAGTTGACGTCAAATCCATGCAAATCGACTATCTCTCCGCCGACGGCCACAAATGGCTCCTGGGCCCCGAAGGCGCCGGCATCTTCTATTGCCGCCGCGAACTCCTCGAGCACACCCGGCCCCTCATGATCGGCTGGATGAACGTCGTCAACGCCCAAAATTACGGCGACTACGACTACACCCTCCGCGCCGACGCCGGTCGTTTCGAATGCGGCAGCTATAACGTCCCCGGCCTCCTCGCCTTCAAAGCCTCCCTCGAACTCCTCCAATCTGCCGGCATCGATCCAATCGGCCAAAGGCTTAAACTCCTCACCGACATCCTCATTGCCGGCCTGAAAAAAAAGGGGTATCAAGTCATCAGTCCCCGCGAATCCCAGCAATGGTCCGGCATCGTCAGTTTCGCCTCCCCCGTCCACAGCCACGACCAAATTTTCACGGACCTGCGCCGCAATCACAAAATAGAAATCGCCGTCCGAGAAGGCCGCCTGAGATGCTCCCCCCATTTCTACAACACCGAATCCCAAATCGATAAATTAGTCGATGCGCTCCCTCCCCATTAAATCCCCGCTCATCCCTCCACCGCCAAAAAATCCGCCGACTTCCGCAAAGAATAAAACACCGAACCCGCCGGATTGAGATACTCCCGCAACCGATCCCCCAGCAAATCCATCTCCCCACTCGTCTCCCAATTGATATGCGGCGCATCCCTCCCCTCGGCCTCCAGCCGTTTCTCCGACCGGATCACCCAAACCCGATCCGCAAGATTTTCATTCAAAAAACTCATCGCCAGTGTCGGCCCCGCATCCACCAGCAAATGCGTCATCGACCGGCCCCCAAGATCATCCAGTAGACGAGAAAGCGAAAGACTCCCCATTTTCCCCCGCATCTCAGCCGGATTTTCGCGTAGCGCGCAAACTTCCACGCCTCGGCTCTCCAGCGCCGCCACCGCCGCGTGACGTTGCCGATAGACCGATTCCCCGCAATACAGAATCACCGCTCCATCCCCCGTCGTCCGCGCCAATTGACTGGTAGGCGGCAGTCGCAGATCGGTGTCCACGATCATCCTCACCGGCTGCCGCCCGCACGCCACATCCCGCGCCGTCAAAAGCGGATCATCGAGCAAAGCCGTACCGATCCCCACAAGAATCGCGTCGCTCCGCGCCCGCAATCCATGGACCGCGCGGCGCGATGCCCCGTTGCTGATCTGCACCCGCCGCCCCCCAGCCCCGGCCACTTTCCCATTTTCCGACTGCGCCCATTTCAAAGTCACATAAGGCCGCCGCTGTTCCATTTGCTTGAAGAACGCCGCATTTAATTGCCGGCATTCCGCCCCAAGAATCTCCGCGTCAACTTCAATCCCCGACTCCCGCAACTGCTCCAGACCCTTACCCGCGACCATCGGATTAGGATCGACGCAACCCACCACTACGCGCGCCACGCCCGCCTTAATCAGCGCCGGCACGCACGGTGGCGTCTTCTTTTTCAAATGACAGCAGGGTTCCAACGTCACATAAGCCGTCGCCCCCCGCGCATTTGGACCAGCCGCCGTCAGCGCATTCGGCTCCGCATGCGGCCCGCCAAATGTTTCATGGAACCCCTCCCCCAGAATCAGCCCGTCCTTGGCGATGATGCACCCGACCATCGGATTCGGCTCAACGGCGCCGCGCCCGCGCATCGCCAGCCGAATCGCACGCCGCATCATCTCCCGATCAACTTCGCTTTCCATCCGAGGCATTGCGGCTAGACTCTCCCGAATAATCCACTTTAAGCGGCCCAGGAAAAAACAGACTATGCAAAACCATCAATCCCACTCCCACGCAAAGCAGACTATCCGCCACATTAAAAATCCATGGAAATAAATAAGGCCACCGCGGCAGCGCATGAATCATGTCCCGCACATACCCAAACCGCACCCGGTCGTACAAATTCCCCAGCACGCCCGCCAGCAGCATGCCCAGAATAATCTGATATCCCCATTTTTTTTCGCTGAGCGTAAACAGATAGATCAAAAACAAAACCGCCCCCAAGGACGCGAGGATGAATAAAACCCGCAGTCCCTGCCCCAGCCCGAACACCGCCCCCCGATTGGCCGTCACTTCAAACTCCAGCCACCCCGGAATCACTTGATACGCGCTTTCCGAGAACGCCCGCACCTGCCCGTTCGGCAGCGTTACCACCTGAATCGCCAACTTTTGAAACGCGACCCATTTGGTCCAAAGGTCCAGCGTCACCCCAGCCCCCGCGGTCACTAAAAACCGGCACCAAGAACCAGGAGAACGCACGGCCAAAGACATATTCTAAAATCCGAAAACTCTTTGCGGCTCTTTTTCGGCGAAGAAATCCAACGGATCGTCTGCCCCAAGTCCAGTCGAAGGGCTATCCGTTGGGGCATTTCGAACCCCCGACATGCTTAACGCAGCCGCCCCTCAAGTTTCCGCGCATATTCAATCGAATACCGCGCCCATGGCTGCGCTTCCAGCCGCGCCTTGCTGATCGGCTTTCCGGTTCCTTCGCAGATTCCGTACGCGCCGTTCTGAATCTTCGCCAATGCGTCGTTCAGATCGCGCAGCAGCTTCCGTTCCTTTTCCATCAGCCCGAGGGTGAATTCCTGCTCGTAATTATCCGTCCCCATGTCCGCCATGTGCATCGGCAAATTCGAAAGGTTCGTCCCGCCGCTGGTTCGCAGCGCTTCCCGCTCCATCGAACTCATATCGCCGACGATTTCCCGGCGCTTCGCCAAAATCAAATCGCGATAAAACTCCAACTCTTTGGACGTAAGCCCCGCCTGATTTTTCCGCGGCTTCCCATCCGTCGGCACCGGAACCGGCTGCGCAACCACCGGAGCCTCCGCAATCTTCGCCGGTTTGCGCAGCACCGGAGGCGGCGGCGGTGCAACTTTCTCGACCTTCGCCGAAACCACTTCCGCTTTTTTCGCCGGCGCTGCCGCCTTCGCTTTTATTTTCTCCGGTTGCGCCCGCTTCGCCGGCGCTTTTTTGCTCGTTGATTTCGGCACCGATCCATCCTCTTCCAGAAGGCAATCCCGTTCGAGTCCCGCCTCCAAGGCTCCGTCTCCCCGGCACGGGACCAAAGGTAGTTCACGATACGCCACCCGCCGCCGTGCTGTCAAGCCGACACCTCATCGCTGGAAGGCTCACCCGCCCGACGTTATGAATACCCCCATGAAGATCAGTCTCGCCTGGCTCGGCGACTTCCTCTCCGCAAAAATCGACCCCCGCCAAGCCGCCGACGCCCTCACCAATTCCGGCCTCCCCGTCGAGGCCATGGAAACCTACGACAACGACACCGTCCTGGATGTAGAGGTCACCAGCAATCGCGGCGATTGCCTCTCCCACGTCGGCGTCGCCCGCGAACTGGCCGCCCTCCTCGATGTCCCCTTTCGCGAGGTTTCCCCCCAGGCCCCCGAAACCGATCCAGCCGCCTCCACCGCCGTCTCCGTTCGCATCGACGCCGGTCAACTCTGCCCGCATTACACGGCCCGCCTTATTCGAGGCGTCAAAATCGCCCCCTCCCCCGACTGGCTGGCCAAACGCCTAACCGCCGTCGGCGTCCGACCCATTAACAACGTCGTCGATGTCACCAATTACGTCATGTTCGAAATGGGACAGCCCCTGCACGCCTTCGACTTCGCCAAAATCGCCGGCCGAAAAATCATCGTCCGCACCGCCGCCCGCGGCGAAACCCTCACCACCATCGACGCCCGCCCGCGCCAATTGACCCCTGACATGCTCACTATCGCCGACGCCGAGAAACCCATCGCCCTCGCCGGCGTCATGGGCGGCGCCGCCACCGAAGTGACCGCAGCCACCACCGACATCCTGCTCGAATCCGCACGATTCGATCCCCTCTCCATCCGTAAAACCGCCCGCGCCCTGGCCATGAAAAGCGATAGCTCGTACCGCTTCGAACGCGGCATCGACCCCGCGCTTCCCCTCCGCGCCAGTCTTCGCGCTGCCGAACTAATCCTAAAAACCGCCGGCGGTCAATTGCTCAAAGGCGTCGTCGCCGCCGGCTCCGATGAAACGAAGCCAAAACACATTTCACTCCGCCTCGCGCGATTAAAACAAATCCTCGGCATCGAGTTGCCGACCGATCAGGTCATCCAAGCCTTCACACGCCTTGGCCTTTCCCCGGTCCGCAATGGCGACCGAATCGAAACCACCGTCCCCTCGCATCGCCTCGACATCACCGCCGAGATCGATCTCATTGAAGAAGCCGCCCGCGTCCTCGGGTACGACCGCATTCCTACTCGCCACGAGATTTCCATCCAGCTCGCTCCTCCCGATCCCCGCTCCATCACGGTCGACACCATCTGCCAGACCTTAGTCGCCGGCGGCTATTTCGAAGCCGTCACCTTCGGGTTTGTCTCCGACGCTTTGCGAACAGATTTCGGCTCCTCGAACCTTCGCGCGGACAGTTCCGTTCGAAAAGCCGACGCATCGTTACGTCCCAGCCTCCTCCCCGGACTGCTTGAAGCCGTGCGATTGAACGAAGCCAACGGAACCCCCAGCGCGAAACTTTTTGAAATCGGCGCGACGTTCCGCAACGCCGGCGCCGCAATAATCGACGAGCGCCGCAAAGTCGCCTTAGTCGGCGGCGAAGAATTGCGCGAAACCCGCGGAATTGTTGAAGCGATTCTTCACAAACTCGACGCCGACCGCACCCTGGAAATTCGCCCCGATAATTCCCCCGGCTTCGCCCGCCACGGCGGCGGCCAAATCCTCTGGGCCGGCGAGCCCATCGGCTTCCTCGGAAAAATCGACCCGGCTGTCTCAGGAAAAATTTCCCTCCGCCACACACCCGTCGCCGCGGAACTGGAACTAGCCCCCTTGCTGGCCGCCCACCGGCATGTCCCGCAACTCAAGGAACTCCCCAAATTCCCACCCGTGCGGCGCGATCTTTCCCTGATCGTCCCCGCCAGTCTCCCGTTCGGAAAAATCGACACCCTGATCCGCGCCCTGAATCTCCCCGATTTGGAATCCCTGGAATTCGTGACAACTTATCGCGGCAAGCCCCTCGATGCCGCCAGCAAAAGTGTCACCATCACCCTCGTCTTCCGTTCCCCCACAACGACTCTGACCGGCGAACAAGTCGAGTCCTCCGTGCGAAAGGCCATCGAAGCCGCCCAGCTACAGCTTGGCGCCACGCTTCGAACCTGATGCGGATCAATTCGTCCATTGAAACGAATCCACCAAAAGCGCACCGCTGACATCTTTGATGATGCGCATTTGAAACCGATGCTGTCCGTTAACAAATTGGCAAGTACCCCCGGTCGCGCCCAGATAAGAGCCATTGGGCTGACGAATCGGTAACACAAAAATAAAACTGGTCTGCAATGCTCCCCACGGCTGCATTTGCTGCTGTTCAATCGCCAGATAATCATGTGTGACATTGCCCGTGGATCGCGCAACGTCGGCATCAAGATTCCCGGCCGCCAAATCGTTGACGTAAACCGTCGCCAGCGCGCGTTCCGCCGCCGTTCTCTGCCAAAGCCGCGCACCGCTGAGTGATATCGAACACCATACGATGATACTGAGCGATCCCAGTATAAGACCGGCCACAGCCATACCGCGCCCGCGCACCAGCGGGTTCTTCGTCGAGGAAATCCCCACCAACCCCAGAATGAACGCCAGCAACCCGGTCACGATCGGAACGCATACCAGCAAACCGCAAATCAGACTGGCGATGGCCGCGCCGCTGGTCCGCGTCGAAGCCGGCATCGAATAACTCCCGGGTGGATAACCTCCCGGCGGATAACCCCCAGGCGGATATCCCGGCGGCGGAGGCGGATACCCCGGCGGAACATACCCCGGCGGCGGCAGGAAGGGCGGTGGTTGGGACATGGATGTATTTTATCAGGAAAGGGCCAAAATAGTCGCCACCCTGGAAAATCCCGATCCCCAGCGCGATCTCAATTTTATCCCCGGTCACGCCCGCGCAACAAACGCGCAAATCGCCCTCTGCAACTGCATCGCCTTCGGCAGCAAAAACAGCGAGATCGTCTTAAGAGTCAATCCTCTGGACTGATTGAGCGGTCTGAAGCAAAATTTCCTTGGCCTTTGTTGCCGACGCCGCCCAGGAAAATTGTTTCGCCCGCGCCAGCCCGCGCTCGATCAATGTCTTTCGGATTTCCGGCTTCTGAACCTCGAGCATCGCCGCCGCCAACTCCGCCGGATCGGTTGCCGAGACGTACATCGCCGCCTCCCCGGCCACTTCCGGCAATGCGCTGTTCTTGCAGGTAATGACCGGGCACCCGCATGCCATCGCTTCCAACACCGGCAGGCCGAAGCCTTCATACAAACTCACGTAGATCAGCGCCACCGCCCCGCCGTAGGCGATGGAAAGGTCCTGATCCGCCAGCCATTGGTGGCGCGCCGTCATGCCTTTCGGGATCAGTTGCGCAAATTCCGGCTCCAACTGCCGCGGTCCAGTGCAAAGCAACTGGTAATTCCCAGCCTCAGCCAGCAGCGCAAGAGCGCGGAAGCTATGCAGGGCATTTTTGTAACCGGCCGCCCGATCGCCCACCATGAGAAAATAAGGTTTGGTGATCCCGAGTTTGTTATGCAGACCATCGATTTCGGCGCAGCTTCTGGGGTGAAATGCGGGCGCGACGCCATGTGGAACCACGGAAATTTTCTTCTCCGCCGCTTCGGGAAAAAATCGCAGTAGATCGCGCCGGGTCGATTCGGAGACACAGATAAACGCCGCCGCCTGCCGGATCGCCTCGTGCTTCAGTTTCCAGACCGGGTTGTTCATATCGGCCCCAAAAACCTCGGGGATCATGTCGTGCACCATATAAACGCTGGGCGTCGTGAGCGGCGTGGTGTTGTAGGTCGATATGAAAAGGTCCGCACCCTCCTCGTCGCAGAGTCGCTGCAGAAAACGCCGATCCTTCTCGGCCGCGGCCAGATTGTATTCGGTAATCACCCGATGCCGGAACCCTTCAAATTTCGGCGCCTTGCTCCGCCGATCCAGGATCACGACATTGGCGGCAAACCCGTCGGCCGACCATTGCCTCAGCAGCGAACTCCACACCCGCCCGATCCCGCTGGCCGGATCCAACTGAAAAAAAATCCCGTCCACCACGATCGTCGGCTTCTTGGCGCGCCCCGCCCCCGGCGGCATCAATCCCGCCAACCCCGCGTCGAACAGCAGCGGCTCGACGTAAACCTCCGCACGCTGCACCTGCGTCGCATCGCGCACCCATGGAAAATACCGCGCCAGCGGAGCCGGAAATTCCTCCACCGCCTGTAGCGCCAGCCACCCCGCCACCGCACCTTTGTACCCGTAATATTCCTGCTTGAACGCGATCTGCGGCAGCGTGGCGTACGCATAGTGCTGAAAAACCAACCCCAGCGCCTCGGTCTGATCGTGCATGATCGGATTAGCCCGCCCGACGTCCCGCCATTCGTCCGAGCCAATCTGCTCTGTCAGGATTTCCGGCTCATGCGCGGCCCACACCATCCCCGGCCGAAATCGCCATGTGCGCAGCCAGACAAGGCGCGATTCATTCCCATAAGTATTCCGCGTACAAGTCACCCGGTCCGGCCCAACAAAAAACCAGCACCAGTAAAACGCCGCCGTGATCTCCGGCCTCTCCAAAAATAATTTTCGACCTGTGATGAATTGCTCCGCCGTCCATAATTCGTCACTGGAAACCACCCAAAGCAGGCTCGCCCGCGAGACGTTCCCGATCGGAGCGTTGAACATCTCTCGCTTCCCATCCCACCGGACCCCCAGCGGCTTGCGGTAGATCGTCACCTGCTCCGGATATTTGGCCGCCAGCTCATCCAGATATTCGCTGGTGCCGTCGATGCTCCGTCCGGTTGGATAGCGCTCTGGAACGTGCCCGCCCGCCGCCACGCTCCACGCCGTGTCGTGCACAAGCTCCGCCACGCCCTCTATGATGTGCCAATGCCATTCGAACGGCAGTTTCTTGAAAACATCAATGTGGTAGCGAATGAACGGCTCCCCATCCAGCACGATCGTCCAGAAATGCATCGGCAAAGGATCGAGCACTATAATTCTCGCGCGTCGAATAGGAGTTCATCCACAGAATATTCCGCCCGATCCACCAGCGTCTCATCTTGCACCCACGGAAAATATTTCTTCAGCGCAACCGGGAATTCTGTCCCCGCCCCCCGTTGCGGCGACAGGAAGGGCGGTGGTTGGGACATAAATGTATTTTATCAGGAAAGGGCCAAAATAGTCGCCAATTGATGTAGGGGCTTTAACAGGCAATTCTTCCGATTCATTTCGTCGTGAACCGAGACTTCATCTGCTGGCGGACATAGGTTTTTGTGATGTCCACGACGCCGTCTTCCTGCACTCGGCCATGGGTCGCCAGCCAGGTTTGGCCGCGGGAGAAGAAATCGTCAAACTCCCGCTGCGACATCTCCGTCGCGAAATACGCATCGCGCCGAACCGGCACGAGCCGGCAGATCGGTTCGCCTTTGCGAATTCGAATTCTTTTCTCGCGATTGTCCAGTTCGAGAACGATATGCCACGGATAACTGGCCGGATACCAATCCGTATCCACCAGCGCCGACATCGCCCGAAAGGGGCGATTTTGATTCGGCGGGTCGGTCATCAGAAGCAGCTCATTCGGATCCGTTTGCAAAAATAGGAACGAACTGACCTTCACCTGATTGCGAATCTTTTTCCAAACGTGATCCGAAATCACATGCGGCAGTTTCTGCCCTTTCTCCCAAAACCAGGCGTATTGCTGCGAGAGTGGATTTCCGGTTCCTGATTCGGAGGCGCTAAAGGCGAAATCGCTGTCGATGACGATATCGCGGAGCACGCGCCAGTGGCCGCGATTTTGGACGAAGGTGATGTCGAAATTGGCCAGCAGATCGAATCCGAAGGAATTGGCGGCGCGAATCGGGGGGCATTGCTCCGGCCAGCCGCGGCCGGCCGGTCTTTTGATGTAAACTTCCCTGGCGGGCTGAGGTGCGAACAATTCCTGGCGGAATTTGAAATAGTGGATCATCTGAGCCGCTATGGTATCTGGCGAAGCCCGCCGCCCGCCAGCGTTGACCCCGGCGCGAACATCGGCATACTGTGCCGCTTCCCTGGCTCGGCTATTCCCTAAGCCGACGCCACGGCCCCGTCGTCTAGAGGCCTAGGACACGGCCCTTTCAAGGCCGCGACACGGGTTCGAATCCCGTCGGGGTCATTTTCCGGATCTGCCGGTATCCTTACCCAGTATGGAAAGTCGGGGAATCACAACGCTATGGCGCTGGGTCGGTTGGATCGCCGCCGCCACGCCGGCGATTCTGCCGCTCTGGCTCATTTTGACTGACGGCGTCGATGTGCATTTCTGGGATGAATGGTCCTGGGCCGGGATATATGCGCAGGCACACCTGGGCCACATTGCTTTCGCGGATTTATTCGCGCAACACAACGAACATCGGCTCGTCACGGAACATCTGATCAACATCGCCCTCAACCATTTCACCTACTGGAACAACTATGGAGTTCTGCTGACCGGCTGGGTCGCGACCGGCGTTACCTCCGCGGATCTGCTCCCAACTTGCCGCCGGACTTCCAAAGGCGGGGCGGTTTGGATCTGGTTCGTATGCAACGTCCTGCTCTTCAGCCCGGTGCAGCGACAAACCTGGCTTTGGGGAGCCGGCGTGCAGGCGCCTCTGGTTTGCATGTTCGTGGTATTGACCTTCGTAACGCTCACCTCAGGTATGGTCCTTTGGCTGAAACTACCCTTATCCCTGGTATGCGCCGCCGCGGCAACTTTTACGAGTGCCAACGGCAACCTCGTCTGGCCAATTGCGGCGTTTTTGATTTTTGCAGCCCCAGGAAACGCCGAACCACAGGCCATGCAAAAAGGCAATTTCAACTCAAAAAAATGCAAAGCGGTTGCTCTCTCCGTCCTGGCGCTTACGGCGATCTTTGCCGTTGGCGGTTTTCTATACCATTACAGTTTTTTCAGTCTCAGCGGTTCAACCGCCTATCGCAGCAGCGTTGGAGTCATGTGCTTGTACTTGCTGGCGTTTCTAGGCAGTCCCTTCGCGGACTCGGCGCCCGGATTTGCGCCGGCGACCATGGCCGTCACCTGCGGATCAATCCTCCTCATACTTTTCCTGGCGGGACTCACTTACGTTTTCCGATGCTGGCGATTCCCCTCCGATCTCCGCCGGCAAACTCTGCCGTGGACCGTCGTCGGCGGATTCGCGCTCGCCAGCGCGCTGTTGGCGGCATTTGCGCGGGCCGGCTTCGGCTGGGACAAGGAGCCGCTGGAAACTCGCTATACGACGACGGCGCTTTATCTGCCTGTCGCTCTGGTGGGTCTGATCCCGCTTATCTGCCGGGATATCAAGCGACGAGCCGGCGGTAGTGGCGAGGTATGGTTGCGCGTTCCAACTTGCGCGGCAACGGCGCTCCTAATCGTCCAGGTTTACTGCATTGCCCCCGCGATTGCCGCGTCGGATCATTGGCGGCAGTTTCAGCGCTCGGGCAAGGCGGCCGTGCTGCTGATCAATATTCTCCCGGATCAACCCGACGTTGCGGACCTCTATCCAACGCCGGCCGTGCTCCACTTCGCCGCAAATGTCGCGAATCTGGCCGGTTTCATGCACCCGCCGCTGATTTCCAGCGATGACGCCGACCTGATTCGCGCCGCCAGCCCCGAAGAAATCGGCGGCGCTAAAGGTGAACTGGATAAATACATCGGCTCGAATGGGAATCAGGTCGTCTTCGCAGGATGGGCGTTTCTGGCTGGTGTCGGCAAACCCGCCGACGCGGTCGTTCTTACGTATCAGGACGCCGCCGGGCGACGCACCTTTTGTGTTCGAGCCGATATGGGATTGGAACGGCCGGACATCGTCACGAAAACCGGCCAGGACCGCTATCACGATTGCGGCTGGCAAGGGACAGTCGATCTCCGTCGCATTCCGCCCGAGGTGAAGCCCATTCGGATCAACGCCTGGGCGTTTGACACCGACACTGGGAAAGCATGGAAACTTCAAGGCTCGTTCGTGATCACGCGGTGAATCAGACGACGTTGTTACCCCTCAGGCGGCGGCGGCTCCCGTCGCTTTTGCGATAGCGACCATAGCAGGATCGTCCCATAGGCAATGACAAGGCCGCCCCAGATCGCCCAGGGTAATTGCGGCTTATCGCTAGTATCGGTGGGGTCCAGGTATCCGG